>NZ_JBQFOK010000003.1:0-475755 GCF_056533365.1 Ruegeria sp. G5 | reverse complement strand
CGGTGCCGCAGGCGGCGAGCTATCAGAAGTTCCTGCAGCCTGCGTCTCGGTTTGCATTGGTCGGCGTCTATCTGGCGCGGTTCGCAGATGGCGTGCGCGTTGCCGTCACCGGTGCCAGCGAGGATGGCGTCTTTCGCTGGTCCGAGGCAGAGCAGGCTCTGAACACAGAGTTCCGCGCCGATGCGCTGATGGACCTGCGTATCAACCCCGCCAACATGATCGGCGACCTGCATGGCAGCAAGGAATACCGCGCACATCTCGTCAGCGTCATGACTAAACGCGCAATCCAAGCCTGCGCTTAAATCATTCAAAAGCCCCGGTATAACAAACGGGGCTTTTGTTACGACCCTAGCGTTGTGGCACTTCCATTTGCGCTGATGCAAATCGCCGAAGGCTTGCCCTGGGCATTGGACAGCATTTCCGTAATTTCATCTGCAGTCGCATAGCAAAAAGCTGTAGACAAAGCATCGGCTGTGGTCGCATCCGATGCTTCGACACTGACGGTCGACCACGCAGGTTTTTGCGCCCCTTTTGTGTTCACTATGTGCAGATGATCCGCCCCTAAGGGCATTGCTCCGGGGCTGGATGTCGCAACAGCACGATCTTTGGGCCTGATGGTTTTCACGATCCCATGGACCGGGTCCGAAATGCCAAGCGTCCATTGACGCCCAGAGGCGAAAAACTCGCCGATATTAACCAGAACTTCTGTCCAGCCTGAGCGGCGCAATTCCTGCGTGACTAGATCAGTCGCGAAGCCTTGCGCGATACCATTCAAAGTCACAGCCTGATTTTCGCCCAGAGTAACGCGATCTGACGACAAACTAACGCGGTGCCAACCGACTTGTTCACGCGCTGCATCCAAGTCGCGCTTTCCAGTAGCGGCAGCAGCCCATAGCGGCTGAACAGTCGGGTCGAACCGGCCATCGGTGACCCGAAACATATCATCACAGGCTTTCAATACGGCGGTAAACTCAGGCTCGGGGTTAAGCAGAAACCCATGCGTATTCAACTGCGATACAGCAGACATAGGGCGGTACAGGCTAAACAATGCTTCACACCGTTCCAACAGGGCCTGAACGCGTGCGATCGCGCGATCTGCTTCAGCAGGATCGCCATTGAACGTAAGGCTGACCTCCGCCCCCATAGCGTATCCTTGCCATCGGTGTGACAGCGCTGCTGCAGGTGTTGCAAGAGAAGCTGCAGAAATAGCCAAAAAGCGCCGGCGATTCATCATTCTGCGGCTACCTTTCTTGCCTGACGGCGCGCAGCGATGATCAAAGGCACGCAGCGGCTGTTGTCATCATGAATTGTAACGCAATCCAAACACTGGAAACACTCATCGTATTGGACTTCCCCTGTCTTCTTGATCGCGCCGTATTTGCATTTGACTTTGCACAATTGGCACGGAGACCCACACTCCGCCCGCCGATCAATCCAGGCATGACCGCGGACCAACCCGCCAATCGCAAGAAGCGCCCCAAGCGGGCAGACGTAACGGCAAAACCCTTTGAACAGAACCATTCCCAGCAACAACCAGAATGCGGCATAAGCGACATAGTACCATTCGCGGACAAAGAAGGTCGTAACGGCGGTTTTGAATGGCTCGACCTCGGCAGCTTTGTCGATCTGGTCAGGGGCAATGAACACTACGCCAATTAGCCAGGCGAGAACGACGTATTTCAGCCATTTCAGCCGATTATCCCACACGACCGAAGGCTCAATCTGCTGCAATCGAAGGGCCTTGCCTATATGGTGCGCAAATTCCTGCATCGCACCAAACGGGCATAGCCAACCACAAAACAGCCCCCTACCCCAAGCAACCAACCCAACCAGCGTCACGGCCCAGATCAACAGCGAAAAGGGATCGTACAGCAGGAAGGCAAAACTGCCGCCCTCGAGCGCCGTGCGCAAAGTACCAAGCGCAGTTACGATAGATAGCTGCCCTTGGCCCCACCACCCGACAAACCCGACAACAAAGGCCAGAACGCCAAGCCGGAGAGGCGTAAACAAAGGTTGGGCAGCCAGCGCATTCATACGGAAACCCAAGCCGACCAAAATTGCAGCTAAAACCGCTGAAAGGACAATCAAGTCACCTTGGCGGTTTCGCAACGCTTCTAGCCAGGGAGGAGCCGGTTTGATCTGAACAGGGCGATCGAAAAACCGCTCGGGGGTTGCGTGCGAAACCTCTAACGTCACAGATCCGGTTTCGGGCTGAAACATCCCATGTTCACGGACCGCGAGAATTTTCAGAACCCATTCGCGCGATGGATCAAAACCCAACCGTCTGTCGGTGCGTAAGATCATCGCCGTGCCGTCAGGCATCCCATCGGCCAGATCCACCAGCAGATCTGCATCCCGCAATGCCACCGGCAAACCGTCTTGTTCGGCTGATATCCAATCGGGTGCCGTGTTGCGAACAAAGTCTTCGCTGACCAGACCGTGACGAGCGGTTTCGATCAAAAGGATCGGTTCATCATGATCTGAAATCTCCAGAAAGTTCTGGAGTTCATCAAAACTGCCCTCGGACAATGCGGCGCGCGCGATGGACTTTGGCCCCAGATCGACAACCCAAAGATCAAGATAAGCTTCGTCGGGATAGTCCTGCGCTTCGGGATCGTCGTCCTCCCACAATGTATCTTTGAACAAGGCGTCTACTTCGGCATTCGTGATGACCTTGTGGGTCGCGATACCCTGCCCAACCAAATCATCCCAGCTCAGCGCCTCATCATAATCCGCTTTCGGGAAAGCGGGCGGAGCTGTCGCCAACCCCTGCATCTTTTCGCGTGCAACGGCGAGAGCGGCGCCCATAACGGATTCGTGCGCAATACGAACGCTCGCCGTCGCCTTAGTGACCCCGTCGAGGTAAACAAGCTGTGATCCCGATGCAGCATCTCCGTAAGGTGTGCCCACTACGATCGAGTCCGAAATCGACAATCCTCCGTACTGCTCAAAGTACTTGTGGAAAGGGGCCTGACCCAACCCCGATACAAATATCGGCTCGTTGTGTTCGATCAGTTGGACGTCCAGAAACCGGCCCTCAAGGTCAAGGACGACCAGCATGTTTATCGGTGCTCCGGAAAAACCCGGCAGGGGCGCTAAAGGCTCTGTTTCAAAGACATATCCAGCTTCGATCCCACCTGAGTTCAACAGAGCGTACACGCCGTTTTCGTTCAGTAGCTCCCCCAACGAGAATGGCGCGCGAACATAAGGTTCGATCCGCTCACGCGGCAATGGTTCGGCAACTGCCATGAGGCTGCCCAGAACCAAAAGGATCATTGCAAGGATCGCGCGCATGCTCGCGAGACTATAATTCCGACTTGCCAGCGAACATTCGACAAAAGTCCTAGCCAGCCTATCTACGACCTCAAGGTGGTTGACGCAGCAAACAATCGGAATGAAACTACGCCAAATATCGTACGACCAAAGCAGCATTTTCCGAAACTGACGCGGCTTGTACGTTTTATGTTAACGCCAGTCATTAAAGGGAGGCATCTTATGACCTGGAGCACACCAAAGCTGAAAGAAGTAAATTGCGGCATGGAGATCAACATGTATTCTCCGTCCGAGGACGAAGGCCGCGAGCACGAGCGCGACCTGTTCTGATCAATTAATCTCAGCGGAGGCCCGAGGTGCATTTTCTGGTTCTTGGGGCTTCTGCCGGCGGTGGATTACCGCAATGGAATTGTGGTTGCCGGAATTGCGAGGATGCCCGAAACGGGCTGATCCCGCCTTCCGGTCAATCGTCGTTGGCAGTATCGCCTGATGGCGAGCGATGGAGCGTTCTGAACGCTTCGCCTGATATCCGGCAGCAGATGCTGGACAATCCCAAACTTCACCCTCG
Organism: Ruegeria sp. G5; assembly: GCF_056533365.1. NCBI lineage: Bacteria > Pseudomonadati > Pseudomonadota > Alphaproteobacteria > Rhodobacterales > Roseobacteraceae > Ruegeria > Ruegeria sp. G5. The sequence continues at coordinate 471,914 of NZ_JBQFOK010000003.1, read as the reverse complement.
TACACTGCGCGACACACCAGTTGCGTCAGTTTTGCTGACGAACGGGGACATCGACCATATCGCGGGGCTGCTTAGCCTTCGTGAACAAACGCCGTTTTCATTGTTTGCAACGGGCGACATTCTGAATGTTCTGGCTGAAAATCGCATCTTCGACGCCGTGAACCGCGAGAAGGTATCCCGTTCGCGAATTACCCTTGATCAGGATTTCGAATTGCAGGGCGGCCTGACGGCCCGCATCTTCGCAGTGCCGGGAAAGGTGCCTTTGTTCATGGAAGGTGACACTGTCGAAACCGATTTGATTGGTGAGCAAACGGTTGGCGTACGCCTGACCACTGGCGACAAGGTCGCCTATTACATTCCCGGTTGCGCCCAAGTCACCCCCGAGCTGCTGACGCAGGTGGCCGATGCGGACCAGTTGTTCTTTGACGGCACGCTTTGGGATGATGATGAGATGATCCGATCTGGCACAGGTGTAAAGACCGGGCAGAGAATGGGCCATATTTCCGTAAGCGGTCCCGACGGATCCATTGAACGTCTTGCGGGTCTCAAGGCTGCGAAGACATTCATCCACATCAATAACACAAATCCAATGCTGCAACCCAATGGGCCCGAACGCGCGTTTGTGGAAAACGCGGGCTGGGGCATCGCCTATGACGGGCAGGAGATCATGATATGACGCGCGAAACTCTGGAAGCTCGTTTGCGCCAGATCGGAGACGAGCGCTATCATGACAAACATCCTTTTCATCATCGCTTGCACAGCGGTCAGTGCACGCCCGATCAGGTTCGCGCTTGGGTCGTAAACCGCTGGGCCTATCAGGCGGCGATCCCGATGAAGGACGCGGCGTTTATGTCGCGCTGTACCGATCCTGAAATACGCCGCGAATGGCGTTCTCGTATCGAAGATCACGATGGCGGAACGGACTCTGGCGGCGGCATCAGGCGATGGTTGAAACTGGCCGAAGCGGTTGGTTTGGATCCCGACTATGTCGCGTCAGGCCGGGGTGTGTTGCCAGCAACCCAATTTGCTGTGGATGCCTATATCCACTATGTGCGCGACAAACCTCTCTTACAGGCGGTTGCGTCTTCACTGACCGAACTGTTCGCGCCCAAGATCCATGAACAGCGGATCGAAGGATTGTTGGCCCACTATGACTTTGCCAATGCCGACAGCTTGTCCTATTTCCGCAAACGTTTGACCGAAGCGCCAAAAGACGTGGCATATGGGCTGAACTGGGTGTTGGACCATGCCGATACCGCTGAAAAAGAAGATATGGCCTGCGAGGCGCTGATCTTTAAAACAAACGTGCTTTGGGCCCAGTTAGACGCCCTTTGGTCTGCGTACGTGGAACCTGGCCGTGTTCCGCCAGGTGCATGGACACCAGGGGAAGGCATGTTATGAGCTTGGCTTTCTCGGATACAGATCGCCCTTATCTGCCACGCGGCGTTCGCATTGAGAAAGACACGGTCCGCGACCGCACCGTTTTGATGGCCCCTGAAAAGGTCATCGAGTTAGACGATATAGGCGTTGCGATCCTCTCACGCGTCGACGGCAAGGCTGGCTTCGGCGATATCGTTGGTGACCTTGCCACGACCTATGGTGCACCGACTGATGTGATCGAAAAAGATGTGCAACAGTTTCTGCAGGCATTGCGTGGTCGCCTTTACGTTATGGTGAACGCATGACGATTGCGCCCCCTATCGCCATGCTGGCGGAACTAACGCATCGCTGCCCACTCAGCTGCCCGTATTGCAGCAATCCGGTCGAATTGGAGCGCAAGAATACGGAACTGAGCACGGATGTCTGGAAAGACGTATTTTCGCAAGCACGAGAACTGGGCATCCTGCAATTGCACTTATCAGGCGGCGAACCAGCCTCGCGCAGAGATCTGGAAGACCTGACGCAACACGCCGCTCAGATTGGGCTTTACACCAACCTCATTACTTCGGGTGTAGGATTGACGCCGAAACGTCTGGACCAACTCGAAGAGGCAGGGCTGGATCACGTCCAATTGTCGCTGCAAGGTACCAATGCGGATTTGGCCGACCGCATAGGCGGTTACCGGGGCGGATTCGATCGCAAGATGATCGTCGCCAAGGAAATCCGTGATCGGGGTATTCCGCTGACCCTGAACGCTGTCATGCACCGCCACAATCTGGACGATCTGGACCGCACCATAGAAATGGCTGTCGAACTTGGGGCCAGACGGTTGGAAGTGGCCTGCGTCCAGTTCCATGGTTGGGCATTGAAAAACCGCGCGACACTGCTGCCGTCGCGCGAACAGACAATAGCCGTAAAGGACAAAGTGGCTGAAGCCGCGCAAAGGCTGCAGGGTGTGTTGGCCTTCGATTTTGTCCCCCCAGACTACTACGCCGATTTTCCCAAGGCCTGTATGGGGGGCTGGGCCTCAACAGGTGTGAATGTAACGCCCAATGGAACGGTCTTACCCTGCCACGCGGCCCAAACGTTGACGCACCTGAATTTCCAGACAGTTCTGGACGCAAGCCTCAAAGACATCTGGTACGACAGCGAAGCCTTCAACGCCTATCGCGGAACGGAATGGATGCCGGAACCCTGCCAAAGCTGCGACCGCCGGGACATCGATTTCGGAGGCTGCCGTTGTCAGGCGCTTGCATTGGCCGGCGATGCATCCGCAACCGACCCGGTGTGCCGAAAGTCACCGCATCACGAACAGGTCCGAGCCATACTCGACGACGAACCGGCACGTGCGCCTGACACCTTTGTGTATCGAAAGTTGGATACCGCCACACAATAAACGCTTTGCGTTTTCCGCGTTGGTTTAGCCGCCCACATGCATCACTTCATTGTCGTTCGTCCGCACTCTCGGACGATCTGTGCGGGTTTTTGAACGCTCCGGCATGTGGTTCGCGGCCAAGATGCCGATACTGGTGGCAATCAAAAACCAACTGGAGTGTCCCCAATGAAACACCTCTTTACGGCCGCTGTCGTCGCCGTCGCATTCGCTGCACCTGCCGCCGCGCAAGAAATCGCGGACATGAGCGATCTGGAATTCGCGCATATCGCCTATACTGCCGACAATATTGATATCCGTTACGCGCATTTGGCGCTGGCAATTTCTGAAAACCCAGAGATCCACGAGTTTGCCAATACGATGATCCGCGATCACACAGCGGTAAACGCTGCAGCTTTGGGATTGCTGGAAAAGCTTGGTGCGACAGCGCAAGACAATGCGTTCAGCCAAACACTGAATGAAAATGCCGAAGAGATCATAAACAAGCTGTCACAGCTACGTGGTGCAGAATTCGACGAGGCGTACGCTGCGAATGAATTGGCATATCACCAGGCGGTAAACGATCTGGTTGAAAACGCTATGATCCCAAATATCGACAATGCCGAGGTGAAGGCGCTGTTCGTTCAGGGTTTGGAGATTTTCAAAGCGCATGAAGGCCATGCCGAAATGATGGTCGAGGCATTGAATTAATGTCCCGGCTGGTGTCACGTCGTGGTGTCGTGACCGGAGCGGCTGCATCAGCAGCCGCTTTTTCGCTGCAGGTACGACCTGCGAAAGCGAAAACCACGCATGAGGTTTCGATACGTCGTTTCGTTTACGAGCCATCGCATCTGACAGTGCAGGTGGGTGATCGGATCAGATGGACCAATTTCGATATCGCCCCCCACACAGCCACGGCTGATGCGTTCGGTTGGGACACGCTTGAGTTGGCGCAAAACCAGAGCGTCGAAATAGAGGTCCGCGAAGGGATGGAAACGACATATTTCTGTGCCTTTCACCCTCACATGAAAGGCTCACTCGAGGTTGTTTGAACCGCGGGTACGAGATTGTTTCACCCGAGGCCAAAGCTGCTGTCGCCAACAAAATTGCTCGATTTGTCGAAGATGCGGATTCCGGCTTGTTTGACTATGATTGACCCCATAAGTGTAAACACCCTGCATTTTCATATAAAAAAGCCGTGCTGCATTTGCGCTGAGCCCGGGTGGATGGCTCGCCATTTCAGGTTTTGGCCCAAAACAGTACCGTGAATTGGTCCAGATTGGCTCATCCGCAGCGGCCCCGGGACTACTGAGCTACCAAAACATGGTGCATGCCGTAGGTCCAAAGCTTGAGATCATCGGGCGAAGCGGCCCAAAAGATGCAGTTTTCAACTGCCCGAGAGGTCTTGGATCACCTTAGGAAAACCGGTGTGAATGGTCGTGCCCGACAAACTTGGACAAAATCCACTTTGCCGCGATTCACCGAACGCTACGAAGTATTGCGCCAACACGGCGGCCTTCTGCCTTTGATCTACCACGCAACTTGGCTCGTTGCACTGAAGCCAGACAGAACCGGTTGCGTTGGGGCCTTAAATCGGGCCGGTGCGTCCACGAGACGACCGGCCCGATATGTTTAGAAATGCGCAGACTTGCTGCCTGCCAGTTTTTCGACAGGAGGAGCAAACCGGGTCAGATCAATGCCGTCGACCGCAGATTTGTACTCGTCGATGTTTGGCGTGCGCCCAAGGATGGCAGACAGAACAACCACAGGCGTCGAAGCCAACAGGGATTCCCCTTTTTTGTCGGCAGAGTCTTCAACGACACGGCCTTGGAACAATCTGGTAGACGTGGCCAGAACGGTATCGCCTTTGGCTGCTTTTTCCTGATTACCCATGCACAGGTTGCAACCGGGACGCTCGAGGTAGAGGATATTTTCGTACTCGGTACGCGCTGCGGTCTTTGGGAACATGTCGTCGAACTCAAAGCCCGAATACTCCTGTAAGGTGTCCCATTCGCCCTCTTCTTTCAACTCGTCAATGATGTTGTAAGTCGGGGCTGCAACGACCAGCGGAGCTTTGAACTCGACCTTGCCGTTTTGCTTTTCGAGGTTTTTCAGCATCTGAGACACGATGATCAGGTCACCCTTGTGAACCATGCAGGACCCGACAAATCCCAGATCAACCTTCTTGTCGCCGCCGTAATAAGAAACCGGGCGGATCGTATCATGGGTATACCGTTTGGATACGTCTGCGTTATTGACATCCGGGTCCGCGATCATCGGCTCATTGATCTCATCCAGATCAACGACAACCTCGGCAAAATACTTGGCATTGTCATCAGGCGTCAGCGCGGGAACTTCACCCGACTTAATCTGGGCGATGCGCGCGTCCGCACGGTCGATCAGGCCTTGCAGCGTCTTGGCCTCATTCTCCATACCTTTGTCGATCATGATCTGAATGCGGCTTTTGGCGATCTCAAGAGATTCCACAAGCGTCTCGTCCTGCGAAATACAGATTGAGGCCTTTGCCTTCATCTCGGCTGTCCAGTCGGTAAAGGTAAATGCCTGATCCGCCAGTAGGGTACCGATATGAACTTCGATGATGCGCCCTTGGAACACGTTGTCTCCAAATTGCTTGAGCATCTGGGCCTGCGTTGCGTGGACAACGTCGCGGAAGTCCATATGATCGGCCATCTTACCTTTGAAGGTCACCTTGACGGATTCTGGAATGGGCATCGTCGCCTCACCCGTGGCAAGCGCCAGTGCGACGGTCCCCGAATCTGCGCCGAACGCCACACCTTTTGACATACGGGTGTGGGAGTCACCGCCGATGATGATCGCCCGGTCGTCGACAGTAATATCGTTCAGAACCTTGTGGATCACATCCGTCATTGCGTGATATTCGCCCTTGGGGTCGCGCGCCGTGATCAGGCCGAAATTGTTCATGAAGGACATCAGACGTGGAATGTTCGCCTGTGCTTTCTTGTCCCAGACCGACGCCGTGTGACACCCTGATTGGTACGCCCCATCTACAGTCGGAGAGATCACTGTCGCCGCCATCGCCTCAAGCTCTTGCGACGTCATCAAACCGGTCGTGTCCTGCGAACCCACGATGTTCACCTTGACCCGCACATCGGAACCCGCGTGCAGCACTTTGCCGTCTGTCACGCCCACGGCGTTGCGGTTGAATATCTTTTCAACCGCGGTAAGGCCCTGACCTTCGTGGCTGATTTCCTTTGACGGTGCAAAGGCCGATTTCAATTCGATACCGAGGGTCTGAGAGGCAAACGTCTGAAGTTTCTTACCGAATACAATAGCATAGGATCCACCAGCCTTGATGAACTCCAGCTTTTGCGGAGTGAAGGATGACGCGACATCAACCAACTCGTTCTTTCCGTCGGCGTCATACAGCTTTTTGTCCGCGGTATTGATGGTCATAACCGTGCCGGTCTCGACCGAGTATTTCTGCTCGAGGATCGGGCTGTCATCGTTGTTCAGGATCGGATTTCCTTCGGAATCCACCTTTTTCACCCAGTTCTTCAAGTCGATCCCGATACCGCCGGTCACCCCGACCGTGGTCAAAAAAATCGGAGAAATGCCGTTGGTTCCGGCCACAATCGGGGCGATGTTGACGAAGGGGACATAGGGGCTGGCTTGCTTACCCGTCCAAAGCGCCACGTTATTCACCCCTGACATCCGTGACGACCCAACGCCCATGGTGCCTTTTTCAGCAATCAGCATTACGCGTTTGTCGGGATGCTGCAGTTTCAGCGCCTCAATTTCTTGCTGTGCCTTTTCCGAGATAAAGCACTTACCATGCAACTCCCGGTCCGAGCGCGAGTGCGCCTGATTACCCGGCGACAACAGGTCGGTCGAAATATCACCTTCGGCTGCGACGTAAGTCACAACTTTGATTTCTTCTTCAATGTCGGGCAATTTGGTAAAGAACTCCGCGTTGGCGTAGCTTTCCAAAACGTCCTTTGCGATCGGGTTTCCTGCCTCAAAGGCTGATTTCAACCGGTCGGTATCTGCATCATACAAAAAGACCTGAGTCTTCAACACTTCGGCCGCTTGCGCCGCGATATCCGCATTGTCCCCCAGAGCCAGGTCCAGCAGAACCTCAACCGAAGGGCCACCTTTCATATGTGAAAGCAATTCGAACGCAAATTCGGTCGAGATCTCTGCCACATCAGCCTCGCCCAAGATGATCTCTTTCAGAAACGCGGCTTTTTCTCCCGCGGCGCTCGTGGTGCCGGGCAAGGTGTTGTAGATGAAAAACTGCAGAGAGCCTTCGCGATGCGGATTGCCGGCATCTTTGATCTGGGCAACAATCTCTTTGACCAGCGCACCATCATCAATTGGCTTGGGGTGCAGACCCTGCTCTTTGCGCGTTTCGATTTCAGTAAGATAGTCTGTGTAAAGGCTCATGGCGACCCCGACGAGTAAGCGTTTAACGAAGCGAGCAAACCGGCAGCAATAGGCCTGTGGCGACCGTCCGGATCCTCTTTGTATGCCGCGGTATACTATTTGCGCACACAGATCAATACACCTTTGGACCAGTTTGGTCGCTAACGTTTCAGAAGGATGTGATCTTTATGGATGATTGGATGGCTGGCGACTTCAAATCGCCGCACCCCTGGTCAACTCAGGCCAAACCGCGCCACGAGGAACGAGGCAATGGCATTCTTGTCGAAATGTTCTCCTGCAATTGAAGAACGGTTGTTTTCAATGCTTCAATCACCAGTTCACGCCGGTTATCGATCAAAGCCGCCGAAAAATGCGGGATCGTCAAAGCAGCGATAACCGTCTTACCAGCGACATGACGGATAGGTGCTGATATTTCACTGATGGCATTGCTCTCGGGGCTATCGAGCGAGATTATCCCCTGCTGCGCGCAAAGCGCTGCCTGATCTGAAAAACTGTGCAAGGCGTCCGGGTTTTCACCTGGCACCAACCTTTCCAGATAGGCCAACCGATCTTCGACGGTGTCGATTTCCGACAGAAAACACGCGCCCACAGAGGTTGGATAGACTTGGTTCGTATAACCAACCTGAACGTTGACCCCATAATTCTGTGGGGATGCCACGCTGTTAATGACAGTCAATTTACCTGCATTACCGGGCGCCCAAAGATGGTTTGACAGATCGGTCTCTTCGGCCAAGCGCTGCATGTACGGATCAGCCAGTTCAGCAAGCTTGCTGTTATCCGTCCGTTCACCACCCAGCAAAGCAAGCTTTCCCGTCAGCTTGAACAGATCGCCTTCCTGACGCTCAATATAGCCTCGCTCTTCCAGAACAATCATCATGCGGAAGATCTCGTTTTTCGATCGCCCGATACCTTGCGCCAGTTGCGAGAGCGTGGGTGAGACATCCGATAAAGACAGGAATTCCAGAATATCCAACCCCTTTTCCAACGCAGGGGCCGAGTATTTCTGAAGTTTCGTCTTTTGCTCGGACATCCAGTCACCCTCTTGCGTCAGCTTTCTCAGAAAAAGCAGCAGGGGCGCAAGCCCCTGCGTACTCGGCCAGCCATCCCGACAGGGAGGAGAAAGATCGCCGGCCTTGCCCGTTTACTTCAGACCATTCTTTTCAAGAACAGCGTCCGCATTGGCCGAGGTGATCGCCTCGGTTCCCATCACAACAGATTTCGGAACTTCCTCACCTTTGAGGTGCTTAAGAGCCTGACGCAGGCCTTCGGCGCCCGGAGTTGGGTACAAGAAGGTTGCCGACAGCTCGCCATTGGCGACCCAGGTTACACCTTCGCCGGGCAACGCGTCTACGCCGATGAACATGATGTCATCTGCACGGCCCGCGTCCTTGGCGGCCAGATAAGCACCATAAGCCATCGGGTCATTGTGGCCGTAAACCATAGTGATGTCTTCATAGTTGCGCAGGGCGGTCGACATGATGTCATAGGCCTGATCCTGCTTCCAGTCGCCCGACTGCTGATCCAGCAGGAAGGTCACGCCTTCTTCGCCTTCAAAGGCTTCGTGGAAACCGTTTGCGCGGTCATGTGCTGCCTGAGTGCCTAGGCCGCCCCAGATTTCAACGATCGTTCCTTTGGCAGCCCCTGCGCCACCCAACTGTTCCAGAGCGAATTTGCCCGCCTCACGACCGATCAGTTCGTTGTCTCCGCCGACCCACTGAACGAATTTGTCGGTGTCCACATTGCGGTCCAGAACAAAGACGGGGATGCCCGCGTCAGTTGCCTGCTCGACCACACCGGTCAGACCGGCGGATTCCTTGGGCGAGATCAGGATCGCGTCTACTTCCTGACGGATAAAGTTCTCAACATCCGCAACCTGCTTTTCCGTCCGGTCATTTGCGTCTGCGATGATCAGCTCGACATTGTCGTGCAGATCCGCTTCGGCGCGCAGGTCTTTGTTGAACTGGACGCGCCAGGGCTCAACGGTGGTCACCTGCGAGAAACCGATCACATAGTTGTCTGCAGCCAGCACCATTGAGGCCGAAAACGAAGTTGCAAGCGCGGTGGCAGCCATCAGGCTCTTGCCAAATGTTCTTCTTTTCATAGTTTACTCCTTAGTCATGATGCGGGTTTTTTCGAATTCCCGCGTTCTGATTGCGCTCTGACCTTGGTCCGCCAAGATTTAAGGTCAGAGCCTCCTCCCTCTGCCCAGGCGCTCTTTCGCCATGACAAAGATCTCTTCAAATCGCCCTTCCTGAAGCAGGACGGCGACCACGATGATGATGCCTTTCAGCACCAGCTGCGTGTTGCTGTCGATGTTGTTGAGTTGCAGGATGTTGCTGAGGAAGCCAAAGATCAGCACGCCCACAAACGTTCCCATAATCGCGCCACGGCCACCCATCAGGCTAGTACCGCCGATGACCACGGCTGCGATTGCGTCCAGTTCCAGCCCAAGGCCCGCATCCGGTTTCCCTTGCCGGAACTGCGCCACATAGAGCACCCCAGCCAGCGCCGAGAGTCCCCCGGCCAGCGCATAGGTGATGATCTTGTTGCGGCCCACATTGATGCCCGCCAGACGCGCGGCCTCTTCATTGCCGCCAATGGCCATGAGGTAGCTGCCAAAGGTGGTAAAGCGGGTAATCAGGAAGAAGATCAGCAAAACCGCAAGGAAGAACAGGCCGGGTACAGGCAGGACGCCCCACAGCAATTGACGCAGCACTTCGAAATTCTCGGTTGCGTTGCTGCCGGTATAGACCGGGTAAACTGCCGTATCCTGACCGGCAATGACCCGCGCCAGACCCAGCGCGCCCACCATCATAGCCAGTGTCACGATAAAAGGCTGCAACCGGCCATAGACGATCAGCGCGCCGTTGACCGTACCCATCACAGCACCGATGCAGGGAACCACGATCAGTACCGCCAGGACGCCGAACTTCGGCATCACCTGACCTGCGAGCCAGACCATCACACCGATCGCGATGGCGGCTGCGACAAGACGGCTCAACATCCGCGACGGCGCGCTTGTGGTGGCCGCGTTGTCAGAGGTGCGGTTCAGGTTGCTTTGCACGAAATAGATCAGGGCCGCTATGGCCACAAACAGCACGATCCCGGTGGCAGGCACGCCGAAATAGCTGGCAGCGGTCCATCCTTCTTGCGTCAACAACATGGCGCAGATCACCGTGCCCAAGGCCATGACCGACCCAACCGACAGGTCAATCCCCGCGATGAAAATCACCATCGTCATGCCCACGGCCACAATCCCCGTGACCGAGACTTGACGCAGAATGTCCGTCAGATTGCCCAAGGACAGGAAGATATTGTTGCCCTTGGACGAGACTGGCGAGGTCAGTGCGCCAAATAGGATCAGCGCAAAAAGACCCCAGTAAAGCTTGGTCTTGTTCAGCAAGCGCATGAACATCGCATAGCCTTGATGTTCCGGTTTCGCTGTCTGGCTGTTGGGTTCCATAACGGTCATGTCTTTTCTCTGGTTGGGCCGGGGCAGTTAGCGGAACTGCATCGCCAGGGCCTTGATTGAATCTACGGTCATCTCGTCGCGGGACAGCTCTCCTGCCAACTGCCCTTCGCACAGCACGATCATGCGATCACAAACGGCCATGAATTCGGACAACTCAGAACTGGCAAACAGAACCGAGATCCCCTGATCAGCCAGTCGCCCGACCAGATCGTAAATCTCATCCTTGGCGCCGATATCGATCCCGCGGGTGGGCTCATCCAACAGCAGCACCCGGGGTTCCGTGGCCAGCCACTTTCCCAAAACCACTTTCTGCTGGTTCCCGCCGCTCAGCTTTCCGACCGGATGGTCAGGACCGGTGGCCGCTACTTTCAGAGTTTCTATGGCTTTCAATGCCTGCTTGCGCTGCTCGGCTTCGGAATACCGACCGAACCGGGATTGCAATGGCATCAATGGCAACGCAACATTCGAAGAGATCGACCGGTCAAGGATCAGACCGTTTCCTTTTCGATCTTCTGTAATCAGCGCAAGCCCGTTGCGGACACCGTCCTGCGGACGCACAGGGCGTAAAGGACGCCCTTCCAAAGTCAGTGACCCTTGATAGCTGCCACCACGGGCACCAAAAAGCGTTTCCAGCAATTCTGTCCGGCCTGCACCCAGCAACCCACCAACGCCAAGCACTTCACCCCGTTTCAGGTCAAATGAGATGTCATCCAAAACCTTGCGACGGTCACTCCAGGCTGTCAGGTTTGCCACGCTCAGAACAACTTCGTCTGTAGCTGGGTTCTGTCTGGCGACCGGATTAATCTCGACCGTGCGGCCAACCATCATGCGGATCAAGTCGTCCGGCGTTGTTTCCGTCGCCAGTCGTGTTCCGATCAAATCGCCATCTCGCAGAACCGTAACACGGTCGGAAATCTCGAAGACTTCGTCCATGCGGTGTGAGATGTAGACGACAGCAACGCCCTGCAGCGCCAGATCCCGCACCACTTCCATGAGAATATCTGCTTCGGCCTGGGATAGCGCCGAAGTCGGCTCGTCCATAATCAACAGCCGTGCGTTCATTAGTAGGGCGCGGGCAATTTCGACCAATTGCTGTTCGCCGACCCTAAGGTCTTTGACAGGCGTGTCGATATCCAACGTGAACCCAAAACGCGACAGCGCCTTCTGCGCTTTGTCACGAAGGGCTTTGCGATCAATGAACGTGCCGAATTTCCGGGGCTCATGCCCCAGCAAAACATTCTCGGCGACCGTCATCTCGGGGATCAGGCTCAGTTCCTGATGCATGATGACGATGCCGTGCTGTTCTGCATCACGAGGTGCGCTGAATTCGACCGTCTCGCCATCTATCTGGAACGCGCCAAAGGTCGGCTTTTGCACGCCGCTGATGATCTTGACCAGCGTACTTTTGCCCGCCCCGTTTTCACCCATGAGGGTGTGAATCTCACCGCCTTCGATGGCGAGGTTCACGTCGCGCAGGACCGAAACGCCCGAAAAAGACATGCCGATCCCATTGAGAGACAGGGAAATCTGGCTTTCGGTACCGTGCTTCGCCCGCAGAGCCGATTGCTTGACAGTCATTACAGCGCCTCCCCACGCCATTTTCAAAACGAGTCTCCTCAAACTCGTTTCATATACAAAACCACTCCCACAGATAAATCGTCAAGCTTTTTTTATAAGTGGTGATTTGTGCATTTGATGAACGGCCATTCGGACACCGATGCCCCGCTAAAATGGCAAATCGTTTTTCTAACCATCTTGGCCATTTAGGTGTCTGTAATTGCTATATTATATTTGAAGAACATTGATTGGCAGGCGTCGAATTAAACCGACCTTCCGGTTGCCTCAACACGCATTGGGGAACGTAGCTGCCCCAAGCCTAACCGGTTTCATATGTGCAACAGCCCGCCAGTGAAACGCTCTTCCGATTCCATCAAAATACCAGCGGCCAGGGTTTGGCTTTGACAGATGCGGCTTGCATCATCAGACTGGGATTCCACTTGACTAGATCCCGGGAAACAGTGTGCACCTGATGGGTTTTTATCCCTATTAATCGTCGGCCTCGGTTGTCACCAATTCAATCCTTTCACTACCGCAATCTCCTTACGTTACAAAAATTTGTATTTAGTTTTTTTCGGTAACATAATATGGTGCAAGAGGGATTGAGGAGGACATGACCATGTACGCGCAAATGGTGCAGTCGACAGGGCGCGGTGTTCAATCGCGCGAAGATATGAGCCCGCAGGATCGTGCCTTTCAGGATCGCATTGATCGGGGCGACAAGATTGAGCCCAAGGATTATATGCCCGACGCCTACCGCAAGACCCTGATCCGTCAGATTGGGCAGCATGCGCATTCCGAAATCGTTGGCCAACTGCCCGAAGGAAACTGGATCACGCGCGCCCCGACACTCGAGCGGAAAGCAAATCTGCTTGCCAAAGTGCAGGACGAGGCAGGACACGGTCTTTACCTGTATTGCGCCGCGGAAACTCTGGGGGTCAGCCGAGATGAACTGGTCGACATGTTGCATTCCGAACGTATGAAATACTCGTCAATCTTCAATTACCCCACACTGACATGGGCGGATATGGGTGCTGTCGGTTGGTTGGTGGACGGCGCGGCCATTATGAATCAGGTGCCGTTGCAGCGAACCTCATATGGTCCCTACGCCCGCGCGATGGTCCGCATCTGCAAGGAAGAAAGCTTTCACCAACGCCAAGGCTATCACATCATGATCAAGATGGCGAAAGAGGGCACCGCCGACCAAAAACGCATGGCACAGGACGCTTTGAACCGGTTTTGGTACCCTGCCCTCATGATGTTTGGCCCGTCCGACAAAGACAGCGTGCATTCAGCGCAATCCATGGCTTGGAAAATCAAAATCAACACAAATGACGAGCTTCGGCAAAAATTTGTGGATGAAACAGTGCCACAGGCCGAGTTTCTTGGGCTGACAATCCCAGATGCTGACCTGCGCTGGAACGATGAAACCGGGCATTTCGATTATAGTGAGCCCGACTGGTCCGAGTTCTACCAAGTCATCTCGGGCAATGGTCCTTGCAATTCCGAACGCCTAACCGCGCGGCGCAAAGCATGGGACGATGGCGCATGGGTGCGCGAGGCCATGCTGGCACATGCGCGAAAATCCCGCAAACAATCCCACGCAGCGGAGTAATTTAATGACGCATGAAAATGAATGGCCCCTTTGGGAGGTCTTTATTCGGGGGCAGCACGGCATGAGCCATCGGCATGTGGGGTCGCTCCATGCTGCGGACGCGGCCCATGCCATCCGCAACGCGCGCGACGTTTATACTCGTCGGAATGAGGGCGTCAGCATCTGGGTGGTCGAGGCTGCAAAAATCGCAGCCTCCAGCCCATCTGACAAAGGCCCCTTGTTTGATCCGGCGCGTGACAAAGTTTACAGGCACCCAACATTTTACGACATCCCCGACGAAGTTGGAAAAATGTGATGGCCGACAATCCTTTGTTCCAATTCCTTTTGCGGCAGGGCGACAACACGTTGGTCTTGGGGCATCGCACGTCCGAATGGTGCGGCGTTGCGCCGATACTGGAAGAAGACATCGCCCTCGCGAACATGGCGCTGGATCTCATCGGTCAAACGCAAATGTGGCTTGGATACGCGGGTGAGGTCGAAGGTCTGGGGCGGACCGCAGACAATCTGGCCTTTTTGCGCGACGTTTACGACTTTAAGAATCTTTTGATGCTCGAAGTGCCAAATGGTGATTTCGGCCGTACGCAGATGAGGCAGTTTTTCTTTGATGCCTTTCAGGTGCCGTGGTTGACCCGCTTGCAGGAGTCATCGGATGTTCGTGTCGCAGAAATCGCCGCCAAGTGTTTGAAAGAGGCTTTGTACCATCTGGATCGCTCGTCCCAAACTGTGATCGCGCTGGGAGACGGAACAGCAGAGAGCAACGCGCGCATGGCAGATGCATTGGCGTATCTTTGGCCATACAGCGGTGAAGTTTTCGTAGACGACGAAACGGATCATGCAATGGCGCAAGCGCAGATCGCTCCTTTGCCGTCTGAATTACGTGAAGCTTGGCTGGATACCGTTAACAAGGTTCTGACCGAAGCGTGCCTGACGTTGCCTGAAGAGAATTACGTTCAAACCGGTGGGCGCACTGGATTTCGCCATACCGAACATCTGGGCCATATGCTGGCGGTTATGCAAACGCTTCAACGGTCTTACCCCGGTGCGACGTGGTAGACGCGATGGCGATCACCCAGGCACAGGTATGGGATTTACTGGACACGGTACCTGACCCCGAGATCCCGGTGATTTCGGTCGTTGACCTGGGCGTTGTGCGAGATGTGTCGATCTCCCAGGATCAGGTGACGGTTACAATCACGCCGACATACTCGGGATGCCCGGCAATGTCTGTAATCACGATGGACATTCAAACCGCGCTGGAAAGGAACGGCATCCTAAATCCCAAGATCAAAACCCGCATCGCTCCGGCTTGGACGACAGACTGGCTATCGGACAAAGGACGTGCGCGACTGGAGGCGTATGGGATAGCACCGCCGCAACCAGCGGGAGGCCCCACTCGGTGCCCACTTTGCAAGTCTGTTCAGATCGAAAAGATTAGCCAGTTTGGGTCCACACCGTGCAAGGCGCAATGGCGGTGTCAGGACTGCCTTGAACCCTTTGACTATTTCAAATGCATTTGAGGTCCGCCCCAATGGCCAAGTTTCAACCTTTGAAAGTGACTCATATCCATAAGACAATCCGCGACGCTGTCGTTGTGACCTTGTCGCCGGAAAAGGCCGAAGACTTTCAATTTGCGCCGGGCCAGTACCTGACTTTCAAACGCCATTTCGACGGGGAAGAACTGCGGCGATCTTATTCCATCTGCGCTGCCCCACATGAAGGCATTTTGCAGGTTGGCATCAAAAGCGTCGATGGCGGTGCTTTTTCCACTTGGGCCAATACCGAGTTGCAAGTGGGCGATGTCATGGATGCCATGCCGCCGATGGGGAACTTTCACGCTGCTGCAGAGGTCGACGCGCCCCATTACCTGGCTTTCGCTGGCGGGTCAGGCATTACACCGGTGCTTTCAATCCTGAAGACAGCTTTGTCAGAGGACCCCGCGGCCCGCTTCACGCTAATCTATGCCAATCGAACACCAAATACGATCATGTTCCGAGAGGAGCTTGAGGACCTAAAGAACCAATATTTGCATCGCCTGAATATCGTTCACATTCTGGAAGATGACAGTCAGGAGATCGACCTGTTCAAAGGCCGCGTCGATGGCGAAAAATGCGCGGCTCTGTTTCAGAATTGGATCGACATAAACTCGGTTTCTATGGCCTATATCTGCGGGCCTGAACCTATGATGTTAGCGATTTCACAAGCGTTGAAAGACCACGGCCTGACGAAAGATCAAATCCGTTTCGAATTGTTCGCCTCGTCGCAGCCCGGGCGCGCGAAAAACCGTGCCGCATCAAAATCCGACGGCAAAAGCGGCACCCAAGCACGCGTTACATTAGGTGGTGTACGGAGCAGTTTCACCATTCCGAAAGACACCAGCCTGCTCGAGGCCGCGTTGGCGGAAAACCTTGATGCGCCGCACGCCTGCAAAGCCGGAGTATGCTCTACCTGCAAGGCGCGCGTGCTGGAAGGTGAAGTTGAAATGGTCAATAACCATGCCCTCGAAGACTATGAGGTCGAAGCGGGGTTTGTGCTGACTTGCCAGTGTTTTCCGGTGTCAGAAATAGTTGTCTGGGACTATGACGAAGCCGGTCATTAATCCACAATCTGCGTGCCGGGCAACCCCGACACGGTCAGCCGGGCGATTACTTGGGCATAGCGTTCGCGATCCGCGCGTGTCGCCTTTGGGTGCCACATGTAATACCAATTCAGCATCCCGAATACAGACATGGTGACTTCGCGCAGTAGCTGAGGGGCTTGACGCAACTGCCCGCCGCTAATTGCGTCCAACAAGTCACTCATCTGGGCAACCATTTTCTTCTGATATGCCTTCAGCGTTTTTTGCATCGCTTCGGGTAGTAGTGACAACCCTTCGGTCTGAATTGTGTGCTCGTAATCCATGCCTTCGTAGGCCAGCAGATACTCGCGCAGAACGATATGCAATTGGTCCTCGGGCTGTTTCCCTTCCAGGTCAACTTCGGTAACACGCGTCGCCAATTCGGAAAGATATGTGTCCAGAATATCAAACAGCAGCGCTTCTTTGCTGTCATAGTAATGGTAGATGTTTGCCTTCGAGATACCGACACCTTTCGCCACCTGATTCATCGAAGCACGGGCTATTCCTTCGTGGGCAAAGACATTGGCCGCAACCGCAAGGATGCTTTGCCGTTTTTGTTCGTGATCCTTTGCGATCGTCCGCGCCACAGGATTACTCCTTCGGCCTGTTGTCGATGACACGACGAGCCTTACCCTGACTGCGCTCGACACTTCCGGGTATGCCCACATCGACGGTGGCGCCGACGCCAATCGTATCTTTGATCTTTTGGGACAAGACACCCGTCAAGGCTTGTCTGGCCTCGGCCGTTGCAGCGCCGCTTTCGGCCTCTACATGGACCGTCATCACGTCCATACGCCCTGCTCGATCCAGTGAAATCTGGAAGTAAGGCGCAAGGTCGGGGGTCGCCAGAACCAACTCCTCTATCTGAGTTGGGAAAACATTCACTCCGCGCAGGATCATCATATCGTCTGACCGCCCGGTAATCTTTTCCATCCGTCGCATCGAACGTGCCGTGCCGGGAAGCAGCCGTGTCAAATCGCGGGTACGATAGCGTACCATCGGCAGGCCTTCTTTGGTGAGCGTGGTAAAAACCAACTCACCCATTTCACCATCCGGTAAAACCTCTCCGGTGTTGGGGTCGATGATCTCGGGGTAGAAATGATCTTCCCACACATGCAGTCCGTCTTTGGTTTCAACGCATTCATTGGCAACACCCGGGCCCATGATTTCGGACAGCCCATAAATATCAACGGCGTGCATATCGAACGCCTCTTCGACCTCGACCCGCATTGCGTTTGTCCACGGCTCGGCCCCGAATATGCCAACCTCCAAGGAACAATCACGCGGGTCCAGACCCGCCGCGTGAAACTGTTCGAGTATATTCAACATATATGATGGTGTGACCATGATGGTGCTGGGTTTAAAGTCCTGAATCAGCAAGACCTGCCGCTCCGTCATCCCGCCTGAAACAGGAACGACGGTGCAGTTCAGATGCTCGGCACCGTAATGTGCGCCAAGGCCGCCAGTGAACAAACCATACCCATAGGCAACGTGCACCATGTCACCCGGCCTTGTCCCGCTGGCGCGCATTGAACGCGCGACAAGATGCGCCCAATTCTCAATATCTGTGCGTGTGTAACCCACCACCGTTGGTTTACCTGTGGTCCCCGAGGATGCATGAACGCGCACAATTTGTTCGCGCGGCACGGCGAACAAGCCAAACGGATAGTTGGCCCTTAGATCCTCCTTGTGGGTGAACGGAAACTTGGCAAGATCTTCGAGGGAATTCAGATCATCCGGATGCACGCCCGCGGCATCAAATCTTTCTCGGTAGAATGGGACGTTTTCATAGGCATGCCGCAACGACCATTGAAGACGCTTTAACTGCAAGGCACGGATTTCATCAATGGATGCAATTTCGATCGGGTCCAAGTCTTCACGTGCCGGCGTTAGATCTTTCATGAGCCCCTCCCCTCTTCATCAAAAAGATGCCCGCGCACCGCACGCGAGCAACCGCGGAATTCAGCGATAAGGTCGTTGTCCTGATTGACGACGGTCACGTCATAGATGCCGTTGCGCCCCCTGAGACTGACCTCCGTCGCAGTGGCGGTCAGCTGGTCTCCTGGCCTTGCTGGCGCGACGTATGTGATCGCGTTGTGATGCGCGACCGTCGACTGATTTCGACTATTGCAGGCAAAAGCAAACGCAGTATCCGCCAGCATGAAAATTACGCCACCGTGGCAGATCCCATGCCCATTCGTGTGTCGCTTCTCAACGACCAGAGAAAGTTGCGCATGCCCCTCATCCACATTTTCCATCTTTAGCCCAAGTGCCGGACTTGCGCTGTCTTTGTTCCACATTGCCTGAGCTGCGCGTTCTGCCCGTTCCTTCGGTGTCATTTCACCGCCCCGTGAAATTTGGCGGGCGCTTTTGCAAAAACGCTGCAACCCCCTCAGCGTAGTCGGCGCTTTCGCCACAGGTTTTCTGGAAGCGGGCCTCAAGCTCCAATTGTTCGTCCAGATCATTTTCCGTGGCTGCATGAATAGCTGTCTTGATATGCGACAGGCCCAATGTCGGACCTTGCGCCAGCTTCTCAGCCAAAGCACGCGCGTCTGTCATCAGGTCAGCAGCAGACGTACATTTCCAGATCAAACCCCAGTCTTCTGCTTTTTGCGCCGGTATGGGCTCGGCCGTCATAGCCAGCGCCTTTGCCCGTGCCTCTCCCAACCGCTGTGTCAGCACCCAGGTACCGCCGGAATCCGGGATCAGCCCCACTTTGGCAAAGGACTGCACGAACTTGGCGGTGTCCGCCGCCAGTACAATATCGCAGGCCAACGCTATGTTCGCCCCTGCCCCCGCAGCAACACCGTTCACCGCACAAATCACCGGCGCGTTGAACGACCTGATTTGCCGGATCAAAGGGTTGTAGTACCGTGTCATCGACAGGCTAAGGTCAGGCGGCCCATCCATCTTAGATGGATCACGGTCACCCAGGTCCTGCCCGGCGCAAAAACCGCGACCCGCCCCTGTGATCAAAACCGCCCGCGCCTCTTCTTTCGCCTGCGTCAGCGCGTCACGAAGGGCCAGATGCATCTCATCATTAAAGCTGTTCAGCTTTTCAGGACGGTTCAAGGTCACTTCGACCCAACCCGCGTGTCTCGCGACAAGCACTGTGTTCGACACTATAATCTCCTTGAAATCTCGCTGCCTTAAACTTAAACATTTCATAAACCGACCGGTAGGTCAATTAATTGATACCGACCATCAGTCGCGCGTTGGAGAAGATGTCACATGACGATAAAACAGGTTGAAAGCTTCGTAGCTGGGCACTGGATAAATAGTGACGATTCTGCGCGCGACATTTTCTCGGCAGTGACAGGTGAGCGTATCGCGCGGGCCGGGAACAGCACCCTCGACGTCGACGCGATGCTTCAATTTGCGCGCCAGAAAGGCGGACCGGCATTACGCGCCATGACGTTTCACGACCGTGCGCGCATGCTCAAAGCCTTGGCTTTGCACATCAAAGAGCACAGGCAAGCACTTTATGAGATATCGTTCGCGACCGGCGCGACACAAAAAGACCATCTAATCGATGTCGACGGCGGGATTGGCACCATGCTGGTTTTCGCCAGCAAAGGTCGGCGTGAAATGCCCGATGACACAATTTACCTCGACGGCGAAATCGAGCAATTGTCGCGAAAGGGAACGTTTCTGGGCCAACACATCTGCACGTCACTGACAGGGGTTGCCGTTCACATCAACGCGTTCAACTTCCCGGTCTGGGGTATGCTGGAAAAGCTGGCCCCGGCACTGTTAGCCGGTGTTCCAGCGATTGTGAAACCAGCCACTGCCACCTGCTATGTGACAGAGCTTTGCTTCAGGATAATGCTCGATAGCGGTTTGTTGCCCGAAGGCGCGGTACAACTGGTTTCGGGCGATTTGGGTCCATTGTTGGACCATGTGGGGCCGCAGGACGTGGTCAGCTTCACCGGTTCTGCCCAAACGGCCACGCGCCTACGCAGCACACCCAACCTGCTGCAAAACGCAACCCGGTTCATTGCGGAACAAGACAGCCTGAACGCTTCTATTCTAGGACCGGATGCCAAACCCGGAACGGCAGAATTTGATTTGTTCATAAAGGAAGTCACAAAAGAGATGACCGCGAAAGCCGGGCAAAAATGCACGGCCATTCGTCGGATTCTTACCCCCCAGGAACAAACTGAGGCGGTTATTGATGCCCTGCGGACAAAACTCAGCAAAATCGTAATCGGAGATCCTCGCGCTGACACCACACAGATGGGGGCCCTCGTTTCGTTGCCCCAAAAACGTGATGTTTTGGAAAAAGCCAACTTGATAGGACAAGAGGCCGAGCGTGTTTTTGGCGACCCCGACAGGTTTGCCCTAGTAGGCGCGGACGCTGACAATGGGGCCTATGTGCCACCGATGCTGTATTTCTGCGCAAATCCGGATGCCGCGGCGCATGTACATCAGATCGAAGCCTTCGGTCCTGTATCCACAATCATGCCATACGGCGACTTGGACCATGCACTGGAGCTTGCGAATAAAGGTGGCGGCAGTCTGGTGACCTCCGTCATTACCAATGACAAGGATGCCGCCCGCGAGATCGCGATCAAGGCTGGCGCGTATCACGGTCGTTTGTATTTCAACAACCGCACATCAATGGATGAAAGCACCGGTCACGGAACTCCGCTACCGCACATGGTCCATGGCGGCCCCGGTCGCGCGGGCGGCGGCGAAGAAATGGGCGGGGTACGCGGTGTAATGCACTATATGCAGCGAACGGCCGTTCAGGGCAGTCCAGACATCTTAACCCGCATTGGTCAGAAATGGGTGCCGGGTTCTGCTGAAATCACACATGATGCACACCCATTCACGCGCAGGTTTCAGGAATTGGAAATTGGGGAAACGCTACTGACCGAGTCGCGAGAGATTTCAATACAGGATATTGAGACCTTTGCGCATTTCACCGGCGATACGTTCTATGCCCATATGGATGAAGACGCCGCCGCCCGTAACCCTTTTTTCCCCGGCCGCGTCGCCCATGGATATTTACTGCTGAGCTTTGCGGCAGGGCTTTTTGTCCAACCGGACGAAGGTCCGGTTTTGGCCAACACAGGTTTAGACAACCTGCGGTTCCTGAAACCCGTTCAGGCGGGTGACAGTATTTGCGTTCGGTTGACGGTCATGGCCAAGACGCCACGCAATCAGGAATACGGTGAAATCCGTTGGCATGTTTCGATTAGGAACCAACACGACGAAGTCGCTGCCGAATACGAGCTTTTGACCATGAACGCGTGCTAGCAGGTGCAAGATTTTATTTCCCGTGGCCACGCAGCACGCGGCCGTGGTATCGAAAGGTCCAGCCCTGAAAATCGCCAATGGGAAAGACCTGACGTTGAATGCAGCAGAGACCTTGATTGACGACCTCAGCGCACTGGAACCGATCAAGACGTGGTCGCTGATTGTCACGCTTTTCGGCGACCTGAACGGAAAAGACATTACAGGTAAAGAGCTTGCACTGCTGCTGGGACGGGTCGGCATTAAGACCGAGGCCATAAGGGTTGCTCTTCATCGTCTCAGGAAAGACGGGTGGATCGAATCCACAAAATCGGGGCGCGAGGTTTCTTATCGTTTGTCCTCTTATGGGCTTGCCGAAACGCGGGCAGCGTATGAAGACGTATATCGCCGGGACGTCAAATTTCCTGAAGGGTGGCAGTTGTTTCTGCTACGTCCCGACACAGCGCCCCCCGACAGTTCCATCGCGCTGGACCGTTCTGTGGTGATGGCGCCAATCCAATCGGTCGCAGCTGATCACGACAGGCTCGGGCTATGTTTCAAAGGTCCGAATCTACCAACCTGGCTAACCGACCAGATCGCACCCCAGCGCACATTGTCATTGGCACAAAAGCTACACGACCTATGTGAAACCCGTGTTCATGACCTACCGCCCCTTTCGCAAGCTGCCGCGCGTCTACTGATGCTCCATCACTGGCGGAAAATCGCGCTGCGTGATGCCAACTGGGCCCATATTTCATTGGTACCGGATGGAGCTTTGGCCAAGTGCCACACGCACATAACGGGCATGTTGCACGACTTGCCGAAGTTGTCGCCCGCCACTTTCGCCTCAGAAAACGGGACATGATCCCGAAAAAGGCGATGACTTTGTGTAACCGGCTCTTGATTGGTATTTCATCGTCCATTGCGGCATCTTTCACCGACCAGTAAGAATATCGGATGGATAGTAGGCTCACGACCAAGGTGACTGCGTGACGAATAGTATAGTTTCAAAGCTGCGCGGAATGTTCGCCGCGACGTTACTGATTGCGCCTTTGCCGGCTTTGGCACAGCCGGACATCCTTGTACTTGGCGATAGCCAGATATCTTTCGGGGCCGGTAAGGAATACGTCAAGTTCTTCGAACAGCTTCCGGATCGGTGCGAGATGACACCTGAGCGGACAAAACTGCTGGAAAAACTGGGCGCACGACAAACGGCTGCAATTGGTGTGCGGTCGACGTCGTTACAATCCTGGACATCGACCAGCGGTGCAACACGGGGCGCAATCTGCGACGTAGATAAGAAATTTGGCGTGAACGCGGGTGCCTATGGCATAGACGGAAACCCGGATCGCGTCTTCATTCAGATCGGCAAGGGCGCGTCCTATCAATTCTGCAAACCAAAACAGACCGCGTTCGAGGCGATGTTTGCGGAAAACTATTATGATCCAGGCCTGCTTATTCTGACATTCCTTGGAAACTCGGCAGACCGATGGGCAAACTCACCTGAGGCCGCAGAACAGGACGTACGTCGAACCTTGGCGCAGGTTCCGCGCGATATGCCGTGCGTCTTCGTATCAAGCGCACCGGTTTACCTGAAAAAAACAAATGACAAAAGGATGAAGGCGCAGACACAGATCGCCCGGGCTTTTGAACGTGCCGACGCACAATGCAAAGTAGTCGAAGGATTCAACGCTGAGACACGCGCTGCCATTGAAGGAAAACCAAAGTTCTTTCGCCGCAACGATGCTGGACGGGTCAAAGACCCACATCATCCAAGCAACGCCGCGATCCGCCAGTTTCTGAACATAAACAACACAGCACTTTGCGATGCCATTTTCGCAGCACTGAAATAGAGAAACCGCATAGGGGGGAAAGATGCAGTTTCTAAACAAGATCGCAGGGGTTTTGATCGCCCTGCTCATGTACGCTCCGGCAACCAGCGCGGAGGAGTTCGTTTCGCCGGAAATCCTGATAATCGGCGATAGTCAGATATCGTTTGGGTCCGGCCCGGCGTTTTTGGAATTCTTCAGCAATATCAAAACGCACTGCAAACCGAACGCAGAACAAAAAGAACACCTTAAAAGGTTGGAAGAGATGCGTGTGGGCGTAATCGGGGTGCGCTCCAGCTCGATCCATTCTTGGACGTCGCGTTCGGGCAAGGGCAAGGATACCATCTGCAAGGTCGATCCCAAATGGAAAGTTAACGCTGGCACCTATGGTTTCGTAAACAAGAATGGCAACAAGTATGTCCAGATCGGCGAAGGGCGTGACTACCAATTCTGCGCCCCCAAGACATCACCACTCGAAGAGATGCTGCGTGAAGATTACTATGATCCGAAACTGATACTGATGTCTTTTCTGGGAAATTCCGCCAAACGCTGGGCCAACAGCCCCGAGGCTGCGTTAAGCGATGTACAGAAACTGAAAACGCAACTCCCCCCGGACTTGCCGTGCATATTTATGACAACGGCACCCGCGTATAAAAAGAAGATCGTGGATCTGCGGCTTCGGGCGCAAAAGAACCTGATGGACGCTTTTAAAACATCGGGTTTGCGCTGCACATTCGTACCCGGTGCTACGCCAGAAACTGTTGCGGCCAATCAAGGAAATAAAGACTATTTCAGGCTGAACAAAAAAGGTTTGGTCAAAGATCCGTATCACCCGAACGAAGCCGCTGCGAAAAATTTTTTCGCACTTGAAATGGATCAAATCTGTAACGCGATCTTCACGCAGATCGCTCCGACCAAGGAACAAAGCTGAGGCGGTGACGGACCCCGATCGTGATCGTTTCTTAGCTGAAAGTGATCAAAAAACACGCCCCATTACCGGATGGGGCGAGAGTCAAAGTGCCGCCTACAGCCTCTAAGGTGGCGATGACGATATTGAGCCCCATGCCGGTGCCACCGCTGTTTCGGCGTGTCGTGAAAAAGGGTTCGAATACTTTCCCGGCGTTTCCTTCGCTAATGCCCGCACCGTTGTCTTTGATTTGAAGCGTCGGGGTCTTCCCGTCAAAGCTTGTTCCAAGAACAATTTCCGTAGCACCGTGTTGCAGCGCGTTTTCAAATAAATGCGTTAAAATGATCCGCAAGGTTTGTTCGGCAATCGGCAGACTTTGCCCGCCGTTTTCGAGTCGGATTTCCAGATCAGGGAAAGCCTCAGACATTGGCTCGACGATGTCCATCAACGAAACAGTGCCCGTCAAAGCGCGCTGGTCGGCAAGACTAAAGGCGCGCATATTGGCCAACAAATCTTCCATCCTCTTGCCGCCCTTGTCGACAGTATCCAGCAATTTCTGGCGCTGCGTCGCCGAAAGTTCATCATCGCGCAACAACTCGGTCGCGCCTTTAAGCGCCGTCAGAGGCGACTTTAATTCGTGCGTCACATGCGCTGTGTAGGTCTTGAGAGCCGTTTGCTTGCCTTGCAAACGCTCGGTCAGCGACTTGAAGCTTTGACCAAGCTCCTCAATCTCACGCGTTCCAAGATGGGCGGGTGGCTCCCATGGGGTGTCCCCGTACCCTGCGATTTGACTTTGCCTGCTTAGATCTTTGATCGGGCGCGTAATAAACCGCCAAAAGACATAGCCAATCAAAGCCGTGGACAATGCCACAAAAGCCGCAGCCTTCGCGAGATTAAAACGTTCGCCATAGAGAAATCTGAAAATGTGGTTTGGCGTCCGGCTTAGGTATACCGCTCCTATAAGTTTCTTATCCACGAATACCGGCATGGCTACAAAAACCCGAACCCGCGCGGCGCGGCTCAGGGTGTAGACAAAAGGCGTCTTGTCTTCCCTTAAACGGGTTCGTGCAACCGACGCGGTATCGCCGTCAAGCGCCCTTCGAACTTCCCTGACTTGGGCAAGGTTCGTGCCTGTTTCTGCAGTTCCGGCGAAAACATTTCCGTCGGGATCAAGAAACCTGTATCCGGCAAGAGTTTTCTCTTGGGCCCCGTTGGCCATTCGAGACAGCACTTGCGCAATGTCCCCGTAGACCGCCGCGGGCTGCGCGTTCACCGGTTTCGCATCTGGCCGCGGTGGCAAGACAGTGCCACGGTTGATGGACAAAGACGGGAACACGGCCTCTTCTACAGATATCGCGCCCTGAACCTGCGGCGGCGAACCGGCAGCCTCTTGGTACAACTCGGCAAATGCCGAGGACATCACGGCCGCCTGGGATAACAGGCTTTCTTCTGTTTGCTGCACCAATTGGCTGTCGTAAAAACGGAACAAGACCAAGCCTGCGAATGGAAGACAAAGAACGATTGCCAACACCAGCAAAACGATTGTCCAGAGCCGCGGCCGCCACCTTGGCTTTAGCCTGTTTCGCATGCACCCATCCTCAGACCCACTCCGTGGACTGTTACGATCCCTTCGGAACAACCAGCTTGTGATAACTTGGCGCGAAGATTTCGGACGTGGCTGTCTATTGTGCGATCCGACACATGAATGTTGTAGCCGTACAAAGCATCGATCAGCTGGCTTCTGGACAGGACATGATCTGGTCGCGCCATGAGCGTTGCGAGCAAGCGAAACTCAGATCCGGTTAATGGGATCTGTTGGTTCTGAAACTGACATTGGTGCCGCTCTACGTCTAACCTAAGAACGCCTTGAACAAGAACCGCTTCTTCCTTTTGAACGGCGGCCAGGCTTCGCTTTAGGATTGCCTTGATCCGAGCCACCAGTTCTCGGGGTGAAAAGGGTTTCGTTAGGTAATCATCCGCCCCGATCTCCAAACCGACGACCCGGTCTACTTCATCATCACGTGCGGTTAGAAATAAAATCGGCACCTCTGAGGACTTTCGAATGTTCCGGCAAACCTCAAGCCCGTCCTTTTCGGGCAGGCCAATATCCAGCACGATCAAGTCTGGTTTTTCCTGTTGCGCAGCGTTCAGCGCCTCAAGCCCATCACAGGCAAAAAGGGTATCAAATCCTGCTTTTTGAACCGCTAACCCAGTGATTTCACGAATATCCGGATCATCATCAACAATGAGAATGCGAGCGGGCATCAAATGGTGTCCTTCAATTGTGCTGCTGATAATAGGCTTGGATACGCCATCTGCGAAAGCCCCATTCGCGCCAGTTCGTGAT
Source organism: Ruegeria sp. G5 (assembly GCF_056533365.1). Lineage (NCBI taxonomy): Bacteria > Pseudomonadati > Pseudomonadota > Alphaproteobacteria > Rhodobacterales > Roseobacteraceae > Ruegeria > Ruegeria sp. G5. The sequence continues at coordinate 445,158 of NZ_JBQFOK010000003.1, read as the reverse complement.
CGCATCTTTGGCAACCTTATATTGCATCCAGTCACCGCAAACTTGCTGACCTGTCTTAACTTCAAACGCATGAATTGCGGGGTAGGCGTCTGCACCCAACGCGCAAATATACGCCGTATCGCGTTCCGCTAACGTCTCGCCATGTCTTAGGTTATGGCTGGCGATGAGTTGGGCAAAGTTTACGAAACAACACAGGTACAAGGTGACACCAAGGGCGAAAAAACAGCGACGTACCAACCACGCATTGCTAAGGCCACGATGGATTTGCACCGCGGTCAGCAACAGTCCAACAAAGACAAGCCCCATCCAAATGAAAGCCGCCACCCGCAGGTAGGTCAGAGCGTAAGCTTCGACGTATAGTTGCAGCCGGACGGCTGCAGTCACGACCAGAAACAGGTTTTGTCCGAGCCACAGAAATACCAAGAGCCGCAAAATCCGATCCGCGCCAATCATCCGATGTGTTGCTATGGCAAACACACCCGCCAATAACGCGGTGACGACCAAAGGGTATGCACCGCGATGGGCATAGGACGCGTAGCTCATCCCTTCGGGAAGCGAGACACCCCCCGTCAAAACGCCCAAATCCATAACCGATTGCACCAGAAACATTAGGTTGAACAAAACCAACGAGTTGCGAACCGATACCGGGTTCACCAGAAAATCCACTCTACCCGGCCCTACCCTTTCAACAGCAGCGCGTTTTACAACTGGGCCCAGCCAGCTTTTGCTCAGGTTCAGGTAGGGCCAGAGCCATGATGCGAACGCGCACCAAAACACTAGACGCAACCAAAACTCGGGCTCGAATATGCGAGCCAAGTCCAATTCAGCAAACATGTTTTCAAGAACCGGATTGGCCTCTGCCAAAAGCAGCAGAAACACCGCACCCACTAGACAAGGTAAGGCCAGATGCGAAGCCGTGCCTCGAAAACCTGCCCCCAAGTCCGTTTTCGAGGTTTCAGCCATAGCGAACCGCCCCAGCAGGAAGGCCCCGACCGTCGGCAGATACACAGCCGTTCGCAACAATAGTCTTTCGGTCAGCTCATGTCGGTAAACCAACCATGTTGCCATGCAGGCCAAACCACCCAAGCTGAAAAGCACAGACAAAAACTGCAGGTCGATGCAGAGCGGCACGTTGCTTAGCGTTGCAAACGCCATTGCGCCGACGGCCTCACGCACAGATGGCCTTGGCGACTTTACCGCTAGGATCGCGACAGACAGCAGCAACATAAATACTGCAATAGAAACGCCCAACGGTTGATGCCAGAATAACCAATCTGCAACCGCAACCAAGGCCGCAAGTAGTGGTATCTTATGTTGCATCCGAAGAGACGCAATAGCCGAAGAGCTATCTCGGGAACCGTTTGTAATTGACGCGGGATGCTCGCCCGATGTCTCCAACCACCATCCGTCGAGTCTTATGCGGTCAGGTACGCCCTGAATAACCAGTTTCTGCCCCATTACACTTTCTCCTGCTTGCGCTTTTCTTGCCCACAGTCTGAGCAAAGCGCATGCAAGTTTAGGCTGCTATGTTGGCAGCTGATCAGAGCCTTTTGTGCAGATTTGGTGCAGGGACGGAATTACCGTGCGAGCGGTCTAGGGATTGTCACCGGAATACCGGCCCTGCACCCATTAATGGGTCAAGACCGCGTGTCCAAAGCATGACGCCAGTCATTCCACCCCCCATCCACCGAGGACGGAGCTGCATGCCAATGTGGCATGGGTTCTCCGGTGGCGGGGTCTTTGGCGGGGATGGGCAGCATCATGATACGTTTGCAGGCGCGTTTGTAGTCTTCCTCGGTCAGGAACTCTTCCTGAATGTCATCCCAATCACGACCATCCGGATAACCGCCGCACATGTGAATGTCCGCCGACTGTCCAATCATCTCATGGCTGACCCCTGCCGGCATGACAATCACGTCCCCGGCCTCGATACGTACCTTGGACCAACCACCCTCGCCTACGGATATGCTGAATTCCATCCATCCGCGCGCGCAACCCAAACACTCATGTGTTGTCGAATGGAAATGGGCATATTCGTAGACACCGGGATAATCCCAGTTGTTCGACCAGCCGTTGGATCGAAAACGATCCTTGATCGCATCGGCTCCGCCTCCGGGAACAGCGTTTCGATGCACAAGAAGCGGAAATCGACTGTTGGGGATCATCCCCTCAGGTTTCGAAGTGTAAGTTTCAGTTGTAATCGACATGATTGTCACCCTCCCTGAAGCTGAACCACGTTGGTATACGCCGTCTCATCAGGCATGCCGGGACGGCCATTTGTCAATCTTGAGTCCTTTTATTAGACCAGCCGATTTATCCAAAAACTTCGACTTTCCGTCACTCCAAACAAACTATCCGCGGTAGCGCGCGGTGCTGTTTCGCAGAACGACATCATGCTTGATCGTTATGGTTTTTTCGCCAGAGAACTGCCCAGACATGAGTTCCAACAGAAGCTGCATTGCGCGCTTACCCATCTCTTTGCGGAACTGGTGAACCGTCGTCAGCGCAGGAGACAGCACGCCCGCAAAGCTGATGTCATCAAACCCGGCGACCGAAATATCATCAGGCACGGAAACCCCGCTTTCCTTAAATCTCGAAATGGCTCCAATCGCTGACTCGTCGTTGGCGCAGGTGATAGCACTTGGTCGATTGGGCTGACTCAGGACAGCATCTGCCGCCTCAGCACCCGCTTCCAAGGTAAATCCACAAGGATAGCAGGCAATCTCATGCGCCAGGCCCGCTTGCTGCATCGCCTGTTCGTAGCCTTCCCTGCGCAGTGACGACAGAATATTGTGTTCCGGGCCTACAAAGTGCGCGATTTTTCGATGCCCCAATTCGATCAGATGGTTCGTGACCTCCATCGCAGCACTTAGGTTATCGGTCCCAACATGAGGCACGCCAGAGCCGGGGATAAATTCTGAAATGGTAACCAGAGGGAGGTCGGCGATTTCCTCCTGAGAAATCGGAAGAACGCCATTCATCAGCAATGCGCCGTCGGCCCGCCCGTTCCGCATATACCCAAGCAAGTCCTGAACACGTCTGGCATCCCCGTTGGTGTTCCCAATCAGGATTGTATATTTCGCTTCGGTCGCGGCATCTTCTATGCCCGACAAAATCTCAGAGAAGAACGGGTTCGCAATATCCGGCAGCACAACAAGTATCGTGCCGGACCTGCTTTGCCGCAGCATCTGAGCTGCCGTATTGGCGCGATAGCCTGTGCGCGCGACTGCATCGAACACAAGGGTGCGCGTCGCTTCGGATACGACGTCGGGATTCTGCAAAGCACGACTGACCGTTGCCGTGGAAACATTTGCAATCCGGGCAACATCAGAAATCGTCGGTCTTTTTTTCGTCAATGGGTTCATCGTGTTCAGTTCATAGCACTTTCCCAGTCGCTATGTAATCCTTTACATAAGCAATGTAATCCTTTACATTCACTAATCATCACCTTTGAAGGCGTTGCCCCAAAGGATCGAAGACGGGGGGAGAATGCGGTTAGGCGTTAATCTTTTATGCGCAACCGGCTTTGTGGAGGAGGCCCACAAACCACTGCTAGAAACGGCTAAGTCAGCTGGGTTTGATGGCGTGGAAATTCCCGTTTTAGAAGGAAAGCCGGATCATTATGCCCGCCTTGCAATGGATTTGGACGACCTTGGGTTGGCGCGGACCTGCACGGCGATTGTTCCTTCACCAGATGCAGACCCAACCCACGAAGACCCGCAGGTCAACCAACGGGGGCGCGAACATCTGGATTGGATTGTCGATTGTGCGACCGCCCTTGGCGCTGAGACAATCGGCGGTCCCTTTCACGCGCCGATCGGGCATTTTACCGGCAGTGGCCCAACACGGGACGAATGGCAGCGCGGCGCGCAAGCACATCACGCCATGTCGGAAAAGGCGGCAGCACAAGGCATCAAGCTTGCGCTTGAACCTTTGAACAGGTTCGAAACCCATTTTCTGAACACCGCGCAACAAGCCTCAGACTATTGCGACATGGTTGATCATCCTGCGTTCGGCATCATGTACGACACCTTTCATTCTCATATCGAAGAGAAAAGCCAAACTCAGGCCATCGCAGCGCTGTCTGGCAAGATCAATGTGCTCCACGTGTCCGAAAATGATCGGGGTACGCCGGGAACCGGGCAAATTGATTTCCCAACCATCATGGGCTGCATCAAACAAACAGGCTTTGACGGCTGGGTCGTGATGGAAGCCTTCGGTTCCGGCGTTCCCGAGATTGCCGCTGCGACTCGCATCTGGCGCCCAATGTTTGATACCCATGAACAGCTTTTCACCGACAGCGCGCAATTCATTAGACGCTGCTGGAGGGACGCATGACGCAGGACATCCTGTTTGAGATGCGCGGGATCACCAAAGAGTTTCCGGGGATCAAGGCACTGGATGATGTCACCTTTGACTGCAAAGCCGGAGAGGTGCATGCGCTGGCCGGAGAAAACGGGGCAGGCAAATCCACGTTGATGAAGGTTTTGTCCGGCGTCTATCAGGCAGAGCACGGCGATATTTTTCTGCGTGGGCAGAAAGTGCGGTTCAACCACCCATCCGATTCTCTGGCCCAGGGGGTCAGTGTGATTTATCAGGAATTCTCTCTGCTACCGGACCGCACGGTCGCGCAGAACATCTTCTTAGGCCGTGAGCCTTTAAAGCGCGGGTTTCTGGATCACGTCACGATGCGCGATGAAACCACGCGCGTTCTGCGCAAGTTCGGAAACAAGCACAAATTCGACGCAGACACGCTGGTCGGATCGCTGGATGTGGCCCAACAACAATTGGTCGAGATAGCCAAGGCGCTTTCATTGGATGCGCAGGTCATCGTAATGGATGAGCCCACAGCCGCCTTGAACGACAGTGAATGCGAGTTGCTGTTCGATCTGGTCGACGACCTGCGGGATCACGGTCATTCGATTGTTTACATTACCCATCGCATGCGTGAAATCCGGCGCTTGGCAAATCGGGTTACGGTCATCAAGGACGGCAAGGTTGCCGCCCATTTCGATGATGTCCCCGAGACCGATCAAATCGTCCACGCAATGGTCGGCCGAGAGTTGGGGCAGTTCTATCCTGACCCCGCCCTGCCCGATGAAATCGGTGAGCCCGTCTTAAGCGTGCGCGGCGGTGCAAATGCCAAACTCAGCGAGATTGATCTTGATCTTCGCGCAGGGGAAATTACCGGATTTGCCGGCGTTCAGGGCGCGGGCCGCACAGCTCTGGCTATGGCCTTGTTTGGTGCCGAACCCTTTGAAACCGGCGAAATCATGTTGAACGGCAACGCGCTTACAGTGTCATCGCCGCGACAAGCTGCCAAGGCAGGTATCGCCATGTTACCGGGGGATCGCAAAGCCGAAGGGCTTTCGCTGATGCAATCCGTACGCGACAACGCGCTGCTGTCCGCACGGGCGTTTTCAAAGCTTTTGGGAAATCCATTCAAAACCAAGTTCGGACAGGAAAAGGATTTCGATGCGGCTTTGGATGCTTTGGACACCCGGGCCGCCAGTTATGACGTCGAAATTCAGTCGCTATCTGGCGGCAATCAGCAAAAAACGATCGTTGCGCGATGGTTGGCCCTGAAGCCAGATGTCCTGATCTTTGTCGAACCCACGCGCGGGATCGATGTGAACACAAAGGCAGGCATCTATGCTCAGATGCGGCGCCTCGCACGGGATGGGGCCGCTGTAATGATGATTTCATCCGATCTGCCCGAGGTTTTGGGGGTCTCAGACCGCGTCTTGGTCATGAGTGACGGCCAGATCGTGGCAGAGTTTCCACGTGGCGCATCCGAAGCCGAGGTAATGCTTGCCGCAACCGAAGCGCATGAAGCGTTGGGGGCGGCGTGAGCATGTTCAAGAAATCCAACCTTATTGGTTTCGCACCGTTTTTCTTGCTGCTTGCTGCCTTCGCAACTTATGTGGTTGTCGCTTTGATAACGGACCAGACCCAGTACCTGAGCTCTGAAAATCTAATTGGGTTACTTGGCCGTTCAATCGCGTTGGGGATCACCGCCGTAGGCCAGACCTTTGCTATCCTGATCGCCTCTATTGATCTGAGCGTCGCCAATTTGATTTCCGTATCGGCTGTTTTGGCTTCGTATATTATGTCTGGCGACCCATCCATGATGCTGCCCGCCATCGCGGTTGTTTTGACGGTAGGCGCTCTGGTCGGGTTGGTAAATGGCTTGGTCATCACTCAACTAGAAGTCAATCCACTGATCGCAACGCTGGGGATGGCGTTACTGCTGCAAGGATTGCTCAGCGCTTCGTTCAACAATTTTGCCGGTGAGGTGCCCGCCGAGTTTCAGGTGTTTGCTTATGGCGAAATCGGCGGCATTTCGATCAGCCTTCTGTTTCTGATCGGCCTGACGATCGTCGCGTGGGGATTTTTGAAATTCACGCGCGCCGGGTCCAACATCTACTCGGTCGGTGGCAATCCCGAAGCGTCGAAGCTTGCAGGCATGCGAACCACCCGCGTGGTCATCATGGCTCATGTAATCTGTTCGCTTTGCGCAACAGTCGCGGGGTTGTACTTGGCCAGCAGGTTGCGCTCAGGCGCACCGTGGATCGGCCGCGATGGTGTTTACGATCTGGAATCCATTGCCGTCGTCGTAATCGGAGGGACCGCTTTATCAGGTGGCCGCGGTGGGGTTTGGGGAACCCTCATGGGCGTGATGATCTTTTCGCTCATCGACTCCACCTTCAATCTGGCGGGCGTTGACGCATTTGCCAAGCAGATCCTGCGCGGGGTCATCATCGTTGCAGCCGTTGCTCTTTACGCGGCCCGCTCGCGGAGGATCGAGGCATGAGCCGCCTGAGACAGATCAACCCTGTCTTTATCGTCCTGGCCTTGTTGCTGATCGCGGTGGCCGTTCTGTCTCCGCATTTCCTGCAGCCGACCGGGTACATGAACTTTCTCAAAAGGGCTGCGCCTATTGCCATTCTGGCTGTTGGGCAGCTTTTCGTCATCAATTCCGGTGGCTTCGACCTTTCTGCCGGCGCTCTGGTGACCCTGACGGTTATCGGCAGTTCGATTCTGCTTGATGGAAATGCCGAGGCGACCTGGTGGGTGATTATCGCGATGTTTGGCATTGGTATCGTTGTCGGCACGGTCAACGCATTGGTCGTTTCCTACCTCAAAGTGCCGTCAATCATCGCCACACTGGGCATGATGATCTCACTCAGCGGTATCGCCCTGACCTGGTCCGGTGGCGCTCCTCGCGGGTATCTGCCTGAGAATTTCCGGATCTTTGGCCGCATGCTGATCAAGGATGTGCCGCTTATTAAGATCCTGCCAGTCGCTGTAATCGTCTTGATCATCGTCTGCGCGATCTTGTGGTGGCTGATGCATCGCACCAATTACGGCAAACAACTTGTGGCAATGGGCGACAATCCCTATTCCGCCCGGCTTGCTGGGGTTCCGCTTGTACGTACACGCGTCATCGCATTCTGCGTCTCATCCATTAGCGCAGTATTGGCCGGTATCCTGTTGGGCGGTTTCGCAGGGGTGTCCACGGATGTCGGCACCGGACTTGAATTGCAGGCCATTACAGCCGCCGTGATCGGCGGCGCACAGCTACTGGGTGGCCGCGGGACAGTTGGTGCGACTGTGGCGGGAGCTTTGGTTCTGCAGACCATATTCACCCTGCTTAATATTTTAGGCTTTCCAAAACCCATTCGCGACGTGGTCCAAGGATTGATCCTGATATCCGCCGTCGCATTGGCCAGCTACCGGCGGCGAAAGTCAGGCTCGTAGCCAGCTCATTTCATACGAAGACTAACCCAGAGGAGGAAAAAATGACATTCAACAGACTTACAATGGTGGCCGCGCTTGCGTCGATGACAGCGCTGCCCGCGCAGGCGCAGAATTTTGACGACCCGGTCGAATTCGCTGCACAAAAAGCAATGCTGGAAAGCACGCCTAACGGGTCTGCCGAAACACCTTGGCTGCAATATTTTGGTGACGAGCTGGCCGATACATCCGCATTCAAAAAGGATGGCCCACACACGATCTGTTTTTCGAATGCCGGTGTTAACAACCCTTGGCGTGTGGTCGGCTGGAATACGATGCAAGCCGAAGTTGAACTGCACGACAACATTGCCGACTTCATCGTGACCGACGCAGAGGGTTCGGACGATAAGCAGATCGCCGACATCGACGACCTGTTGGCCGGAGGATCATGCGACGTATTGATCGTGTCGCCAAACACCACAGCTGCCCTGACCCCCGCAGTGGAACGTGCCTGCGAACAATTGCCGGTTATCGTGTTCGACCGCGGTGTGAATACGGATTGCCCTGTCACCTTTATCAAACCTGTTGGCGGCTATGGCTTTGGCATTCAGTCAGGGCAGTTCATTGCCGACAACGCCCCTGCCGGATCCGATGTTCTGATGCTGCGCATCCTGCCCGGCGTTGACGTTCTGGAAACGCGTTACTCTGCCGCCAAACGCATCCTTGAAGAGGCTGGCATGAACATCGTTGGCGCCGAATTTACAGATGGTGACCGGGCGAAAACCAAGGCAATCGTCGAGGATTATCTGCAACGCAACGGCCAGCTTGGGGCTGTATGGATGGATGCGGGCGCAACATCGGTGGCCGCCATCGAAGCATTCGAGGATATGGGCTTTGAAACCCCGATCGTAACAGGCGAAGACCAGCAGGACTTTTTGCAGAAATGGCAGTCCGAAGGGTTGAATACGATTGCTCCGACATACCCGACCTACCAGTGGCGCACGCCTATTCTTGCGGCGCTAAGCGTTCTGGACGGCGAAGCAATCCCCGGACCGGCCTGGAACCTGCCGCAACCTGCGATCACAAACGACAATCTGGCCGATTTCGTGAACCCATCGATGCCCCCGCTGCACTATGCGGCCTGCGGATGTGAGGGTATGCCAGACTATCCAGCCCGCTGGGGTGGAAAATAATCTGACCCAATCACCGGGCCACGACTTGTGCGTGGCCCGGACCCCCCATTTGTTTTAACTTCGGAGGCCGCCATGCCCGGGTCCATCAAAGGTCCTGCGATCTTTCTTGCGCAATTTGCAGGGGACGACGCACCATTCAACTCGCTTGATGCCATTGCCAAATGGGCCGGAAAGCTGGGGTATACAGGCATTCAGGTTCCAAGTTGGGACAGTCGGTTCATAGATTTGAACAAGGCCGCCGAAAGCCGCGATTATTGCGATGAGCTGCTTGGCACCTGCGCCCAACATGGAGTGGAAATCACCGAACTTTCGACCCACCTGCAAGGGCAACTGGTGGCTGTGCATCCCGCGTACGACCCCCAGTTCGACGGGTTTGCCCCGCCGGAACTGGCCGGAAATCCAGCCGCACGCCAGGCTTGGGCTGTGGACCAGGTCACAAAAGCCGCGCGAGCGTCACGAAACATGGGGTTGGATGTATCTGTTTCATTCACCGGTGCCTTGGCTTTTCCGTTTCTCTATCCTTGGCCTCAGCGTCCTGCAGGTCTGATTGAAGAGGCGTTTGCCGAACTGGCAAGACGGTGGAAACCAATTCTGGATGCCTATGACGAACAGGGCGTAGATATAGGTTACGAACTGCATCCCGGCGAAGATGTGTTCGACGGAGCGACGTTTGAGATGTTTCTTGATGCGCTCAACGGGCACCCCCGGTGTCAGATAAACTATGACCCTTCACATTTCCTGCTGCAACAGTTGGACTACCTGTCTTTCATAGACATCTATCATGAGCGTATTTGCGCGTTTCACGTCAAGGACGCCGAATTCAATCCGGACGGTCGACAAGGCGTTTACTCAGGGTATCAGCCATGGCTATCGCGCGCAGGCCGCTTCCGGTCTTTGGGGGACGGACAGGTTGATTTCTCGGGCATCTTTTCAAGGCTCGCCACTCACGGCTATGAAGGTTGGGCAGTGCTGGAATGGGAATGCTGTCTTAAACACCCCGAAGCAGGAGCCGCCGAAGGCGCGCCCTTTATTCGCAATCACATCATCCCTGTGACAGACAAAGCGTTTGACGATTTTGCAGGCGGTGAAACGGACCCCGCCACATTGCAAAAACTGTTGGGGATATCGAAATGAGCAGTCCAATTAAACTTGGTATGGTGGGCGGCGGCGAAGGCGCGTTCATAGGCGGGGTTCACCGAATTGCAGCCCGGCTTGATGGTCAGTTCAACCTCGTGGCAGGTGCGTTTTCATCCGATCCTGAAAAATCACGCCGGTCAGGCGCAGAGTTGGGGATTGATGCCGACCGCTGCTACGGCAGCTATTCCGAAATGGCCGAGGCGGAAGCTAAACTCCCTGATGGCATTCAGGCGGTGTCGATCGTGACCCCAAACCACATGCACCTGCCCGTTGCACAGGTTTTCATGGACGCAGGCATCCATGTGATATGCGACAAGCCATTGACCACCGATCTGGCATCGGCCCAAGCCTTCGCAGCCAGACAGGCGCAATCAAATGCCCTGTTCATTCTGACCCATAACTATCCGGGCACACCTATGGTCCGTCAGGCCAAGGAAATGGTTGCAGACGGAATGATCGGGAAATTGCGGCATGTGCAGGTGGAATATGTTCAGGATTGGCTAACCGAACCAGCCGCCGTCGACAACAAACAGGCCGCATGGCGAACCGATCCCACCCGATCCGGCAAAGGCGGATCAATCGGCGACATTGGGACCCACGCCTACCAATTGACGAATTTCGTCACCGGTCAACGTGCCTCATCGCTCTGCGCCGATCTCACATCATTCGTTCCGGGTCGGAAAGTTGACGACAATGCCGCTATCTTGCTGCGGTTTGACAGCGGTGCAAAAGGGATGATCTGGGTCAGCCAAGTGGCTCCCGGAAATGAGAATGGCCTGAGTATTCGTGTTTACGGCGACAAAGGCGGTCTTGAGTGGCGTCAGGAGGACCCCAATTATCTTTGGTATACGCCCTTCGGTAAACCCAAACAGCTTTTGACACGAGGCGGAGCAGGCGCGACCGACGCCGCGAACGCGGTGTCCCGTACGCCGGGCGGACACCCAGAGGGTTATTTGGAAGCCTTTGCAACAATCTACACAAACGCAGCGACGGCCATACGGTCACACAGCTCAGGGCACGACGCGGACCCCGCGCTTGGCCTTACAAGTCTGGAGGATGGTGTGCACGGCATGGCCTTTGTCGACGCCTGCATTCGGTCGTCCGAGGGCGGTGCGGTTTGGCAAACGCTTGAAGCCGGTTCCTGAAGATATTTGTAAATCTACTGCGCCAGCCAGCTCATCACCAGATCGCACGTTTCAATTCGATTTAGCGATTTGAGAAATACGTCGGAACTTCTTTCGATATGCCGCTGGAGACAATCCTGTCCCGCGTTTGAACACCCGCCGGAACGAAGCCGGGTCATCATATCCAACGGAAACCCCGACATCGTCGTTCGACAACTGATCGGTTTCCAGCATTTGCTTTGCTTCTTCCACACGCAGGGCCTGAACGTATTCGATTGGTGTAAAGCCGGTCGCCGCACGAAACCTGCGCGAAAAGGTACGAGAATTCAGACCCGAACGTTCGGCCATTTTCTCAACCGGTTTGGCGGAAGCATAGTGTTCTGCGATCCAGACCTGACAGTCGGATATCGGGCCGTCATTCGACTCCATCGGGCGGGTCATTACTGAATAGGGTGACTGGCCCTCTGAATGCCCGCTGATAAGGAATACCTTGGCCGTCTCGATCGCCGTCTTATAGCCGCAGTACCTTGCGATCAAATAAACGGTCAAATCATGCCACGCACTCACGCCACCCGCTGTAACGATACGGTCGCTTTCGGCCGTAAGACATAAGATGGACTCGTTTCTGAACTGGATTTTTGGAAAATGACGCTGAAACATATCGCGGTAGGCCCAGTGCGCGGTGGCTTCGTGCCCGTCCAACAAGCCGGATTCAGCCAATAGCAACGACCCCGAACACACAGACGTAATAAGCGCGCCAGACTTGTGCACACGCTTTAGCCACTCAATCTCGCGCGGATACCGACCTTTTGGCACGTCGTAGATCGAGGTGTACATGTCGCAGACCACCACGGCATCTGCATCATCGACCTGCCCAATAGCTTGATGCGGCTCAACCGGGACATTGCCAATGCAGTGAAACGGTTTTCCGTCCGCCGATACGATCCGGACATCCAGGAATTCATCCCCGGGTGATCCATTGACCATGTCGGGGTAAACCGCGCCGGCAGATAGCAAAACGTCATACAGACCATAAAGGACTGACGCAGAAGTTTCCGGCGCCGCTAACAGCGCGATTACGGGTTTTCTGTTCTTTGTCATTGGCCCCTCCCGTCATAATCGGCGCGGTTTTGTCCTATTTGCCATATTAGAATGTCTATTATGCCACTCGGTTGGCAAAATCGCCACTGATCCACAGGGTGACGACGGTTTATGGTTGGGAATACTTTTGGTGAGGATTGAAAAATGGATGACGCAAGCACCCAACACAGACCAGCATTGAAAGGTATCCAGGGCAAAGTTTTGGTGCCGGGCGCGGATGGCTACGATCAGGCCCGCTCCGTCTGGAACGCCATGATCGACAGGCATCCGACCGTCATAGTTCAATGTCACGGCACAGAGGACGTCGTGGCTGCGGTCAACTACGCGCGCAAAAACGACTTACCTATTTCGATCCGAGCGGGGGGCCACAACGTGGCCGGTCACGCTGTCTGCGATGACGGGCTTATGCTGGATCTAAGTCCAATGCGGAATGTCACCATAGACGTTGAAAACCGCATTGCATCTGTCCAGGGTGGCGCATTGTGGAAAGACGTCGACACTGCCAGCCAACCACATGGATTGGCGACACCGGGTGGATTGATCTCTGACACTGGCGTTGCCGGGCTGACCCTATCCGGCGGCATTGGATGGTTGCGGGCCAAACACGGGCTATCAATCGACAATCTCGTTGCTGCCGAAGTGGTCACCGCAGACGGTCAAGTACGCCGGGCCAGCCCGGAGGAAAACCCTGATTTGTTATGGGCACTCAAAGGGGGTGGTGGCAATTTTGGCGTGGTTACCAAATTTGAATTTGCCCTGCATCCGTTCGGCCCAGAAGTCATGTTTGCCGCGCCAATCTATGCCATTGAGGATGGGCCAGCACCTATTCGCGCGTGGCGGGACCTGATGCGTCAACATGGGGATCTTGTGGGGTCTCTTTGCGAGTTCTCGACTGCAGCGGGCGAGGACTATCCCGACTACGCTCAGGGCAAACGCGTCTACACGCTGGCATGTGTCTACAACGGCGACGCGGCCGAGGGCGAGGCTATCCTGAAACCTCTGCGTAAGTTTGAAAACCTTGTTACCGACTTCTCGGGTCGCATGAGCTATTGCGACGTTCAGCAATTATTTGACACTTTGATGCCCGCAGGGGAGTTCCGATGCTATTGGAAAGCCCGATATCTGACCAACTTGTCAGATGAGATGATCGACCTTGCAATGCAAAATGCTATGGCTGCACCCTCGGATGCTTCGATCTCATCCCTGTGGAACTTTGGCGGGGCAACGTCACAAGTTGCGGCTGACGCCAGCGCCTTTGGTGACCGATCAATGGGATGGATGTACTCGCTGGATGGGGTTTGGTCGGAACCCGATGAGGACGCCAGCAACATAGCATGGGCGCGCGCGGGATGGGACAGTGCGGCTGAGCACGGACACTATGGGCGTGCCTACCTGAACTTCCCCGGCCACGGAGAGGATGGCGATGCGTTAATTCGCGCCACATTCGGCCCGAATTACCAACGTCTTGTAGACATCAAAACCAAATACGATCCGGAGAACCGGTTTAGGTTCAACCAGAACATCCGACCGCAGGCTTGACGTCTGCGGATCTAGGGCCGGAACGCTTCATTGGCGACCTTTGGCAAAGAACCGAAACGAAAACCACCATGCGGGCGACCCATCTTTCTAACCACAATGGTTATTGAGACGCCCGCATTAATTGAACGCCCTGTTAACTGGCCGCCGCCAACAAGGATGCGTTGCCCCCAGCCGCTGTCGTGTCGATACAGACATGACGTTCCAGATAGCACCTTTCGCCAAAGTCCTCGTCATTGATTAGCGGGATCAATGCGCCATCGCGCTGTGCAAGTGCCTTTCGGATATCGCGCAGCTCAGCCTCCCGCGCCCAGCTGACCACCGCATCGAACCCGGTAAGTTCTGTTAGATTTTCAGGGGCGAGTTGCCCATCGACAGCAAGTTCACCACTCGCACCCGGGGCGACAACCACCGCGGTGCAGCCATGCGCCCGGGCAATTTCGCTTTGTGCCCGCGCAGATTCCAGCGTTGGGCCAAGACACAGATAGACACCGCGCCCGTAGGTGGACAGAATATTGGACTCGCCCGTCGGCCCCGGAAGCTCTTGCCGTTTCAACGCTTTGCGCGCTGGTCGCGGCGCCTTACTAATCGCGGTTTGAACGGCTTGGGGGTCCGCTGGCGTCGACGGACCAGCCTGAAGCGTGCAAACCGTAGGCTGAGCAAACCGTTTTACGTAAGATGGACCGCCCGCTTTGGGCCCGGTGCCCGACAAACCTTCGCCACCGAAGGGTTGAGACCCAACAATCGCACCAATCTGGTTGCGGTTGATATACATGTTCCCCACGTTCAATTGTGACGTCACCTGTTCGATCCGGTCATCAATTCGAGAGTGCATCCCAAAGGTCAAACCAAACCCCGTTGCGTTGATAGCTGCAACTACGGCATCCAATTCGGACGCCTTGTATGTCGCGACGTGCATGACCGGGCCAAACACCTCTTTTTCAAGGTCGGCAATGCCATTGACGCGCAGCACAGTCGGCGCGATGAACGTGCCGCCTTCTGGTGCGGTCAGTTGTTTCAGAACACGGCCCTTCCCCCGCGCATGCTCAATGTATTCCGCGATTTCACGATGCGCGCCCTCGTTGATCACCGGGCCAACATCGGTGTCCGTTTTCCATGGATTTCCAACAACCAGCTCGTCCATTGCACCATAGAGCATCTCCAGGAACGGCTCGGCCACGTCTTCCTGAACATAAAGCAGACGCAGCGCGGAACACCGTTGACCCGCCGACTGAAAGGCCGAGGCCACGATATCCTTGATTGCCTGTTCCGGCAGAGCCGTTGAGTCCACAATCATTGCGTTCAAGCCACCGGTTTCCGCGATCAGCGGCGCGTCCGGCGCGATACGTTCGACCATAGCGCGGTTGATGGTTTGGGCGGTGTTTGTCGACCCAGTGAAACAAACCCCCTTGATCCGCGGGTCCGCGGTGAGGCGCGCGCCAACAACCGAACCCCGACCCGGCAAAAGCTGCAACGCGGTTTCAGGCACGCCAGCTTCATGCATCAATCTAACCGCAATTGTCGCCGTTATCGCCGTTGGATCAGCAGGTTTCGCAACAACCCCGTTGCCGGCCGCCAATGCAGCGGAAATCTGACCGGTGAAAATGGCCAACGGAAAATTCCACGGCGAAATACAGGTCACGATACCACGCGCAGGGTTCGACAGTTCCGTGCCCCGCACCGCATAGTACCGCAAGAAATCAACAGCTTCACGAAGCTCGGCGATCGCATCCATAGGCGTTTTACCGGCCTCGCGCGTCAATGCTGCAAACAACTCTCCGAAATTTTCCTCATACAAATCCGCCGCGCGGAATAGAATATCCGCACGGTTTTGCGCGTCAGCATCCCAAGTCGCAGCACTCGTTAACGCCGCTTCAACATCTTCTACCGATGCTTCGGCCACGACGCCAACTTTGTCGCTGTGATCAGCCGGGTTGATCACGGGACGCTCTGTGTTTTGGGTCGGCTCGCCCACAATCAGGGGATGGACCGTCCAGAAATGCGTTTGAAACGGTTCCCGTTCTTTTTCGATCTCATACAGGTCGTCGAGATCGTGTAAATCCCACCCCTTGGAGTTCGGACGTTCGGCCCCATAGATTTCGCTTGGCAAACGAACAGCTGCATTTGACTTGCCAACCTCCAACATTTCGAAAGGGTCTGCCGCGACGATTTCTGGGGCAACTGAAACGTCTACAATCTGGTTCACAAAGGATGAGTTGGCTCCGTTTTCTAACAAACGCCGCACCAAATAAGCCAAGAGGTCACGATGCGCTCCGACCGGCGCGTAGATCCGGCACCGCGTTCCGCTGCCCTTCAGAACGATATCGTGCAGGCTTTCCCCCATTCCGTGCAGGCGCTGGAATTCAAAAGCACGCTTGTCTTCTGCCATTTCAAGGATCGCAGCCACGGTATGAGCATTATGCGTCGCAAACTGCGGGTAAACCCGATCAGTCATGCGCAGCAGTTTTCGGGCACAGCAGATATAGGATACGTCGGTTGCAGCCTTACGCGTGTAGACGGGAAAACCCGACAAGCCTTCGACCTGCGCGCGTTTGATCTCGGTATCCCAATAGGCGCCTTTCACCAGACGAACCATGATCTTTCGATCCAACTCGGTCGCCAAGGCGTACAACCAATCCAGAACGAGAGGTGCCCGTTTACCGTAGGCTTGCACCACGACACCAAAGCTGTCCCAACCTGCCAAAGATGGATCACGTAGCACGGCCTCGATCACGTCGAGCGACAGGTCCAACCGGTCCGCTTCTTCGGCATCAATGTTCAACCCCATATTGGCGTCTTTCGCCTGCCGGGCCAATTGCAGGGTAAGCGGCACAAGCTCTTCCATCACGCGCGCCTTCTGGCCGACTTCGTAGCGGGGATGCAGCGCTGAAAGCTTGATGGAAATACCCGGGTTTTCACGAATGTCCTGTGAACGGCACACGCGGGCCAACTTGGCGATCGCGTCCGAGTACGCCTCCATGAACGCCTTTGCGTCCCGTGCGGTCAACGCCGCTTCGCCCAGCATGTCATAGGAATAGGTGTAACCCGCGGCCTCTTGCTTGCTGCCTCGTTTCACAGCCTCTTCAATGGTTTGACCAAGAACGAATTGCGCGCCCATCTCTTTCATCGCCCGGGCTACAGCGACGCGTATCACGGGCTCTCCCAAACGCTTCACGGCCCCTTTCAGCGTGGCAACAACGCCCGTCCCATCCTGCAGAACCTTACCAGTCAGCATCAACGCCCACGTCGATGCATTCACCAAAGAGGACGACGACTGACCCAAGTGCTGCCCCCATTCGGAAGGCGCGATTTTGTCTTCGATCAGCGCATCAATCGTGTCGGCATCCGGTACCCGCAACAACGCTTCGGCGAGGCACATCAACGCCACGCCTTCGTTCGTGGACAACCCGTATTCCGCCAGGAAAACCTCCATAAGACCAGGATCGCTATGATTACGGATCGACCGAACAAGGTCTGCAGCACGGTTCTTGACCACTGCCCGCTCTGCGGCGCTCATCGCGTTTGCTTTGGTCAGATCACTTAGAACATCTGCTTCGTCTCTCAGATGATTGCGGCGAAGGTCAATGCGAAGGTCGCTCAGCTTGGACATGATGTAGATCTCACAGGTTCCGTTTCGGTTAATTCTACCAAAAACACGAAAGTCATGTTGACTATATTGATCCCATCGGCGAACCACTATTCCCTAAATTGACCAATCAATCAGGCCTATTTCCATGAAAATTGAAAATTCCAGTCATCTTGACCGGCACGATATCGAAATCCTCCAAGTTCTAAGTCGCGAAGGCCGATTGCCTGTTACAGAGTTGTCCGCCCGTGTTGGGCTATCGAAAACGCCGTGCCAGGTTCGCATGAAGAGGTTGATAGCCGATGGTTACATTCAAGGCTTCCGAGCGGTCCTCGACCCTTCGAAACTGGGTATCGAGCAGGTCGTGTTCGTGGAAGTCCGCCTGAAAAAGACGACCGAAGAGGCATTGACCGAATTTAATTCCGCCGTTCAGAAAGTGCCGGAAATTGAACAATGCCACATGATCGCAGGCGCATTTGACTACCTGTTGAAACTCAGAACCAAAGACATGCGAACATACCGCGAGGTTCTGGGGCGCGTTGTCTCAACCCTGCCCCATGTGGACAGCACTTCGACACATGTCTCAATGCAATCGGTAAAAGATGTTTCGATATAAGGGAACCAGCCCATTGCCACGGGTCGGCAAGGGTATATCCAGATATAAAGCAGACTAAGGCTAAAGCCCGCATGGACGTTTCGCCCAAGCGGATTGTGTAAAACGCCATGTGAATTCCGGTCAAGTGCACGCCGACTAGTGGCCGACGCGCAAAAATTCGGCTTCGGGTCGGCAGCGACGATGCGCTGCCTTAGGGATCAGGCGATGGACTTTGCTGCGCCCAAAAGGCCGTGATGCAGTGATGCCGCTGACGAGCGGGGCCCGATGATAGCCAAGCGGTCTTCAGCCAGTTTCCAAAGAAACACACCAAGATGCTCAGCCGTAGTACGAATTGCCGCGCCAGGCTCCATCGTACGAACCGGAGCGTTGGTCAGCCGTTCGAACACATCGCACAGGGCCGCGCCCTGCACGTCGAAGCGACACCAGCCGTCCGTCTGCTCGACCACCGAGGCGCTATCGCCCACGACGGCCTTCAATTCGGAAGCCAGCAATTCGTGGCTGTCATGGGACGCAGTGACCATCCACTGATCCGGGCCCGTCCAGAAGGCGGCATAGGGTTTTGCCTCGGCGGATTGGCCGACACCGGGCAGGGTCAGACCGATCTTGTCGGCCAGCGCCTTTTGCACGGCATCCGCCTGATCGTTGCGCGCCGCGACCGAGGCCAGCGCCTGATCCACGACCTCGGCGATGGTGATCTTGCCGATGGTATCGGTGCGCGGCGTGTCGCCGCCCAGCGGGGTGATGGGTTTCAGTTTATGCACGAAGCTTCTCCCCTTCCGGGTCCACGAAATGAGCGCTGACAATCTCGACCATGACTTCCTGGCCTTCCAGCGGGTTCACCAGACGCAGCTTTTCACCCATCCGGTCCGAGCCGCCTTTGACAAAAGCCAGCCCGATTGAGCTTTGCAGGATCGGCGAATAGGCGGCCGAGGTGACATAGCCCTGATCATGGGCCGCATCGACCGGCCCGGTGGCGTTCATCAGATGCCCGCCCGCAGGCACGCTGTCCTTGGCTTCCACCGGTTTGAGACCGACCAGCGCCAGCGCGTCCGGGGCATTCAGCCCTTCCCGACGGCTGAGCGTGTTGCCGATACAGTCCTTCTTGGTGCTGACCATACGCGCCATACCAAGGTTCAGCGCCGTGGTCGTGCCGTTCAGCTCATTCCCCGTCGCGTGGCCCTTTTCGATCCGCATGACGCCCAAGGCTTCGGTGCCGTAGGGCATCACGTCGAACTCTTCGCCCGCCTCCATCAGCGCGCGCATCAGCCCGTCGCCGTAACGTGTGGGCACCGCGATCTCATAGGCCAGCTCGCCCGAGAACGAGATGCGGAACAGCCGCGCTCGCAGACCGCCGCACACGGTGACCTCACCACAGCCCATGAAGGGGAACGCTTCGTTCGAGATGTCGAACTCGGGGTCCACGATCTTTTGCAGCAGCTTGCGGCTGTTGGGACCGGCCACGGCATATTGCGCCCAGGCTTCGGTGGTCGAGATCAGCTGTACGTCCATATCCGGGCACAGGCATTGGCGCACGAATTCCATGTTGCGATAAACCAGAACCGCGTTGGCGGTGGTGGTGGTCACGACAAAATGGTCCTCGGCAAACCGCGCGGCGGTGCCGTCGTCATAGGCAATGCCATCCTCGCGCAGCATCAGGCCATAGCGGACCTTGCCCACGGGCAGTTTGGCGAAGGCGTTCGAATAGACCATGTTCAGGAACGCAGCAGCATCCGCGCCCTGCACATCAATCTTGCCCAGCGTGGTCACGTCACACACACCGACCGAGTTTCGGGTCTGCAGAACCTCGCGATCCACCGATTGCCGCCAATGGGTTTCGCCCTTGCGCGGGAACCATTGGGCCCGCAGCCAGTTGCCGACCTCGACAAACACAGCGCCCTGTTCCTCGGCCCATTTGTGGCTGGGCGTCAGGCGGGTCGGGTGGAAATCCTTGCCCACCGCGCGGCCACCGAACGCACCCATCGCCACCGGCGTATAGGGCGGGCGGAAGATGGTCGTGCCGGTTTCGGGGATGGATTTGCCGGTCAGCTCGGCCATCACAGCCAGCGCGCCCACGTTCGAGGTTTTGCCCTGATCGGTCGCCATGCCCAATGTGGTATAGCGTTTCAGGTGCTCGACCGAGGTAAAGTTCTCTTGGTGCGCCAGCTTGACGTCCTTGACGGTCACGTCGTTCTGGTAATCCAGCCATGCGCGTTTTGCGCTTTTGACGTGCCAGAACGGGCTGATCGAGACCGGCGCATCTGCCGCAGCGGGCAGATCGGCGGGGGATGCGGTGATCCCCAGATCACCCAGCGCAGTTACAGCCGCAGCCGCGCCACCTTGCAACGCCGCTTCGGTGGTCATCTCACCCTTGGCCGCGCCGGCAACGATCTGACCAACGGGCAGGCCGTCGCCCGGAACAAAGGCGTGGATATCCGCGTTCCAGACCGGGCGACCGCGCTGATGGCAAGTCAGGCCCAGGTTCGGGTTCCAGCCGCCGGACATGGCCAGCGCCTCGCAGTGCAGATCACGGGTATAACCCTTGTCGGTGCGCACCTGAACCGAGGTCAGACCCAGACGGCCCGAGGTGTTGATGATCTCGGCCCCTTTAAGAACCTCGGTGCCTTCGACATCTGCCGCATCCGCGCGGGTATCGACAATCGCCGGAACCTTGACGCCCTGCGCCATCAGATCGCGCGCCGTCTGGTGCGCGTCGTCGTTATTGGCAAAGACCACAACCGATTGCGCGGGCGTTGCGGCCCAGCGGTTGGCATAAGACCGCACCGCGCCGGCCAGCAGGATACCGGGCCGGTCGTTGTTCTCAAAAGCGATGGGGCGTTCGATGGCCCCGGTCGCGATCAGCGCACGTTTGGAATAGATGCGCCACAGGGTCTGGCGCGGCTTGTCCGCCTCGGGCGCGATCATGTGATCCGCGTTGCGTTCGACGGCACCATAAATGCCGTGGTCATAGGCCCCGAACACGGTCGTGCGCGGCATGACCCGCACGTTATCCATCGACGCCAGTTCACCCAGCGCCTGCGAGACCCAATCCGCGCCGGACATATCGGCCAGCGCGCCGGTCTCGGCAATCAGACGTCCGCCCATGCGGAAATCTTCATCGGCGATAATGACCTGAGCCCCCGCGCGCCCAGCCGTCAGCGCCGCCGCCAGACCGGTCGGACCTGCACCGATGATCAGCAGATCGCAATGCAGGAAACCCTTGTCATAAAGGTCGGGATCATCCTCACCGGTCAGGCTGCCCAGACCGGCGGCTTTGCGGATGATCGGTTCATACAGTTTTTCCCAGAACGCTTTGGGCCACATGAAGGTCTTGTAATAAAACCCGGCTGTCAGGAAGTTCGAGAACCGGTCGTTGATCGCCATGAAATCGCGCTCCAGCGACGGCCAGCGGTTCTGGGAATTGGCGTTCAGGCCCTCATACAGCTCGGCCACGGTGGCGCGCGTGTTGGGCTCCTGCCGCCCGCCCGAGCGCAGCTCGACCAGAGCGTTCGGTTCCTCGCTGCCCGCAGTCAGCGGGCCGCGCGGGCGGTGGTATTTGAACGACCGACCCATCAGTCGCACACCATTGGCCAGCAGGGCCGAGGCCAGCGTGTCGCCTTCATAGCCCTGATAGGATTTGCCGTCGAAAGTGAAACTCAGGCTGGCGTCCCGGTCGATCAGCCCGCCGTTCAGACGATTGCTTTGCGTCATTGTTCTGCCTTTCTGGCCGCCTTGGCGACATCGCGCGCAAGTTCGACATTCAGAATTTCATGCGTCAGCGTGTTGCGCGTGACCACCAGCCACGACCGGTCACCCTGTTCGTGATACCAAAGCTCACGGTGTTCGCCCGCCGGATTGTCACGCAGGTAGAGATAATCGTGAAACGCTTGCGCTGCGTCTTCGGCCTGCCAGTCGGGGCGGTTGATCAAGGTCGCATCACCCAGATAGGTAAATTCCTGTGCGTCGCGCGGCCCAAGGAGAGGATGGTTGATCAGCATGCTTCCACCTCTGCCCCTTTGTGAATGATGTTGATGTCCCGCACCCGCTGCATCCATTTGGCGCGCAGGTCCTCGCTTGTGGCACCGATATCGTAGGCCGGTGTCGCCAGCGGTTTGCAGGCCGTCACGTTGATTACGACAAAGCCTGAAAACTCGGGCTCAAGATCGGGCCAGCGGTTGGTGTAAACCGGGCGCAGCGACGGGTAACGCGGATTGTCACGCGGTACATAGGTCGCCTCACCCTGAATAAGCAGACCACGACGGGTCAGAATGTCGACGAAATTCACCTCGATCTGCGGGCGTACCGCGATGTTGGCCAGTGTATCCGGCGAGCGAATTTCAGCGAAACTGATCGTGGTGTCGTCATGAACCACGAATGTTCCTTTGGGCGATACGTTCGGATTCCCTTCGGCATCGGCAGTGGCAACAAAGCCCAGATGCCAATGTTCGATCAGATCACGTGCAAACTTATTGATCATGGCCTTGTTCCTTAGTGCAGGTTCGGTTGGGCACCCTGCCCTTTTTCGTCGATCATGTGACCGGTCATAAAGCGGTCCAGCCGGTAGGCAGTCGCGGTTTCATGCGGACGGTCGGTTTTCAGAAGATGAGCAAAGCAATAGCCAGACGCGGGCGTGGCCTTGAACCCGCCATAGCACCAGCCGCCATTGAAAAAGAGCCCATCAATATGCGTCTTGTCGATAAAGGGTGAGCCGTCCATGGACATATCCATGATCCCACCCCAGCTGCGCAGCAAACGCGCACGACCCAACGCCGGTATCAATGACATGCCGCTTTCGATCACATCCTCGACCACCGGCAGGTTCCCGCGTTGGGCATAGGTGTTGTACATGTCGATGTCACCGCCAAAGACCAGTCCGCCTTTGTCGGACTGGCTGCAATAGAAGTGACCCGCACCATAGGTGATAACGCCCGGAATAAACGGCTTGAGCCCCTCGGACACAAAAGCCTGCAACACATGGCTTTCGATGGGCAGGCGCATCCCCGCCTTCTCCATCACGCGGCTGGAACTGCCCGCAACCGCAACACCGACCTTTTTAGCGCCGATATAGCCCCGCGAAGTCTCGACCCCCAGAATCTTGCCATTCTCGATGCGGAAGCCAGTGACCTCACAGTTCTGGATGATGTCGACGCCACGCATATCCGCACCGCGCGCATAGCCCCACGCAACCGCATCGTGACGCACCGTGCCTCCTCGGCGATGCAGCAGGCCACCTTTGATCGGGAACCGCGCATCGTTGAAGTTCAGTAACGGATACATCGCGCGCACACCGTCGGTATCCAGCAGCTCGGCATCCGATCCGTTCAAGATCATCGCATTGCCCCGCCGCCGCGCCGCATCGCGCTGCGCATCCGTGTGGACGAGGTTCAGAATACCGCGCTGGCTGACCATCGCATTGTAGTTGAAATCCTGTTCCAGATTTTCCCACAGTTTCAGCGAGAACTCATAGAACGGCTCATTCCCGTCCAGCAAATAGTTTGAACGGATGATGGTTGTGTTGCGGCCCACGTTACCGCCACCGATCCAGCCCTTTTCCAAAACGGCAATCCGCGCCTCACCAAATTCCTTGGCCAGGTAATACGCCGTCGCCAAACCATGACCACCACCGCCAACAATCACATAGTCATAGGAATCCGCAGGTGCAGGGTCGCGCCATTGCGGACCCCAGCCTTTGTGGCCGGTTATCGCCTCTTTGAAAAGTCGCAGCGCCGAGTATCGCATGAGGGCTCCTATTGGTTGCTGATGATAATCTACGCAACCGAGCCCAGATTCTTCAGCGTCGGATTCGGACATAAACAACGCCGGAACCGACAAATATCGGGTTCCAGGGTCAAAAAAATATGTAGCTGAACAAACGCTGCACGCTGAACCAGCGCCTTCATGGGGCAGGTCTGACACCGACATGCGTGCATAAAGCGCTCAATCCATCAGGTGTGGATCAATCATCGTCCGTCAATCGCCAGACCTCTTGCTCGCCAAAACCACGGATCGCTTTCGTGCCTACTGTTTCCAAGTTGAAACGATCTTTGAGCACCTGCGCGACCTCATTCTGAACGGAGATTTCCATCGGCTCGGAAAACTCTTGCAGGCGGGAAGCCAGATTTACCGCGGGCCCGAATATGTCGTAGACATATTTTTGAATTCCAACGACCGAACCGACAACCGACCCCGACGACAAACCGATGCGACAGCGCCATTGGTGTGGGTGGCTTAGGTTCCGGCGGTTTAGATAGCGGACAAAACGGATTGCTGTATTCGCGATGGCTTTGGCATGGTCAGGTGTGGGGTCGGGCAGACCGGCAACCGTGATATAGGCATCGCCAATCGTTTTGATGCGTTCGCATCCGAATTGCTCACCGATCCGGTCAAACGCACTGTAAATGTCGTTCAACTCTGTCACCGTGACGCTCGGATCCTGTGAGGCAACCATGTCCGTGAACCCAACGAAATCCAGCATCAGTACAGACACCGGATCGTAAAGCTGGGGCGTCACCACGCCGAAGGTCTTAAATTCCTCGTAGACAGATCGCGGCATGAGGTTCAGCAGCAGCTTTTCGACCTGCTCTTTTTCACGCTTAAGCTCGCGCGTGTTGCGCTCCACCATCATCGAATAGGAATCGATCATGGTTTCCAACTCTTTGATGCGGGTGATGTTCTGGCAGACAAGAACCAGCACATCATCATGCGCCACGGTAAAATCCAGCGCGATCACCAGTGTCCGGCGTTTTTTCTTGAAACTAATTTCGGATGTGTAACGCCCGCTTTCCAACAGGTTTTGCCGGACCGCGCTTATATCCAAATCAGGGAAAAGCTGCGGCAACTGGGTCGGCTGATCTTCGTTGCTGAACCAATCTTCGAATGTGTCGTTCCGGAACCCGAACTGAAGAGTTTCGCGGTCCAACAGGGCGACGCCAACACCAATCGCGCGCAGCAGTTGTTCATTGATAGCTTCGATAGTCATGAGTTACCCAACAATCAAAGGACGACGTTTGCCGAATTCTGCAACGACGGCTTCAACATCCTCAATATCCAGGCTGTGTTTGTGCAAAGCGTCCCGCAAAACGGCCTCGAGCTCATCGAAATGCGCGTCACTGATATCCAGATGAGAATGCAGCTGACGCAGTTGGTTATCTGTGTATGACGCGGGTCCACCAAGCAACGAAGCGACAAATTTGGTCTGGTGATCGACCATCCGCGTCATGTCTATGTCGTCGAAAAATGGACCAACCTCATCGTTGTCCAAAAGGATGTCATAAAACGAGATCACGATCTTACTTATCTTCGAAAACCCGCCGTATTTCTCGTAAAGTGTGCGTTCAGCCATGATCTTACCCTTTAAAACTATAACTTATTCCAGATTTTGCCGACCTGTGTTGCCCCGGTTCACAACGTCCCCGAGGCAGCTTTTCTCACCCGTTTCAGCGGCGCTCGGCTACGATTTCTGCATACTCGGACGCGAGGCACAATGTGTCACCTGTCGAGACGTCAAACTTGGCGACAAGTGTCATTATGTCGTCCTGCAAGGCTTCCTTCCCGACTACATCCAGCGCTTCAAAGGCCTTGTGCATAGGACCATAGAAAGACCGGAAGTACTCCAAAAAATGTTCGGCGGAACGGTAGCGGAACATAAAGTTCTTCCGTTGGAACGAGCGCACATCGCAGTTGGCTCCAAACGCCTCATCCACCCAATCACGGTCCCCCCAAAGCGCTGGAGAGCTCACGCCTGCAGGCGGCGGCACATGCCGTCCGATTGTCTTGAAAAGCTGGCCAACAAAGCTCTGCGGTGTCCAGTTGGCCATCCCGATCTTGCCGCCCGGCACCACCATGCGCTGAAGTTCAGCTGCAGCTTGCTGTTGGTTGGGCGTGAACATCACACCAAAGGTAGAGACGACAGCGTCAAAGGAATGATCCTGAAATGGAAGGTTCTCGGCGTCAGCGACCTTGTACGTCACAAACAGACCTTCGGCCTGAGCGCGTTTTTGACTGGCGTCTAACAGGGCCTCGACGTAGTCGGTTGACGTGACATCACAGAAACGTCTTGCGCAGGCCAGTGTGACATTGCCGTTTCCTGCCGCCACATCCAGAACTTTGGCACCGGGTTGCAGGTCCATCGCCTCGGCCAGCTCCTCGCCGGTGATTTGTAGCGTGACGCCGACCTTACTGTAGTCGCCCGATCCCCAAGCCACATTTTGCTTGGCCTTGATCGCGGTGAAATCGGTTGTCGCGTCGATTGATGTTTGAATGCCCATGTTTTCAATCCTCTGAGTTTGTTACCGGAATTCGCCGGTATTGGGTTTCGTTAATTATCGAGTTCTTTTCGTTATGCAGCGGCTTGGCTTGGCCAGCTGAACTTCGCCACAGGTCGTTCGACCCCAGCGATATGTTCAAAGATTCTGGAATTGACCCAGCTTGGCTGGAAAACCGGCGCCATGTGTCCAAGTTCAGGAAGCAAAGCGATCCTTGAATTTGGCAGCGCCTTTGCGATGGCAGCCGAAACATGCTGTGTGATTTCCGGAGACTCCAACCCCATCATCACCAATACCGGCATCTCAAGCTTGCTCAGATCACTCAGCGTCCAGGTTTCAGCGAAACCGTTCGCGAAATCAGCCATGATCGACGAAATCATCCCTGCAAATTTCCATTTGGCCGCGGTGGGAAGACCGTCCCAGAAGCCCCGACCGTTCCAGAAATCCAGGAAATGCTTCATCCCGTCCGCAGCCTCACCAGAGGCAGCGGCCGCAGTCACCTGCGCAGAAACAAGCTGAATTTGCTGAAACAGACGTTTGTCCGCATCATCACCGTTTTTCAGAACGTGAAAGGCTGCGGGTTCATAGAGCGTCAGGCTTTTGACCAGATCAGGGCGCATCAATGCAACCTTGATCGCGATACCACCGCCGTTTGAATGGCCCACAAGATGAACAGCGCGTCCCAGGTTTTCAATTTCCCGGATAACCGAGGTCGCGGAAATTGCGGCCCCTTTCTGCGTCGCATCACCTGTCAAAGGCGCTTTGCCGTAGCCAGGCAGATCGAAAGCATGGACCTTAAAACGGCCTTCCAGCTCTGCTTTCAGCTGGCGCCACTGGCCGCTGTTCGACGCGGAAGAATGCAATGCGACGATCGGTGCATTGTCTGCTTCGGAAGATCTAAATGGAATAGTCATTGGATTTACCCATTTGCGTTTTGAATGGGTAAAATCTGACTTTTCATTGTTTCAGGGCGATGTCTTTTGGGGGCGTTTAATGTTTCATTTGTACTATGTGAAGCAGGTCACACAGCCATGAAAGCGCTTAGAAAATATAAAGAATCTGCAATCGGAAATCTTGGCTCATTTCTGGCCTGAAACAATTGAAACGTTTGGGCGATAAATACGAAAAGCACTGCAACACAAGGCGGCGAACAGCACGAGACATACAACACAAGCCGTTACGCGCAGGACGCAGCGCTTGATGGTTTGTGGCGAAAGTCGCTTGGTTTGTACTTTAGAAATCGCGCAGGTTTTAGCAGCAGGTGATAGACTTGCGTCTGAAGAGCGCGTTTATTTTGGATCGTAAAGATAGCCGATCCCACGAACGGTTCTGATAACCTCGGGCTTCTCGGGGTTCGTTTCCAGTTTTCGGCGCAGGCGCGAAATCCGGATATCTATGCTCCGGTCAAAAGGGTCCCATGAGCGGTCATGGGCCTGTTCCAACAGTTGATCCCTGTTCAAAACGCGCCCTTTGTTTTCGGCGAAAACCTTCAACAGGCTGTATTCCATCGCTGTCAGTTGAATCTCAGACCCGTCCGACGCCAAGAGTTTGGCGCCCTCCAGGTCCAGCGTGCAATCACCGAATACAGCAGTCTGACCTTCTGATTTTTCAGGGCTTGCGTCATTATTGATCGCACTACGCCGGATAACAGCTTTTATGCGTGCCTCTAGCTCACGTAGGTCAACGGGTTTGCCCAGGTAGTCATCTGCTCCCATTTCCAAACCGATGATCCTGTCCACCACGTCGCCCGCCGCGGTCAACATAATGACAGGTGTCGTGTTTTCGGGACGCAGAGACCTTAGAATGGAAAGACCATCTTCCTTGGGCATGTTGATGTCCATAATCATGACATCCACCGTATCGGCTGCAATAATCTGCCGAAGCTCCTGCCCGCCCGAAACCGCCGAAACCTTGTAACCCCGTTTGCCCAGGTATTCCTGCAGCATATCGCGCACATCGACCTCGTCGTCACAAACCAGGATATGAGTTTCTTGGTTATCCATCTGCTGTGTCCTTCTGGTCGGCGATGAGTTGCCCGACAAGTTGTCTGAGTTCAAAGGGTGAAACGGGTTTCTCAAGGTAAGGCAGGCCAGACTCTCTGAGCAAAGTCAGAGAGCTCTTTCCCATGGTGTCGCCGGTGACATAGGCGGTTCTTGCCAACATCTCCGGCAAATGGCTTTTCAGTGTTTCGTAGATACGGCGGCCATCAACGCCCGGCATGTTCAGATCACTGATAAGCGCGTCATATTTGTTCTTCAAAAGACGACGGAGGGCCTCTTCACCAGAGGTTACAAACTCAACGTCAAAACCTTCTTTGCGCAGAATTTCGGCGTTCAGCTCGCCGACGTCGGCCTCGTCATCGACAACAAGTATCTTGCGGTGTTCAACCGGTGGAACCTGTGCCGCGGGTTCTTCCGGGTCAGGCTTTTGGCCCATCGCAATGGGCAACAAAATTCGGAAACAGGTTCCCGCGCCTTCGTTGGGATCCAGCCTGATCTGCCCGCCATGCGAAAGAATGATGCGGTGACAGAAGGCCAGACCAATACCCGTTCCCTCGCCCACGTCCTTGGTCGTGAAAAACGGCTCAAAGATACGGGCGCGAATGGCTTTGGGAATGCCCGGCCCATTGTCCTTGACCTGCACTTCAACCATTTCGCTGTCCGGCTTCGCCGAGGCGGTCAATTCTATCAGATCACCTTTGCCAGAGGCGTTCATGGCCTGTTCAGCATTGATAATCAGGTTGATAACAACCTGCGTAATCTGATCTGCGTCAGCCGCAATGCGGGGTAGTCCAGCTGGCAGGTTTTGCCGGATCGTGATGTCGCTTGTCTTTCGGCCGTAACCAACGACGTCTGCGGCGGTTTCGATTACACCGACCAGATCAACTTGTTCGATCTTGCTGGGTTTCTGACGCGCCATCGCCAGAAACGTCTTGACGATTTTGGCACAGCGCTCGGCCGCGTTGCTGATCTTTTCGATCCGGACCATCAGATCAGGATCGGCGATTTCTTCCTTCAACATCAGGGAATGACCGACGACAACGGAAAGTGGGTTATTCAACTCATGCGCCACGCCGGCCAACAGCTCACCCAAGGCCGACATCTTCTCGTTCTGGAAAAGCAGTTCTCGCTGGCTTGAAAGCTCTTCCTCGATCGCCAGCTCATCTGTCATATCCCGCGTATTCGAGATGATGACTTCCTCGCCGTTGAATTCGATCAGCCGAGAGGAATCCGATGCCCAGAATTTTCGCCCGTTGGCATCAACGAACTCAACCCGACGATCCTTGAGCGAACCTGCTGCGCGAAGTTCTTTCAGGTATCGTTCGCGTTCCGTTGGGTCGGCATAATATGACTTCGAACTCGGGGCGTCCCCAAAAAGCGCTTTGATCTCAGGCGTCGCAAACAACACTTCGCCCGTCTCCGCATTGGTCATGTTGATCGCTGCGGGATACGAGGCCATGACCTGCCGGATCAAAGCATCGGCCTCTTTTTGCACTGTCAAATCGACAATGCTGGTAACGATGACCTCTTCACCCTTGTAGTCGATAAGTTGCGAGGAGATGGATGCTGGGAACGCCTTGCCATCGGCGTTCAAAAGGTCGAGCTTGTAGTCATCAACGCGGCCGTCCGCCAATAGTACCGTTATAAAGTCGGCTCGTTCTTCAGGGTTGAGGTAATGTTCTTTCGCGGATTTTGACGGCCCGAACATCTGCAAGGCAGCCGGGGTCCGGTAAAGGATCTGACCGTCACCAACACGTGCCATGGTCACAATAGCCGAGCTGGAATCCAGCACTTTGCGGATCAGCAGGTCTCCGTCGCGTTCTTCGTTCTCGGCTCGTTTTCTTTCAGTTATATCCTCTCGCGTGACAACAAAACCACCCAATTTAGTCGGATGGACCGAGACTAGATACGTTCGACCGTCTGTCTCTGTGAGTTCATAATCCTGAATAAACTCGATACCATTGGCGAGACGATCAGAAACCCATTTCTCTTCATTCCCGATTGCACCGGCATAAATACCCCGGCGCGCGGTCTCACGCATGAGGATTTCCCAATCCAAACCCGGCTTCAGCAGATCCGCGACGCCCTTGTTCATGTCCGCATAGCGCTGATTGAACATCACAAGGCGGCGATCATCGTCGTAAAGGGCAAAACCTTCTTTCAAGGACTCAATAGCGTCGCGCAGCAAATCTCGCGCTCTTTCGATTTCTGCAAAATCGTTCGCCATATCCTTGGTCATCCCGAATTTCTAAAACGCGCGTGTTTCAAAGCTATTTCAAAACGTAAATCTCGTGTTTCAATTGTTTCACAAGACTTCTTTTTGAGCCAGTCATACAGGTGGCACAGGAGTGCTTAATCAACGGGATGATTGACCCAGCGGATCGTAAAATGCTTCAACGCCTAAAGGGGAAGGCTTTTAAACACTACTTTTTGTCAGTGCTTGCAACTGCTCGCCAGCCTTGCGCCGGCGGGTTTTCAAGCAACTCCTTGGCGCGTGTCTTCATGACGACCGAGGCCGGATCTCCACCACGCTCATGATCGGCGGTTTCAAAAGCTTTGACTGCCTCTTCAAACCGACCCGCCCGGTAATGCGCCAGACCCTGCTCGTAAGAGCCAATCCACGTATGTCCACCGTCAAACGCATCAGCCATAGCGATCAGCTCATAAACGATCAGTTCTTCTGAACGACCAAAGACGGTCAAAGTGTCCAGCTCACGCACAATAATCGTTTCGGCCGCCTCATGCCGCGTCTCAGGTCCGATCAGGATTTGAGAACCATAGTCCTTGTTGGCCCCTTCCAGACGGCTGGCAACATTTACCACATCACCGATCGCGGTATAGTTCAGACGTTGTTCAGAACCGATATTCCCCACCAGTGCCTCGCCGCTGTTTAAGCCGATCCTGACACGAAGGGGATTGCCCGCCTCATCCACAATTCCGGCTTCGTCCACGGCAGTAACAAGATCCAGTGCTGCCCGGCAGGCGTTCTCCGCATGATGAACATCTTTGCGCGGCGCACCCCAGAACGCCATCACTGCATCGCCCATGAATTTGTCGATGGTTCCGTCATGCCGCGTAATAGCTGCCGATGCCGCGCTGAAAAACGGTTCCATCAGCTGGACGATTTGAGGTCCGAGTTTTTCGGACAGCCCCGTGAAGCCGGTGACATCGCAAAACAGCACCGATATCTGCTTCATATCCCCGCCGGGCTGCGTCTTGATACCTTCGGCAACCAGCATCCGAACAAGATCGGTCGGAACGTATTTTCGGAACGCCGACAGGCCTGCTGCCATGCTGGCGGTCGCTGCAGACAGATTGGCCAGTTCCGACAGGTTGGACGGTCTGCGCGAGATACGTTCAACGTCAAATCGTTCAATCCGGCCAAGGTCTTCGGCAATGCGCGCAAGCGGGTTGGCGACCACGCGGCGGACCAGCCAAATCGCAGAACTAATCGCAAGAACGACCACGCCAATCAGGATGTAAAGGAGATTGATCAACGTCTCATCAATGCCGGAAAGGAAAGCAGATTCCGGAATTACTGTGGCCACCCGCCACCCGTAAAAGCCCAATGGTGTCAGAGCGACAGCATAGGGCACATCATCTATCACGACTCGCTTTGTCTGACTGCCTGAAACCTTGGTTTTCGGATCGCCAAGTAATTTTTCGCCCGAGATCATAGCGACTTCATACAGCTCACCCTCACCCATCCGGGCAGGTGTCACCTCGTCCGCTTCCGCATCTGGTACCGCGATTACCTTGCCATTCGCATCGAGAATAAAGGCAGCACCAAATTCGCCTGGATGCAAAGTCGCCAGAAACCGCGAGATCCGGTCTGTTTCAATTGCAACCGCCAAAACTCCCTGCCGTGTACGGTTCACGTCGACAGGCCCGGCAAAGGCATAAACCGTCTTATCACTGCCCGGCAGATCGCGCGCCTCGATCCATCCCTGGGAATTCAGGCCCATGAAATTTCCAAACCACGCATGGTCACGCGGGTCATAATCGGTTTCGGAAAAAGACCGTTCTTCGAACTGAATATCCCCGGGAATGAAGATGTAGCGATCCGTGCGCAACATCCGGTCATGGATGTTTTCGTCGATTTCTATCATCTCAAGCCCGCCGTCACCCAAACGGTGCGAGGCGAAAAAGTTCCCGTCGGGCCAACCGAAGAACATCCACGAGATACTCGGTTGAGCCTGCAATTGAGACAGAAAGACAAACTCGCGTTTATCCGCCTCGCGCGTTTCGATCACGTTCTGCACAAAGATTGTTCGCACGGCTGCCCACGCTGCCTCAGCAGACCTGAGCGATGCGCCGACTTCTATGCGGACCGTGTTCGCAATCTGGCTGTTGATCTCAGCCGCCAACATACGGCTGTTATCACGCGCAGTTGTCCACCAAAGAGAATGAACAATGAACGTTGAAACACCGATAGAAAACGCAACCAGAATTGAAACAGCGATGCCTACGCTGACTCGCATGAAAGCTCCGCATAAAACGACAGATGTGCCAGTATTGAAGTGAGCCGACAGGGAGAGCAAAGGTTACTTTGCCGCAGGCCGAAAATCTCACGCAACTGTTAGGTTACGTCAACAATCTTAGCGCTAACCACGATGGAAAAGCACTCGGGGAGGTCTTTTCCTAACGATTTCAGATAGGTCTGCGTCGCATGTGCAGTCCATATCTTACAAATTGAAACGCAGCTGAAGGCCAGTTTTTGCACAAGCAAAAACCGGCCAACTCAACCGCCAATAGCCTTGTCTATAGCCCACTTATGCGGGTCGCGTCCACGCGACACCGGGCCCAAGGGTATACCCCCAAGGTAGCCCTGCATTCCGCCACCCGTTCAATGCGCGTACACCGTTTGCGTCGCGGTCGCCTTCAAACCCCTCCACGAGATTCCAGACATTCGAATAGCCCGCTTGAATAAGCTGGCGTGCAGCGACGGCTGATCGCGCGCCGGATCGACAGGTTACGAAGATTGCCGCGTCTTTTGTTTTTCCGCTTGCTTCGAGCAATGCATTGAATTCCTGTACGACATTGGGGTTATTGACCATTCGGTACTGCCCGCTGTTGGGATCAACCGTATGGGTCACAATTGCCAAAGGGATGATCTTATCCAGACCTTGTGGGTGCCCAACGAACGAAATCTCGACAGGATCGCGCACATCAACGAACAGTATGTCCGGATTTCGGCGCAATGCGGCGTGGGCATCATGCGGCGTCAAGTACAACCCAAGCGGGGTGCGCTGTCGGTCTTTCAGCTTTGCCGGATCAACCGCTGTGTTGATCTGGCTTGCTGCTGCCGCGATTGTCGCAGGACCCGCCAAGGCACCTGCAACACCTAACTTAAGAACCGCGCGACGAGACGGGCCAAGTGCTCCATTCATCGTCCGGCCTCCTTGTCAGTGCAAAGACCCAGCATCGCATAGATCGGGCAAAATTTGACAAAGGCCGTCACGACCAAAATCGCACCCAGCCAACCCCAAATACCGATTGTACCAGTAACCGAAAGAAGGATCAGTACGGACCCCAATATCAAGCGTGCCAGACGGTCGAACGTTCCTACATTAGATGACATTTGCATAATCGACTCTCCTCGTTTGTCTGAAGAGAGAGTCGCAGATTACGGCCCGACTTAATGTGACGCGGTCACACAGTTTCGCGTCGGCTCAGCCGTTTTAGCGACACGATATCGTGAACGTGAATGACGCCCCGCTCCAGCCGAACCCAGCCTCGCCGTTCGAAATCCTTGAGGATACGAGACATGACTTCACGCGCACTGCCAAGTTCTGTTGCGATGCGTTGGTGGGTTGTGTGAATCTCATTTTCAGTGTCGCTTTGATCAACCAGCCATTGAGCCAGTTTCTGGTCCATACGATTGAGAAGCAGATCGTCAATAACCTCGGACATCTCTACAATGCGTTGCGAGAAAGCGGCGAAAACAGCAGCCCGGAAATCGGCATCTGCGGCCAGCAGCGCATTGAACCGTTCGCGTCCGATCGCCAGCGCAGTCACCTGCCCTTCGGCATAGCCGAAGCCAGAATAGGGCGTGTCGGCCAGCATACACGAGGTCGTCATAACGCAGCTATCGTGGGGTCCGACCCTGTATAAAACGACCGTGCGACCAGACGGCCCGGTCTGTTCCACTCGCACGACACCAGACAAGACGATCAGAAACACTTCGCCGTAGGCGCCTGGGGCGAATAGTTCGGCGCCATCCGGGATATCCAAGCGGGTGCTCTCGCCCGCAAGCCGATCCAGAATGGCATCCGTCCAGTTATGCTCTGCCACGATCATGTCTCCGTTTCACCAGATACCGCTTAGCAGCAAACAAGTGCAGAGCAAAATCCCGTTTCACGACAACGCGAACAACAACGATCAGTTCATGGCAGGCTGAGCTTTGCCATCCGACCACCATCAACCGTATAGACCTGCCCGGTGATGAACCCACTTTCTTCGGCGGCCAAAAACGCGGCCAGTGCCGCAACCTCTTCCGGCTTACCAGTTCGGGCAACCGGATGGATTTTCCCGATATCACGGCGGAACGTGTCTGGATCGGGCATGGACTCTATGAAATCCAGGTTCAACTCTGTATCGATCCAGCCCGGCGCGATTGCATTGCAACGAATACCCTCGGCTCCGTGGTCCACGGCCACCGCGCGCGTCAGGCCATGCAAGCCGGCTTTGGAGGCACAATAAGCGGCATGACCCGGATTGCTGCCCAACCCCTCAATCGAGCCGGTATTGACGATGCTGCCACGCGTTTTGCGCAAATGCGGCAAGGCGGCCTGAATCATCAAAAACGGCGCGGTCAGGTTAACCATAAGGTTTCTCTGCCAGTCAGACAGACCCATATCCTCGACGCGGGCTTCCTGCATCATCCCGGCGTTATTGACCAACACATCCAGTTGCCCGGCGCGGGCAATCACTTCGGCCACGACTTGCGCGGGCGAGGCTGGGTCAGTGAAATCGGCAGAGATCCCTTCGAACCGATCATCTGGCCCCCGCTGCGCTGTGAAAACACGCGCGCCTTCGTTCGTCAGGCGTTCTGCAATGGCTTGCCCAATGCCTGAACGGCCACCGGTAACAAGCGCGACCTTGTTCTCAAACCGTCTCATGCGACCGGCTTTCCACCGTTGACCTCGACCAATGTGCCGCACATGTAGCGTGCCGCATCGGAAGCCAAAAACAGAACGACGTCTGCAATGTCATCCGGTTCTGCGATCCGACCCAGTGGCACCGTTTGACCCAACTCAGCCACGGCTTTGTCCGGATCAAACCCCCGCTTTGCAAAGCCTGACCTCAACATGGGGGTGTTCACTTCATTGGGGCAAACGGCGTTGATGCGTATGCCCTGGTGCGCGTGATCCATCCCCATACATTCCGTCAAAGACGCAATCGCCGCCTTGGTCATGCAGTAAAGCGCATGGTTCGGACCCGGAGCTTTACCACCCCAGCAAGACGCCGTGTTTACGATGGCTCCTCCTCCGGTTTCGGCCATCAAAGGGATTGCGGCGCGACAAATCCGAAACGGGGCCTCGACATTCACGCCCATGGACAGGACCCAATCCGCGTCCGAGGTTTCGGTGACCGGGCCACGAGTGATAACGCCTGCATTGTTTATGACGATATCCAGCCCCCCCAATGCCTGTTGTGCGTTGGCTGCCAGTTGGTCGCTGTAGTTTGAATCCAGCAGATCACCCGGCAGGTGTGCCTCGGCCTCAATTCCGTTAGTGGACCGATCAGCGACGGCCACCTGCGCACCCTTGGCCCGCAGTTGTTTGACAATAGCCAACCCGATGCCCCCGGCCGCGCCGGTCACCAAGGCTTTCTTATCCTGAAACATGTTTATTCTTCCCAGCTTGCTACGGCCTGCCCCAGCAGGTCCCGGTTCATTGTAACGCCTAGGCCAGGTGCGTCCGGGGGCAGCACGCCTCCGTCTTCGATGGGCGCGTCAAACGCTCCGGTCTGGATGGTCACCATATCGCGTGGGTCCAACACACAGCGCAGCAGACGTTCCGGAACCGTCGCACCCATATGGAAAATCGAAGCCGCGGACAGGGTTGAGCCGACCGTATCCTGTACGCTGATCGTCAACCCCGCGGCACGGCAAATATCGCGGTGGCGACGCGCATGGGTCAAACCACCGGCTTTCGAGATCTTAAGGCCGATCCCATCCGCCACATCCAGCGCCACAAGCTTGGCTATGTCACCATCGTCCTGTGCCAACTCATCCAGAATGATCGGCACGTCGCACCGCTGACGCAGCGAAAGGGTCTCGCGCCACGTTGCGCACGGGGCTTCGAGCACGAAATCCAAACCATCGGGCAAAGCGCGCAGCATTCGCAATGCCGTTTCGGGGATCAGACCGCCATTGGCATCGACAAGGAAATACTCACCCGGCTGGCGATCCGCCAACGACGCAGCAATCCGTTCAGCATCCAGCGCCGGACCACCCTCAGAGTCCATAGCGCCCACCTTGATCGAATGACCCATGTAACCCTTGGCACGGTGCTCAGCGACGCGGGCGCGCATGTCCTCGGGTGTGCCTGCATAGATCGAACTGATCGCTGGCAGACGGTTGCCCGTTGCGCCACCCAGCAGTTTGTACACTGGCAGGCCAACGGATTTACCGAATAGATCCCAACAGGCCAGATCAATCGCCGACTTGGCGTGGTTGTGACCCAACAATGCCTCATCCATTGCGTCATTGATCCGGTCGACGTCGCGCGGGTCGCGGCCAATCAGATAGGGCGCGATCTCTTCGACACCTGCACGCGCGCCTTTTGCATGCGCTGCGATATAGTTGGGCCCGAACGGAGTGGATTCTCCCCAGCCTTCAGTTCCATCCTGCGCGGTTACGCAAACGATGATGCTGTCAAAGCCGGTATAGATCCGCCCGCCCGACAATTCGTAAGATCCACCGGCATAGGGTAAATGCAGTTCAAAAAGCTCGATCTTTTTTATCTTCATGATGACACCCGCGGTGGGATCAGCACCAGCTGTCCTGTGTGTTTCTTGGCAAGAAAGTCTTCTTGCGCCGTGGCGATTTCATTAAGCGGATAAGTCTTGGCAACCACGGGGCGGATTTCCCCGTCTTCTATGTATTTCACGAGGTTTTCGAACACGATGTCCTCTTGGAACGTGCAACCAAACAGCGTGAGGTCCTTGAGGTACAAGGTGCGCACATCAATCTCGCAGATCGGCCCCGCGATCGCTCCGGCTGTGGCATAGCGCCCACCCCGACGCAGCACATCCAGCAAGCTGGGCCATTGCGGTCCTGCCACCAGATCAACGACAACGTCTACCGACCCTTCGCCTAACACTGCTACCAAATCTGCGTTTCGGTCCAGAATTTGATCGGCCCCCAGTGCACGGACGGCCTCG
Organism: Ruegeria sp. G5; assembly: GCF_056533365.1. NCBI lineage: Bacteria > Pseudomonadati > Pseudomonadota > Alphaproteobacteria > Rhodobacterales > Roseobacteraceae > Ruegeria > Ruegeria sp. G5. Next base: position 407,477 of record NZ_JBQFOK010000003.1, on the reverse strand, counting down.
GCTTTTGCCGGGGAACACAAGGCGATGACATGCGCGCCGCGTCGTTTGGCCAGTTGGACAGCTGCCGAGCCTACCCCGCCCGAAGCCCCTGTGATCAGCACGGTTTCCGCGCCCAGGTTTGCCCGGTGCAGCATCCCTTCGGCTGTGGAATAGGCACAGGGGATTGCGGCAAGTTCCACATCGTCCCAATCACAGTTTACCGCATGGGTTTCCTGCCCCGGGGCCACGCAGAATTGCGCAAAACCGCCATCGCATTCGCTGCCGATGGTCCAGCATTCATAGGGGCGGTAATCGACATAGCTACGCAGCATGTTTCGCACGATTACACGCTCACCAATACGGGTCGGGTCTACGTCCTCTCCGACCGCGGCGACATAACCGCATACGTCTGCTCCTTGAATGCGTGGGAACGTTAACGGTGTACCGGACCAACTGGCATCCGCGTCATTAACCGTGTCAAAGCCCGAAGCACCGCCTGTATTGGTGTCTTCGGTAACTGCCTTTGAATACCAGCCGATACGGGTGTTGATGTCGGTATTGTTGACACCTGCTGCAGCCACGCGGATCAACACCTCTCCGGCACGGGGCTGGGGGATTTGCACGTCCGTGCGGTACTCGAGCATTTCGATACCGCCATGGCCTGTAAGCTGAACAGCATGCATGGTTTCGGGGATCATCATGTTCTCCGTCAGAATGAGGCGACAGGCGCGCCGAATTTGGTTTCGTCAGGGGTAATGCCCAAACCCGGTCCGATTGGACGCTGAATATGACCACCTTCGATTTTGATCCCGTTCACCGGATCATAATTGCCCTCGATGTACGGCGCTGCGAGCCATGCGCCCTCCATCAGTGTTGGCCGAACGGTTGACGCGATCTGTGTGCAGGCGGCTGCGATGATATCTCCACCCCAACTGTCATCGCATGTATGCGGCAGGTTGCGGGCTTCGCAGATGTCACGGAACGTGCGCATGTTCTGCAGGCCGCCTATCCGGGTTACTTTCATCCCGAACCCATCCACCAAACCTGTACCAGCGGCTGAGATGACGGTGTTCAGGTCGACGCTGTTTTCGTCCATATAGATACCGTGCGTGACCTGCGGGCGGATTTTCTGCAGATCCTGATACGTGTTGCAGGGCTGCTCCATGATAAAGGGAATTTCGGGGCACTCCCGACTGACCCGCAGGGCATCACGGGTCGTCCAACCCCGGTTCCCGTCCACCGCTAGACGCATGCCTGTTCCGGCCAAAACCTCCCAGACTTTGCGAATGGTCTCGATGTCGATTTCAACCGGACGACCACCTACCTTGATCTGCAGACGCGGGTATCCTTCCTTTTGTTTCTCCTGCGCCAGTCGAGCGATATCATCAGGAGCCCCAACGCCGGTTGCATAATAGGATGGTACCTTGTCGGTAAGCGCACCCCCCAAAAGCTCAGCGACATTGACCCCCAGCTTTTTACCGATCAAGTCATGAGCGGCGATGTCAATCGCGGCCTTTGCATAGTTGTGGCCGTTCAGCAAACTGTTCATCCTTTGATGCAAGGACACCGGCCATAGGTCAGCGCCGATCAGACCCTTTGCCATTTGCGCCAAGGCAGCGCGGGCCCCTTCGGCATGTGCCTCGGCATAAGTTGGGCCAACGGGGCAGGTTTCACCCCAGCCGACGGTTCCGTCCGCATCCACCAGTTTGACCAGCGTCGTGTCCAACGCCCAAACTTCTGCATTCGCCATCGTGTAGGGCCCGTTCTTGACCGGCAAGTCATGGGCGTAGATGTGGATTTCCTTGATCTTCATTTCAGAACCTTTGTTGCGTTCCAGATATTCACAGTCAGTGGATATTAGCTTCGGCCAGCAGGGCACGGGCACAGCGCATCGTGGCATTTGTCGCGGGGCCGGCCCCTAGTAGCCGGGCACTTTCTGTCAGACCTTCGTGCAAGATGAACAATGCCTCAGACAGTACTTCGACATCACAGTCGGGGGCTACGCACAGCAGCCGCTTACGGAACATATCCCGGACATGTGCCTTGTGGCTGGTCACGGCCTCACGGATCGCATCGCTTTCAGGATAGGCGGCAAGTGCGTTGCGGAACAAACAGCCTGTGTTCGACACGCCATGCAACCAATCTGACAGGCGCACAAGAACATGAAGGACATGATCCGCGCCTTCATCCCGATCACTCCCGATCCAATCCGAATAGGCTGCGTCGCGGTGATCCAATGCCCCAATCACCATGGCCTCGCGGCTGGGAAAGTATTTGTAGAGGGTGCGCAGGGATACGTTGGCCCCTTCGCGCAAGGCTTCGACCCCTTGCGTGGCAAACCCCATTTCCGAGAATTGCCGATCAAGGTTTTCTGCGATTTGGTACTGTGTGCCGGTCATGAACCAAGGGTAGAGCGATCGCTCTACCCATTCCTGACCAATTGCGACAAAGATTTTGATCTCACCGACAAAAAGGATGCTCACTGCAAGAAACGGCTACGCGGCAATTACGCACCCGCCCCAACGGATAGCAGCAACCCACAACTATCTTTTCAGTGCCACTCAGCGTCCTGGATATTCATTGATTTTATCCGTGAATACAGCGTCGTTGGCTTGACGCCCAACAAAGCTGCAGCCCCCGACGTGCCTGAGATGCGCCCCTGTGTCTCGCGCAGAATCGAAATCAGGTTCAGACGCATAAGGTCCTGCATCTGTGCCTCGGTTCGAAAGGCCATATTGGTCTGTCCGCCTTGGGCTGGACCGGCAAGTTCGATCACAAGTTTCGCGTCCTGTGAAACGATCGCAGCCCGTTCTATTACGTTGTGCAATTCACGCACGTTTCCCGGCCAGTCATAAGCCTGAAGCTGCTGAACGCCACGCTCGGTCAGGACAGGAACCGGGCGGTTGAGGCGACGGCAGGCGATCTTTAGAAGATGCGTCGCCAGTAACGGGATATCCTCTTGCCGGTCGCGCAGCGGCAGGCAATTGATGGGGAATACGTTTAGAAATAGATACAGGTCTTCGCGAATGACATCCGCCCGCCGCGCCTGCGCCTCGGACAGTGAAGTCGCGGCGATAACGCGAATGTCGATGGGCTTTTCGCGTGTGTCGCCCAAGCGGGTTACTGTTCCGTTTTGCAAGGCGGCCAAAAGCTTGCCTTGAATCTCCAGGGGCAACTCTTCGACATCATCAATAAACAGCGTGCCACCATGGGCCAATTCCAGCTTGCCGGGCTTATCCCTTGTTGCGCCATTGGGCGCGCCGCGGACGTGACCAAACAGCTCGGCCTCGATTTCGTCCCTTGCAAGTGACCCACATTTGAAATGGATCAACGGTCGGCGCGCACGTGGGCTGGCCTTGTGGATTTCGGTAGCCACCAGCGACTTGCCAGTTCCCGTTTCCCCTGAGACAAGAACAGTGGCGTCAGTTTCAGCAACAAGGTCGATCCGCGTCACGATCTGTCGAATAGCCGGAGAAGTGCCAATAATGTCGTGATGCGCACGTTCCGACGTGATCGCCTCTTGTAGATAGGCGTTTTCCTGTTCCAGCCGATCCCGCAACGCTGCGACCTCATCCAACGCGTCCCGCAGTTTACGCTCATTTTCCTTTCGCTCGGTAATATCGCGGAAGATTACCACCGCTCCGGCCAGAACCTGTTGGTCGTAGATTGGCGTCGATACATATTCGACCCGGATCGGCTTACCATCCTTCCGCCAGAAGACTTCATCCTCGATCCTGTGCACCTGTTCAAATCGGAACGAACGATAGATAGGGCATTGCTGCGAAGGGTATATTTCGCCATTCAAATGGTGGTGGTGGATCATCGAGTGAATGTCTTTGCCCAACAAATCCTCGCTCGTCCACCCCAGCATTTCTTGCGCTGCGCGATTGACGAAGGTTGTCTTGCCTTCTGCGTTCACACCATAAATCCCTTCGCCAGCCGCGTTCAGGATCAGCTGGTTCTGTCGTTCAAGTTCGGCAAAGAACCCCTCGGTGCGTTGCCATTCCAGTATACCACCACGAAAGGCTTCGGCTGTTGCGGTCAACTCTGCCCGCTGATCCAGCGCATCAAGGTCGGTGATCGTCATCATCAGCCAACCGGTTTTTCCACGTACCGGCCGCGCGCGAAGTTCTGATCGAATTGCCAGACCCTGAGCCGATGTCAGGGTCACATCTCGCGTCCAGCTTTCACATCGATGGTCTACCTCCTCGATGAAAACAATGAACTGCGGAAACGCGTCCTTCAGGTAAGACGAGAAAGCCTGCGGCGTCGCATTGGGAGAACCCGCAAGCAAATCAGCGGCGGGTCTGTTCCACTGAACGACCCGGTCAGACGTTGTGTCGAGAACCAGCGCAGCTTCGGGCATCGACTGCAAAACGGAATCAGGAGGCAAAAGATCCAAAGACATGCACCCAGTCTATCGGCAAGACGCAAAAGTGCGATACGAGATTTCGTAATTTACGATTTTTCGTAACCCTTACCGCTCAGTCAACCTTATAAGCGTCTGTTTCCGATGGGTTTTATAATGTGCACAAATTTTATGCCCCTACTATTTCTTAACGAATGCGGCTGCCACGATGATCGCAACTTCAATGCGAAAGGGCGTAGCCATGACGATAAAGAGCTTGGGAAATCCGTTTTCCGCGAAAACCGATCTGAGACACGGGGCCGATTGCGGCTGCGAGGGGTGTTTGTCGGGACATGGGCATTACAAAGATCATACCGAAGCGAAAATCATGACATCCGAGGAAATGACCGAACGCGTTGTGGAAAGCGCAATCGTGCGGTCTGTCTTTGGACAAAACGACATTAGCCGTCGCTCGTTCATGGGCATGCTGGGTGGCGGTACCGCTGCTGCTGCCCTTGCGTCCGTCTTCCCACTCGACGAAGCCAAGGCTGCCATTCTCGACAATCTGGGCACGCCAGAAAAAACCGACCTGAATATCGGGTTTGTTCCGATCACCTGCGCGACGCCGATTATCATGGCCCAGCCAATGGGCTTTTACGAACGTTACGGACTAAACGCCCAAGTCATCAAAACAGCCGGTTGGGCCGTGGCACGCGACAAATCGCTGTCCGGTGAATACGACGCCAGCCACATGCTAACCCCGATGCCACTTGCGATGACGCTGGGCGCCGGATCTGTGGCAACGCCCTACATCATGCCCGCGGTTGAGAACATCAACGGGCAGGCCATCGTGCTTTCGAATGAGCATCTGGACAAACGTGATCCGAAGCAGTGGAAAGGCTTCACCTTCGGCGTGCCGTTCGAATACTCGATGCACAACTTCCTTCTGCGTTACTACGTGGCCGAGTTCGGTCTGGACCCGGATGTCGATATCCAAATCCGCGTTGTTCCGCCACCAGAGATGGTTGCCAACCTGCGAGCCGGAAACCTGGATGGCTACCTGTCGCCCGACCCGTTCAACCAGCGTGCTGTGTGGGAAGGCATCGGATTCATTCACACCCTGACCAAAGACATCTGGGAAGGTCACCCTTGCTGTGCCTTTGCCGCGCCGCTGAGCTTTGCGACCGAATTGCCCAACACATATGGCGCGCTTCTCAAGTCGATCATCGACGCCACGCAATTCGCGTCGAACCCGGACAATCGCAAAGACATCTCCGAAGCCATCGCACCGACAAATTACCTGAACCAGCCGGTTCCCGTGATCGAGCAGGTTCTGACCGGAACCTATGCTGACGGCCTCGGAGAAGTTCAGCAGGTACCCGATCGGATCGACTTTGACCCGTTCCCCTGGCATTCGATGGGCGTTTGGATCCTGACCCAGATGAAACGTTGGGGGTATATCGAAGGCGACGTGGACTACAAAGGTGTGGCTGAACAAGTCTATCTGGCGGCAGACGCTAAGAAGATCATGAACGACCTGGGATATGACGCCCCGGACGTGACTTACAAAACCCACACCATCATGGGCAAAACCTTCGATCCCAAAGACCCCGAAGGTTACGTCTCCAGCTTCGCGATTGGGAAAGCTTCGTAAATGTTGGACAACCTAACACTGAACCAGCGGGCCGCGCTTTTATCGGTGGTCATGTTGGTGGTCGGCCTCCTGATTTGGGAGGCCGCAATCCCCGCTCAGAAAGCGGCCGGAGAGCTGACGGAATACGAACGCCTGACCGGTGGCGGAGCACAGAAAGCCGGTGTTCCACCCCCAAGCCAGGTACTTGCCAAAGCGTGGGAGCAGCTGTCGAACCCATTCTATGATGCCGGCCCCAATGACAAGGGGATCGGCATTCAGATTGGATACTCGATCTATCGCGTCCTTACCGGCTATCTGATGGCCGCATTGGTGGCGATCCCGTTGGGCTTTCTGATCGGCATGAGTCAGGTCGCTTACAAGGCCTTCAACCCATTCATACAGGTGCTACGCCCGATTTCCCCGCTGGCATGGATGCCACTGGCGCTTTTCATCATTCAGGACAGTGAGGCCAGTGCGATATTCGTGATCTTCATATGCTCGATCTGGCCAATGCTGATCAACACAGCTTTCGGTGTCGCAGGAGTAAGACAGGATTGGGTTAACGTTGCGCGCACGCACGAACTTGGGCCGCTCCGGACAGCATTCACAGTGATCCTGCCTGCAGCCGCGCCCACCATTATCACTGGGATGCGCATTTCGATTGGTATCGCCTGGCTGGTGATCGTCGCGGCAGAAATGCTCGTGGGTGGCACAGGTATTGGCTACTATGTCTGGAACGAGTGGAACAACCTCGACCTGACCTCAGTCATCTTTTCAATCCTCATGATCGGCGTCGTCGGAATGCTGCTGGACTCGGCCTTTGCCTACCTGCAACGCGCCGTGGCCTATGCGGAATAAGGAGCAGCATCATGAGCAAGCCGTTTCTCAATATCGAGTTGCTGACCCAGCAATTCCCCGACGGTCAGGGCGGAACCCTGACCGTGTTCGAAAACGCCAGCTTTGGCATCGAAAAGGGCGAGTTCGTCTGCATCCTCGGCCATTCCGGCTGTGGCAAGTCGACGATCATGAACATTCTGGCGGGGTTGGCTGAACCCACTTCGGGCGTGGTCAAAATGGATGGGTTCGAGGTGTCCGGCCCCTCGCTGGACCGGGGCGTGGTTTTCCAGAACTATTCATTGCTTCCCTGGTTGTCCGCATTGAAGAATGTGACCTTCGGTGTCAAAGCGCGCTATCCGGATTGGCCAGCGGCCAAGGTAGACGCCCACGCCCGCGAGTTTTTGGCCAAAGTCGGACTGGAAGGCGATGTCGTACATCGCAAACCCAGCCAACTTTCAGGTGGGATGCGTCAGCGTGTTTCGATCGCGCGTGCCTTTGCCAATCAGCCAAAACTTCTGCTGCTGGACGAACCCTTTGGCGCGCTGGATGCCCTGACACGCGGTACCATTCAGGATGAATTGCTCAAGGTATGGGGCGAGACCGAACAGACCGTGTTCATGATCACCCATGACATCGACGAAGCAATCCTGTTGGCCGATCGCATCCTGCTGATGACCAATGGGCCATTTGCCCGCGTTGCGGAATCTGTCGAAATCACCATCCCAAGACCGCGCAACCGAACCGAGATTGTCGAGCATCCGAACTATTATGCCATCCGCAATCACCTTGTGCAGTTCCTCGGACAACGCTCGAAAGAACTGGCCGGGCAAGCCAGCGACGGAGCGGCTCAAATGCCGGAATCGGTTGTGATTGATCACACCGAGCCTGCCGCGGCTTCTACCGAACAAAACCCACAACTGCGCGCCGTCAACGACTGACCGGTTCGGCGCGTCGACACATCAAGATCAAAAAGGAGGACCCCCCATGAAAGATACACTTGAGCTACCCACGATGATGACAAAAGAAGACGTAACCCTGATGATCCTGTCGGCAAAAAAACAAGCTGGCCTGACTTGGGAAGGGATCGCCGAGAAAATCGACATGTCACCGGTTTGGACGCATTCTGCCTGCATGGGTATGAACGCATTCCCCAAAGAAAAGGCCGAAGCCCTCGTCGCAGCAATGGGCCTGCCGCAAGAGGCGGCTGGTGTGCTGGAAGAGCCGCCGACAAAGGTGTGGGAACAAAGTGTTCCAACCGACCCCTGTATTTATCGGTTTTACGAAATCGTCGGTGTATACGGCCCAACCCTGAAGGCCCTGATCGAAGAGAAATTCGGAACGGGCATCATGTCGGCAATTGATTTCGACATGCAGGTCACCCGCGTACCGCATGAAAAGGGTGATCGGGTCAAGGTCGAAATGTCGGGCAAGTACCTGTCATACAATTCCTGGTAAGACCGCAAGAACTCTGTTGCGACGGTATTAGCAAGGTTTAGGCGGCGCTGAGAAACAGCCTTTGCCTGAACGCCGCAAGCATCGTCGCAACATTCATCCCGTTCAGCCTCAGGCCAACCGGGCGCTGATCCCGGATCACTTCCCGTCAAACATCTCCGCCAAGGGCACACCGCGTCGGACGCATTCACGTAAAGACCCGCTGGGTTTCCAGACGACTTCATCCTCTTTCGCAAAGTCTTCCAGTTTGGCAAGAACCTTATCCAAACCGAAGTCATCAGCGTAGTGCAGCAACCCTCCGCGCCAGCGGGGAAATCCGTATCCGAACACCGTGACCAGATCGACGTCACTGGCCGATTTGGCGATACCTTCCTCAAGGATGCTGACAGCTTCTTTGATCATTGCAAAAATCAGCCGTTCACGAATTTCGTCCGGCGAAAAGTAGCGGCGCGTGACTTTGGCAAAATGGGCTTCTTCAATCGCCAGATCGGCGACAATCGGATCCTCTACTTTGCCGCCACCACCCGGATATCGGTACCACCCGGCCCCAGCTTTTTTGCCAAGCTTGCCCAGTTCGATCATGCGATCCGCAATGAGGATATATCGCCGGTTCGGATCGCGGGTCGCATCCTGACGGCGGCGATTGGCATAGGCAATATCAAGACCAGATAGATCCTGGGCTTCATACGGACCCATTGCGTACCCGAATTCGACCATGGCCTCGTCGATCTCCCAAGGGGTAGACCCCTCAAGCAAAACGGTGTCGGCTGCCTCGCGGTAGCGGGCCAGAATTCGGTTTCCTATGAAGCCGTCACATACACCCAAAAGAACCGGGACCTTGCGCAGCCGCTTCGCCAGCGCAAACCCGGTGGCCAAAGCCCGTTCGCCGGTCGCCTGTCCCTGCACGATTTCCAGCAACTTCATGATATGGGCAGGCGCGAAAAAGTGCAGCCCCAACACGCGGGACGGATCGTTCAGCCCCGCTGCGATGATATCGACGTCGAGATAAGACGTATTCGTGGCAAGGATGGTATCGGAGGGAAGATGCGAATGCATCGCGGCAAAGATGTCTTTTTTGACATCCATGTCTTCGTATGCTGTCTCAATCGCCAGACTCGCCTGAGAAGCGTCACCATAGTTCGACGACGCCTTGAACCGGCCCCGTTGATCAGAAGCTTCAGCTTCAGAAATCAGACCACGCTTGACGCTGCCGTCGATGACGCGTTCGACATTTTTCTGCGCGCGCGTGACGCCGTCTGCATCCGTCTCCAATAATGTGACGCGAACACCTGCGTTCAACAGAGCATAGGCGATACCTGAACCCATGGTGCCACCCCCGACAACCGCCACGTGATCCAAAGGCGCAGGTTGCGTCGTTAACCCTGCCGGAGCGCGCGCGCCGCGCTCGGCGAAGAAAATGTGACGTAAGGCCCGCGCCTGTGTACCTTGACGTAACTCAAGAAATGCCGCGCGTTCCCTGGCCATCCCCTCTGTCAAACCAGTCGTAGCTGACAGCGCGACCAGATCAATGGCCCGTTCCGGAGCGAGCTGGAGTGCTGCTTTGCTGCGCACTGCCTGACGGGCCTGTTCTAAAACATCCTCATCAAGCTCAGGCTGCTCCAACTGACCGACACGTGAAGACAGCTCAATGGTTCCAAGATCCAAGTATTGCGCCGTGTGAACGGGATCGTCTGCGACCCCATCGACCAACATCAAGGCTTCGGCGCGTTCAGCCGTTACCGGTTTTCCGGTCGAGATCAACTCAAGCGCAGCCTTCATTCCAATCAAACGCGGCAGTCTTTGGGTGCCACCAGCGCCGGGCACAACGCCCAGCGTGACTTCGGGCAGTCCAATACTGGCGCCGGGCTTCGCGATACGATACCGGCACGCCAGTGCCAGCTCACACCCCCCGCCCAAGGCGGCACCGGTAATTGCGGCCACCCACGGCGTTTCGCACAGCTCAATCCGGTTGACGATGTCCGGCAGATGCGGTGCTACGGGCGGCGCATCGAACTCTTTCGCGTCTGCACCCGCGGCGAAAACGCGCTCGGAACCATGCAGAACAATGCGGGACAGGTCATGTTGCACCTCGGCCCAATCCAATGCATCCATAAGACCCTGACGCACGCTCAAACCAATCGCATTGACGGGCGGGTTGTTCAGCTTGACGAACCCAACCGCGCCGTCGCGCCAGAACTCCACACTCATCGGGTATTCCTTTTTGCGTTATAATTCATGCGCTGCAAGCCATCGGGTTGCCCCGCGTCAAACCTCGAGCAGCCGGTTCTCTTGAATGATCGCAATCAAGTCATCCAAAGAGGTTTCAAGCGACGTTAACGATGTATCCAACATATACCCGGCCCGAGCATAGAGGGCTTCGCGGCTGGTCAGAATGGACGTCAATTGTTCCATCGCATCAGCATTACCCTGCATCGGACGTTCATCCCCTTGGGCGCGCACCCGATCCATATGCTCTTGCGGCGTGGCCTTCAGCCAGATCGTGTGAAAATTCGATAGCAGCTTGTTGAACGTCTCAGGCTCGGAGACGATCCCACCCGCGACAGCCAGGATCATCCGGTCATAGTTTTCGATCACCCGGTCCAGCGAACCTGCCTCAAGCTTGCGATAGCCTTCCTGACCATAAAGGGCGAGGATCTCGTCGATCGGCATCCCTCCGTGTAAGGCAATCTCTTTATTTAATTCGAGAAAAGGGACGTTCAGATGATCTGCAGCCATCTTTCCAAGCGTTGATTTACCCGCCCCGCGCAGACCGATCAGACAAATCCGCTCAGCCCGCCCGATTTGATCGCTACCCGGCGCAAGGGTGCGTAAAACAAGATCACGGGTTTCACTGTCAGCCGCAGAAAACAATTCTGCAACACGCAGACTGGCCGAATTCCACGGGTCTTCTTCGCCGACAAACCACTCGATCTTGTGATCCAGCGAATGCGCGATCCGTTTGAGCAAACCAATCGAGATATTGCCGGTTCCAGCCTCAAGCTGTGCCAGATAGCGCTGCGATACGCCGGATGTTTCAGACAGAATGCGGCGCGAAATCCCTTTGCGTTCTCGGGCGCTTCGAACTCTTTCACCAACCTGTATCATCAGGGCGGATATGGCCCGCTCCATCTCGGACTCAGTATCTATCTGGGTCGAGACGCCCCCAAAGGTTGTGATTTCTGCCATATTTTCCGCAATCCCGAATGTGTACAATAATGCACATTACTTATGCCAAAGCAAAAAGGGAATTGGTTATGTGTCAGACTGCCCGGCGTCACTGAGATAGGGTTTTAGCAAGTCTTGGATGTCCGTCGGCGGCTTACATTTCCTGAAAGCGTCGGCCACAATAAACACGCTGACGGTCTGTGCTGAAAAGCAAAGTTTACCGTCTTGCTCTCCGTCCACCCGGAACGTAATCGAAGACGTGCCCAAGCGGCTTGGCCAGACATGGCAGATCAAACGGTGCCGCGGCGTGACAGGCGACAGAAAATCCATCTCGAGCCGTACGAAAGGTGTGCCGACGTTACGATCCAGCTCAAGCTGGTACCATCCCTGCCCCAAATGGTCTTCCCACCAGGCGTTAATGGCATCCAGAGTGAACCACGGCAGGCGTCCTGTATACGCGATCTTCGCAGGGTCGCAATCGCCCCACGTTACGCGAATGCCATGCTGATAGGCCGACGCCGGGCGTTCTGACATCTTAGTAGGTTTCAACGTGATAACGCCCGTCCTCGCGCATCTGGTCTCGCAATTCCTTCCAATTCTGACCAGCATTTGTTGCGATTTCGGTAAAGGCGCTCTCGACCCCGTCTTCCATGTCGCGCAGGCCGCAAATATAAACATAGCAGTTCGGGTCGCGCAGCATTTCAGCGACCGCGCCTTGCTCCTTCAGCATTCGGTCCTGAACATATTCCTTTTCTTGCCCATCCTGTCGACTGAAGACCAGATGCTGCTTCAACAGACTTGAAGGAACTTTTTGCAACGGGCCGAAATAGGGCAAACTGTCCGGGGTACGCGCTCCGAAGAACATCGTCATGCCGCCATGAATCGTGCCAACCTTGCGCTGTCGCCGCATCGTAAAGGCGCGCATCGGTGCGGAACCGGTACCCGTGCAGATCATCAAAATCCGCGCATCCGGGTCATCAGGCAACAGGAAGGTGGCCCCAAACGGTCCGGTTACATTTACAGTATCACCTGTTTTCAGGTCGCAGACGTAGTTCGAGCACACACCCAGCTCTTCGCGTTTCACCGTCAGAGATATGTTGTTAAATCCCGGACGCTCTCCGTCGCGTGGGCTTGAAACGGAATAGAGCCGAGGCAGGTGCGGTGCGCCGTCGCCATCGGTACCCGGCGGGATGATCCCCACGGATTGACCTTCCAGAACGGGCATCGGATGCCCTTGAAAGTCCAGAATGATATGACGCACGTCACTTTCTGCACCTTCCGCAGTTAGCCGGTAGTTTCCCTGAACAACAGCCTGAACCGGTTTGCCCAGATTATAAAGGTTGATCGTTGGCTTTGATGCGGTAGCGGGCGCTTTGGGTTTTCCGCCGGTCCCTTTATGCGCTTCGGCCAAAAGTGCGGCCATTGCGTCATCCAGCGCCTCGATACCCGTATCTGCATCCGGCGTTCCCAGATCTGCCTGTTCAGGCAGTTCTTCCCATGAGTACTGATCTTCGAGCGAGTATGGCTCGTCAACCACACGCCATTCGTCGATCGATCCGGTTGGGCAAACTGGAATGCAATCCATGCAGAAATTGCAGAGGTCCGCGTTCACCACGACGTTGTTGTCATCATGCTCAATGGCCTGAACGGGGCAGGTCATTTCACACGTATAACAGCGTATACAAATCTCGGGGTCGATCAGGTGCTGTTTGACGGGCTTGTTCATGCCTTGCGTTGCCCCGTGACAATGGCAGGAACAGTCATGACATCAATGATCGCCGCGCACAGCCCTGTGCAGCTTGTGCAACCGATGCAATTGGCGCGGATCAGCGGCCTGTCATTGAATGTTTCCGGCTTTGCGCTGCGTTGAATTGGCTGTTCTGCGGACATTTTTCAGTCTCCCTCACAAAGTTCGAAAGCAGAAGGCCAGAGGGCCTTCTGCGCATTTTCTCACGCCATGTGGAGTTTCACATACTCGAAATCGCCGGGCTTGTTGTCGATGCCAACTTTCGGCGCAGAAATCCAACCTGCGTATTTGCCGGGTTCATAGCACGGAACCATCAGAGACTGGATGTAAGCGCCGTCTTCTTTGGTCGGCAACCATTTGTCGACATTCGCAGCCCAGTCCGCTTCCGAGATGATGTCGCCTTCTGGGTTTGCCTTGATCGCGGCAAAAACTCCGATTTGACGATGGAACGCCTCGTGGGGCAGCGACAGTTTAAAGTCGATGCCGGCCTTTTCGATGATCTTGTTCCAGCGTCCGACACCACCCGACGCATCGCGAACATAATCGTCGCGCAGCCGCATGTTGATTGCGGTTAGCGCTGGCACATCCTGACTGATGATCTTGCCGTCGACGATGCTTTTGACCGCGTAAGTGTCTTGCTGCAACTGATGGTCATCATCAATGCGGTTTTCCATGTAACGACCTTTGATACCCGCGTTGAACGCGTTGGCGGCATTGGTCGATACCTCCTGCCCGAACAGATCCAGAGACAGCGTGTAATGCAAATTCAGTTTTTTCTGGATCGTCGGCAAGTCGATGACACCCAGGTCACGTACTTTTCCGATGTCATACGGATCGGTCAAACCTGCTTCGTTCATGGCCTCGCAGGTGCGCTGCACAATCCGGCTGACACCCGTTTCACCGACAAACATATGATGTGCTTCTTCGGTCAACATAAAACGGCACGTTCGACTGAGGGGATCAAAGCCCGATTGCGCCAGGCTTTCCAACTGCATCTTGCCGTCGCGATCGGTAAAGTAAGTAAACATGAAGAAAGACAGCCAATCTGGTGTCTCTTCATTGAAGGCCCCAAGCATACGCGGTGCCTCATCCGAGCCTGAAGACCGGATCAATAGATCATCCGCCTCTTCGCGGCCGTCCTTACCAAAGTACTTTTGCAACAGGTAAACCATGGCCCACAGGTGGCGACCTTCTTCGACGTTCACCTGAAACAGGTTGCGCATGTCATAAAGCGACGGTGCCGTCAGCCCAAGGAACCGCTGCTGTTCGACCGAACCCGGCTCAGTATCACCCTGAATAACGATCAGGCGCTTGAGCATGTTGCGATATTCGCCAGGAACTTCTTGCCAAGCCTTCTCGCCCTTGTGCTCGCCCATCGGAATGATGCGCTCTTCGACCTGCGGGGCCAGCAGGACGCCCCAGCGGTATTCCGGCATTTTCACGTAGTCGAACTTGGCCCAGCCCTTGGGATCAACACTGACAGCCGTACGCAAGTAAACCATCGATTCCTGAAAGTTCTGCGGGATCAGCTTGTTCCACCAGTCGATGTAACCGGGGTGCCATTTTTCAAGCGCTTTCAAAACTTTACGGTCCTGGCTCAGGCCAACATTGTTGGGGATCTGTGTGTCGTAACTTACGTTAATGACGTCAAGCATACCATTCTCCTGCTGAAGGTTCGGGCGGAAGCGATCAAACGCGCTCCATGTTGTAGTCGCCTCGCACGCCGGTACCGTAGCGCTGCAAAGCGCCATCGGGCCCGACCGCGTTTGGCCGGTTGAATATCCAGTTCTGCCAGGCGGTGAGACGCCCGAAGATGCGGGTTTCCATCGTTTCGGGACCGGCGAACCGCAAATTCGCCTCCATCCCGGTCATCGCATCCGGGCTGAACGACGCACGTTCTTCTTCGAAGATGCGAATTTCGTCTTCCCAGTCGATATCGTCCAAAATCATCGTCACGAGGCCAAGCTCATCAGCTTGTTCGGCCTCAAGGGCTGCGTGTTTTTGCGCCTTGGCTTGTTCAGTCGCTTCCGGGTTGCCCCAAAACCGCGTTTCCAGTCGGGTCAGGTCATTACCCATGGGCAAAGGACCAAAGTTGGCGTCTGTTAAGGTAACTGTCGCGATAGGACGATTGTCGCCTTCAAACTCGTCCTCCATCATATAGGTCCGATCAACGGCCCATAGGATTTCAGCCAGAATGCCGGTGAAACATGAACCGTGCTCGACCAACGCCGACATCGACCGTGACGTGACATCAATCCGTTTCAACAAGCGTTTCCAGTAGTGCAGAACTTCGTTGGCAAGCCAGTGATCACTATTGTTCAGCAATAGTGCCTCATGCGCCTGAAACAGGTCGGGATCGCCCTGGGTGCGGAAGACGAGCAGGCCCAGTTCCATCTCGTTCAGGCGCAGATGCAAAATGGCGTCATCCAATTCACGAGCAAGACGAAGCAAATAGGCTTGATCCCCTTGCGCGGTAAACGCATCCATATCCGCAGGCGCTTCGGCATCTGGGCCGCTAATCGTTACCGTCGCTTTTCGGCCTTTTCTGTCAACAGACACTTCGACCAAGCTGTAGGATATTGAACCATCCTCGCTGACGGTTTTGTCCAACGGCCGTAAAGTCACGCCACGGACACCTTCAGGTTTCGACATCCCTTCGGCGAATTCACGAGCGCGTTCCTGAACTGTCGCGTCGAATTTCGAGTTTGGAACGACCTCGTCAACAAGTCGCCACTCCTTGGCGCGCTTGCCTTTGACACCTTCTTCGGTCGAGCAAAAAATATCAGCCAGATCGCGCCGAACTTTCCGCTTGTCCGTCACACGTGTCAGCCCGCCCGTACCTGGAAGAACAGCCAGCAACGGAACTTCGGGCAATGCAACCGAAGATGAGCTGTCATCCGTCAGCATGATATGATTGCAGGCCAGCGCCAATTCGTAACCGCCGCCCGCACAAGCGCCTTTGACTGCGGCAATATATTTCTGGCCACTGTCCTGTTCGGCGGCTTCAAAGGTGTTACGGGTCTCGTTCGTGAATTTGCAGAAGTTCACTTTGTGGCTATGTGCAGCTCCACCCAACATGCGGATATTCGCTCCGGCACAGAACACTTTGTCTTTGCCGGATTGCATGATCACAACTTTGACCTCAGGGTGCTCGAAACGCATGCGCTGGACAATGTCGGCAAGCTCAATGTCCACACCCAAATCGTAGGAGTTAAGTTTCAACTGATAGCCGTCGAACAGGCCCTCATTCTCGTCCACATCCATGATGAGGTTGGCGATCGGGCCATCATATTCGACACGCCAATGGCGATATTTCGATGGATCAGTCTGAAAGTCGATGACCTTAGTCATGAGGCGCTCCTGTCGTCTGAAGTGCAGAATAGTGCGCGTGTATGGGTGAGTAAAGAAATATGTGCATGATATTACACCTTACACCCAATGATCGCGCTTATTTGTTATGTATTGCCAGTTTTAGTGCATTATAATGCATTTTCATGTGAGATACCCAAAACATCTCGGCCCGCACGGTCGACGGCTTCACGCAATAATTGGTCCGACAGTGCCATAAGCCGTTCAGTGGCCTGATCACGGCCCATCTTGGCCTTCAGTCCAGCATTCGCGCGCTGTATGATTGCCTGCACCATCAAACGTTCGGGCGAGTTTGGCGGGCAGGCCAACCACACGGCTTCGAGGACCTCATGCGCTTCCCAGAAATAACCATCTTTTAGAAAAGCCAAACCGGCGGCCCAGGCCCGAGTTTCATTTAGGCGGTCCGCTGGAAGATCCTGAAGATTGGTCTTGAACCGATCAAACAATCCTTCTGGATGCCGAGGCGTTTGCCCCGGTACATAAGCATATGGAGGCCGCCAGTCGCAGGTCATGCAGGAATCGGCATAGCGCGCTCAAGCCGTTCAAGCCGATGCGTGAACTCGGCAATCGCTGCAATGGTCGCATCAGGCTGGTCACGATGTGGCGCATGTTTGCAATTTGGCAAAATGGCTGTCTCAACCGGTGCATAACTGCGGGTTTCGATCTCGGTAATCTGGGCAACGGTTCCGTACTGGTCATCGCTCCCCTGCACGGCAAGGGTCGGTATCCGAAGATAGTCGATGACATCTGCAACATTCCAGTCACGAAAATCCGGGTTTAGCCACGCATCGCACCAGCCGTGGAAGGTTGCAGTTGCATCGCGGTGGTACCAACCAAGGCGATCGGACAATTCCCCGCGGTCAAATGCTTCACG
Organism: Ruegeria sp. G5; assembly: GCF_056533365.1. Lineage (NCBI taxonomy): Bacteria > Pseudomonadati > Pseudomonadota > Alphaproteobacteria > Rhodobacterales > Roseobacteraceae > Ruegeria > Ruegeria sp. G5. The sequence goes on along the minus strand of NZ_JBQFOK010000003.1, from coordinate 390,073 downwards.
CGCCGCCTTGATGGATGTGAGGCTGACCTCTTCTACGAAAAAGTGCGGTGCCATCAGGATCAAACCACGCACCCGCGTGTCGGAAACGGATCCGGCATAGATCGCAGCAATCGTCGCGCCGTCCGAATGGCCAAGCAGGACACCCCGCTTAAATCCAACCTTATCCAGTACATGAGGCAACACCTGCTGCGCCTCAACCGTCATGTAATCAAGGGGACGCGGCAGGCTTGCGGGATCTGATTGGCCATACCCAGCACGCGAATATGCCAGAACTCCAAACCCGGTTGCTGCAGCCACTTGTGACGGAAAATCGCGCCACATGGCGACACAGCCCAGCCCCTCGTGCAACATGATTATTGTTGGCGCCACCTCAGGCGATGGACCCCACATGCTGTATTCCAAACTGGTGCCATCAACCTCGACCCGTGCGTTGCCACCGACTTGCCAACTCATGCCGTATCCCTTAGTTTAAATCGTTGGATTTTACCCGTCGCCGTTTTCGGCAGGTCATCGACAACATCAATCCAGCGCGGGTACTTCCACTTGCCGATCCTGTCTTTCACAAATTCCCTGAGATCGCCGATTGCGTCTGCAGTCTGCCCGTCCTTGAGCACAACGAATGCTTTGGGCTTATCCAACCCCTGCGCATCCGGCTGGGCCACAATCGCGGCCTCCAGAATGGCGGGATGTTCGATCAGAACCTGCTCTACTTCGAAGGGACTGACCCAAATACCCGACACTTTGAACATGTCATCAGTGCGCCCACAATAGATATAGCGCCCGTCAGAAGAGCGTTCATATTTGTCGCCGGTCCGAGTCCAGTGACCCTCAAAAGTGTCACGCGACTTTTCGCGCCTGTTCCAGTAGCTTTCCGCAGCTGAGGGCCCCGAGACCAGCAACTCGCCAACCTCTCCATCCGCGACGACTTCACCATCTTCACCGACCAGCCGCACGTCATAGCCCGGCACCGCGGTGCCCGAGGTGCCGTAAACGATGTCACCGGGGCGGTTGGACAAAAAGATGTGAAGCATTTCGGTCGAGCCGACACCGTCCACAATCTCTGTGCCCACGTGTTTCTCCCACGACTCGCCGACCTCGCGCGGCAGCGCTTCTCCGGCAGAGGTGCATAAACGCAAGTTCGTGCTCACATCCCCACCCCGGCCTTCGAGATACGCATTTAGGGCGGCAAAGAACGTGGGCACACCGCAGAATATCGTCGGAGATTGGTTTTCAATGATATCGAACGCGATATCTGGCAAAGGCCGCCCCGCCAGCAAAACTGTCGATGCCCCGACCGACAGTGGAAAGGTCAATCCATTGCCCAAGCCATATGCGAAAAACAGCTTGGCCACCGAGAAAACGACATCGTCTTCACGCAAACCCAAAACCTGCGCACTGAAAGTGTCAGCCGTGGCCTTCAAACTGGAATGGACGTGCCGCACCCCCTTGGGCAGGCCGGTCGAACCCGATGAATACAGCCAGAATGCAGTCTCATCTGCCAGCGCTTCGACCGCAGGCATCGGCTTAGCCCCATTTACAAAGTCAGCGTAGTCGATCGTTCCACCCGGAGCGTCACCGATCACAACAACGTTGCGCAGAAAGGCATTGTCACGAACAGCGGGCTCGACAGTTTTCCACAGTGCGGCCGAAACAATCAGTGTGGTCGCACGGCTGTCATTCAGGGTCGCTGCATAAACCGAGCTGGACAACAACGTGTTCATTGGCACCGGGATGGCACCTGCCTTGATCGCGCCCCAGAACACCACCGGAAACTCAATCTGATCCAACACGATCATAGCCACACGTTCTTCGCGACGCACACCATGCTGCGTCAGTGCCCCTGCAAAGACTGCGCTTTGATCCGCGAGTTCAGCATAGGTCAGCGTGCGGCACTGTCCATCAGCCTCGCGAAAGGCGACCTTGTCGCCGCGCCCTTCGTCGATATGTCGGTCGACAAACCAAAGAGCTGCGTTTTGATTTTCTGACACGGGTTCCTCCTCCCCTCGGCAGACCAGTTACTTACCGGTAAATTCGATGGCCCCGTCGGGCAAAAGGTACAGCACGTAAGCGTCCCCTCCTTCGACCGTCGGATGGTGGTCTGAACCGGGGCCGTAGACGTACCAGCCTTCGCCCTTGCCATCGAATTGCGGTGCTCCGTCCAACGGAAAGACCGCGCCGATCTCGCCAGTTGTGTGCACGTGATGTGGGCCACGGACGTCTTTCATTCGCACAACATCAACGCTGAACTCGCCCGCGATCTCACCGGGCTTGATGGCGCGGCCGTAACGGATGCCTCCGGCTTCGCGCGCCATGAGCCAGCCTTCGGCCTCTCCCTCACTGCACAGCGCCGCCAGTTTTTTGAATGTGGCCGAGGATGGTGGATAGGTGCGGTTCAGCATGGCCTCAAGCTCGGCGTCCAGTGCATGTCCTGCGATATCCTGCCCAATCTGGTCGAGCACCTGAATAAAGTCTTGCTTTGGCATTGGCGTCCTCTGGCTGAGCTGTCTGTGCGTTATATTGCATCACTTAAATCAGAGTCTGCAACATAGTTTTTATTTTTTATGCACTTTCATGCATAATCGTGAAGATGTCAGCCAAATGGGATCAGGAACAACGTGATCGCCGGGAACACCACCAGAATGATCACTCGGATGATGTCTGAGCCCACAAAGAACAAAACCGCCTTGTAGGTTTCAAGCATACCCGTGGTTTTATCCATGGCGTTGATGACAAACAGATTCATCCCGACAGGTGGTGTAATCAGCCCGACCTCAACCACGATCAAAACCAGTATCCCAAACCAGATCGCTGTCCGTTCTTCCGCAATTCGGTCAGCCATTCCCTGAGTAACGCGGATGCCGATCTCTTTTTGCAGGTCCCGACTGATTTCAGCACCTGACGCGATCAGAGCTTCGACTTCGGCCTTGATTTCCGGCGCTATGTCCGCGGCACCTGCCAATGCAGCGCGTGCTGCATCATGTTGCATCGCGATCAAATCGACGAGACCGAAGTCCAGAACGGAAATAACAGGATAGAAGATTGGTATGGTCAGCAGGATCATGCTGAGGCTGTCCATCACGCAACCAAGGATAAGGTAGAATACGAGGATCAGCGCCAGAATGGCCCACGGGCTGAACCCTTTGCTCAGGACAAAATTCGCCAATTCCTGCGGGACATTCGTCAGCGCCAAAAACCCATTGTAAAAACCGGCACCAAGAATGATGAAAAAGATCATCGCTGTCGACTTGGCGGTTGTGATGATACTATCTTTGAAGGTGGAAACCGTCAGCCCGCCATTGGCCAACGCGATCAGCCCAGTACCCGCAGCGCCTACTGCTGCACCTTCGGTGGGTGTAAACCATCCGGCATAGATCCCGCCGACGACACCGCCAAACACCAAGAGCACAGGCCAGACGTCCAGCAACAAACGAAAGCGTTCTCGATATGGAATAGGCGTGCGCGTTCCGGCGCTGCCGGGGTGAAGACGCACGTAAATCGAGACAGCGATCACGTAGCCCAACGCTGCCATAATACCGGGAATGAAAGCCGCCAGAAACAGCTTGGCGATGTTCTGCTCGGTCAGGATCGCATAGATCACCAACACGACTGAAGGAGGGATCAGAATACCCAGAGTCCCCCCTGCTGCGAGCGTCGCAGTAGAAAACCCGCCCGCGTATCCGTATCGGCGCAACTCTGGCAAGGCGACACGACCCATTGTTGCAGCCGTCGCCAGCGAAGACCCGCAGATTGCACCAAACCCGGCACACGCGCCAATCGCGGCCATTGCGACACCACCCTTACGGTGTCCCAAAAACCCCTCAGCTGCTTTGAACAGTGCCGTGGACATGCCCCCAAGCGTTGCGAAATAACCCATCAACAGGAACATCGGCACGATGGACAAAGAGTAGCTTGAGAACGTCGAATAGGTTTCCGATTTAAGTCGTCCCAGCGGAATATCCGGATTGCCGGTTACCAAAACGATCCCCACCAGACCAGTGACGAACATGGCCAGCCCGATCGGGACCCGAGCGAAGATCAGAAAAAGTAGGGCAGGAAAGGACAGCAACCCGATAGCGAGATCGCTCACAACAGTATTTCCTTTCCAGACACGCATTCACGGATGCGGACGCCAGCCATATAGATACCGACAATCGCGGCAACCACTGCCGCGCAAAGGCTGGCGGCGTACCCCCACCAGACGGGGAATTGCAGGATAAAAGTGTTCTCGCCAAACCGAAGTTTGGACATCATGCCTCCAAAGAGCTGCACCGCAATAAGCACCAACACCGCCGCAAACACGATTTCGATCACCATCTGCAGAGCGCGATTGAACCGAGGCGACAGCTTTGAAGTAAAAATATCCACTACCGCATGCCCAGAATTCAGCTGACACAGAGGCAGAAACGCAAAGATGGAAAAGGCGACACCGGCCTCGACGATCTCAAAATCGCCATTGATGGGCCCGACGCCCAGCCCAAGCGCCCATTCCGAAAAGCCCGGCATCACTTGCCCAAGCCAGCCATGCAACAGCGTGTTCAACGACCGACCAAGAACTGAAACACAGATCAACACGATCAGAAGGGTAAGAACGACCCCCCCAATCAGCGCCATACCACGCGCCAGTTTTTCAATGTATCGGTGCATGTCCCCTCCGCCTGCTATGCTAGTCCACACGCATCAAAAAAAGCCGCGCGACACAACCAAGTGCCGCGCGACCGGTTCCGTACAGGCTTAGCTGCCGTATTCGGACATCAGCGCCTTGGCACGGTCGATCAGGGCCTGACCGTCAATGCCCTTTTCTTTCATTTCCGCCAACCATGCTGAGTAAACAGGCTGTGCCGCCTCGGCCCAGACCGCGGATTGTTCGGCGTCCAGCGTGACAACGTTATTGCCCCGATCCAATGCAATCTCACGCGCTGGTTCGTCATATGCTTGCTGCACTTCGCCAGCGAACATCGAGAATTCCAGCCCCGAATGTTTGTCGACCACGGCCTTCAGGTCATCGGGCAGCGCGTTGTACTTGTCCTTGTTCATCGCCAGAACAAAGGTGACCGTGTACATCATCGGACCCGTAAATTCGGTGTGGTTTTCTACCAACTCTGGAACTTTCAGCGCTTTTGTCACCTCCCACGGGATGGTGGTGCCGTCGATTACCCCTTTGGACAACGCCTCGGGCACCGCAGGGACGGGCATGCCTACCGGCGTTGCACCCAAGGTGCTCAGTAGCGAATTGACCTGACGCGATGCACCGCGGATCTTCATGCCGTTGAAGTCGTCGGGTGTCAGCACTTCTTTGTTGGCGTGGATCATGCCGGGTCCATGGACCCAACCGCCCAGAACTTTAACATCCGAAAACTCGCGCGCTGCGATGTCTTCTTCCAGCAGAGTCCAGAATGCGGCGGATGCGGGTTTGGCGTCGTTCACAAGAAACGGCAGCTCGAACACTTCGGTCGACGGGAAACGGCCCGGTGTATAGCCGATCACGTTCCAGGTGATGTCGATCACACCATCAATAACCTGGTCCAGCAGCTCTGGCGGCTTGCCGCCCAGTTGCATCGAAGGATAGCGCGTAATCTCAATTCGACCGTCCGAGTCTGCCTCGATCTTGTCAGCCCAGACATCAATAATCTGCGCCGGAATCGTCGCCTGCGCTGGCAAAAAGCTTTGCAGGTTGAACTCGTACTCTGCGGCCGTAGCGGAAGTGCCGAAACCAAGTGCGAGGGCACTGAAGGCCCCCATCAGCGTTCGTGAGATATACATTGTTTCCTCCTCTGCATTTTATATCTTGATGCGATTTAATGCATGACGTGCACAATATCGCAACTTTTTTATCCGTTTTGCGAACCCGCACACAGAACTTTGACTTCGATTTGATGCCGGTTCCTGTTTTCAAGCAAGGGCCAGTTTCGGACCGACTACGTGTTCTTAGCTTTTTTCCACCCTTCTCCCTGCGCGTTGCCAAACGGTAGCGGCAGTGTAATCTTGCTTGCAATTGGATCGGGAGGATCAATTGCGCACTCAAGTCGTTGTGATCGGAGGCGGACCGTCAGGCTTGCTTCTGTCTCAGCTCCTGTATGTACATGGGATTGACAGCGTTGTTCTGGAACGCAGAACCAAAGACTACGTCTTGGGCCGTATCCGCGCCGGTGTATTGGAAAAAGGATTTGTCGACCTTATGGAGCAGGCCGGCGTTGCCGAACGCCTGCGTACCGAAGGTTTCAAACACAATGGGACCCTGATCGCGGCAGGGGACACCAGTTTTCGAGTGGATTTCCAAGCCCTGACCGGAACACCCGTCGTCGTCTACGGACAAACTGAGGTGACCCGCGATCTGTACGACGCGCGAGAAGCCGCAGGCGGGACGTTGGTCTTCAACACAGAAGACGTGACAATCCATGACGCGGATACCGATCAGCCATTCGTGACCTTTACCGTTGATGGTCACGAACAAAGAATCGACGCCGATTTCGTTGCGGGCTGCGATGGGTTCCACGGCGTGAGCCGCCAGACCATCCCACTGACCATTCGTCGTGAGTACGAAAAGATATACCCATTTGGATGGCTTGGCATCCTGTCCGAAACGCCTCCGGTGCATGAAGAACTGATATACGCCTCATCCCAGCGCGGTTTTGCGCTGTGTTCAATGCGCAATGAGAATCTGAGCCGGTACTACATTCAATGCTCCCTTTCCGATTCCCCCGAAGATTGGACCGACACAGCATTTTGGGCGGAACTGAAACGGCGAATTCCCGACGCTTATGCTGAAAGCCTCATCACCGGACCCTCTATCGAGAAATCAATCGCCCCGCTGCGATCCTTCGTCACCGAACCAATGCGTTGGGGTCGGCTGTTTCTGTGTGGAGACGCCGCGCATATCGTTCCGCCAACAGGCGCAAAAGGATTGAATACGGCCGCGTCAGACGTTCATTACCTGCTGAACGCGCTACGTGACTTCTATGAGACTGGCTCACACAAAGGGATAGACGCCTATTCCGAAAAAGCACTTGCGCGCATTTGGAAAGCAGAGCGTTTCAGCTGGTGGTTTTCATCACTGCTCCACCGTTTCCCGGATCAATCGGAATTTGACCTGAAAATGCAACGCGCGGAGATTGATTTCCTGCGCACAAACATATCCGCACAACAAGCCATGGCCGAAAACTATGTCGGATTACCATATTGATGCGTGGCACAAAGGAAAGATTATGACGGATCGATATTCAAAAGGAATGGCAGTCCGGCGGCGGGTCTTGGGGGATGCGCATGTTGATCGGGCCCAGACACAGACATCCGACTTTGATGCGCCGTTCCAGAACATGATCACCGAAGGTGCTTGGGGCACGCTTTGGGCGGACGATACGATCTCGCTGCGCGAACGCTCCATGATTACGCTGGCCCTGCTGGCAGCAACGCGCAACTTTGACGAGATACCAATGCATGTCCGGGCCTGCGCCAACACCGGCGCTTCAAAAGCCGACATCATGCAGGCTTTTATGCACGCAGCCGTCTATGCCGGCGTACCTTGCGCTAACAGAGCTATTAAAATGGCCAAGGCGACCTTGGCTGAAATCGAGGAAGAAGCTGTATGACCCAGCCAAAGGATTTATTCCAGCGCGACCGCGAATGGCATCCGCCAGCTTATGCGCAGGCCTACAAGACAAGCCTGACCCGATCCCCTTCAAACGCACTTTTGTCCATTGATACAACAACCAGCGAGTTGAGCGGTCCGACTTTTGGGCATCGGGACATCGACCCGCTGGACAACGACCTGCTGCGAAACTACGCCAAGACGGGCGATCCGATCGGTGAACGCATCCTGTTGCATGGGCGTGTTTTGGATGAAAACGCGCGCCCTGTGCCCAATACTCTGGTCGAGATTTGGCAAGCGAATGCTGGCGGGCGGTACCGACATAAAAAGGATACCTATCTCGCCGCGCTTGACCCGAATTTCGGCGGGTGTGGGCGCACACTTACCGACGAAAATGGCTACTATATCTTCAGAACGATCAAGCCAGGTGCCTACCCGTGGCGCAACTGGGTGAATAGCTGGCGACCGGCGCATATCCATATCTCGGTCTTTGGCACTAGCTTTGCTCAACGCCTGATCACACAGCTTTATTTTGAAGGCGACCCCCTGATCGCCAAATGCCCAATCGTGAACACGATCCCCGATCAACGGGCCATTGATCAACTGGTTGCAGCGCTTGATATGAATGCAACGATCCCGTTCGACAGCATTGCCTACAAATTCGACATCATTCTACGCGGGCATCGCTCGACCTATTTTGAAAATCGGCCCGAGGGGAACTGACCATGGTTCAAAAACTCGATTACCTTAAAGAGACTCCTTCTCAGACTGCGGGGCCTTATGTTCACATCGGGCTAGCGCCGGGCGAGGCGGGCTTTGACGTGTATACACATGAACTGGGTCGGGACATCGCAGGGCCCAACGCGGCGGGCGAGCGGATTACTATTCGCGGCATTGTGTGGGATGGAACTGGAACACCCGTAAAAGATGTGTTGATCGAGACATGGCAGGCAAATGCTGCCGGAATATACCCGGGGCAAGGCACGGTTGAGGACGGATTTCACGGTTGGGGCCGCGTCACGCCCGATTTCGAAACCGGGGAATGGTCGTTTGAAACGGTAAAACCGGGGCCAGTCACAGATCGGGCAAAGGGTCTTATGGCACCTCATATCAACCTGCTTTTGCTTGCGCGCGGTATCAATGTCGGTCTCAACACGCGTCTCTATTTTTCCGACGAAGCCGACACCAACGCATCAGATCCAGTTTTGAACCTGATTGAGCAGCCTGCTCGGCGGGCCACGCTAATCGCGGAAAAAGAAGCCGAGGGGTACCGGTTTGACATCCGACTGCAAGGCCAGAATGAGACGGTGTTTCTGGATGTCTGAACGCGCGACGAATACCCCGTGCATCATATGTGTTGCAATTACCGGCTCGGTTCCCACCAAGGCGGACAACCCGGCCGTCCCGATCACTGTCGCTGAACAGATCGAAAGCACCCATGCCGCATTCGAAGCAGGTGCCGCGATTGCGCATTGCCATGTGCGCGACGATGACGGCAAACCCACGTCTGACCCCGAGCGCTTTGCTGCTTTGAAAGAGGGCATCGAAAAACACTGTCCGGGCATGATTGTTCAATTATCGACCGGAGGGCGGTCAGGTGCCGGGCAAGCGCGTGGCGGCATGCTGCCTCTTGCACCGGACATGGCCTCTTTATCAGTGGGCTCGAACAATTTTCCAACGCGGGTGTATGAAAACCCACCTGATCTGGTCGAATGGCTTGCCGAAGAAATGGTGAAATACGGCGTCAAGCCAGAGATCGAAGCATTCGACCTGTCCCACATCCTGAAAGCAGCACAAATGTATCGGGACGGACAAATAAAGGACGTTCCCTATGTTCAATTCGTCATGGGCGTGAAAAACGCGATGCCCGTCGATCGTGAGGTTTTCGACTTTTATGTGAAAACTGTGCATCGCCTACTGGGGGATGTACCTTGGTGTGCCGCCGGTATCGGGCGCAACCAGATCGTTTTGAACGAATGGTCCATTGCTGCGGGCGGCCATGCACGAACCGGACTTGAGGATAACGTGCGACTGGATCGCGATACACTGGCCCCCTCGAATGCCGCGCTGGTCAGGCGAACGGTGGAAATCTGTGAAAACCACTCGCGCCCTGTCGCAAGCGTTTCTCAAACCCGAGATATCCTGGGCCTACGCAAGGTCGATACGTAATGCAGCGCGCATGTCTTCTGAGAGCATAGAGGTATGAGCGACGTTTTCGAACACCCGTGGTTGTCTGGCTTGTTTGGTGACAAAGATGCTGATGCAATCTGGTCTGCCCGAAGATCCCTTGCGCATATGTTGACATTCGAGGCCGCCTATTCTCGCGGTCTTGGTGCAATCGGCAAGGTTCCTATTGAAACAGCACAGGCCGCCGCGGCGTGGATCGAAAAAGCTAAACCCAGCATCGAAGCGTTGAAAACAGGCGCTTCCTCAGATGGCCTGCCGGTTCCGGCGTTAGTCCACGAACTTAGGCGCGATGCAGGCCCTCTGGCCGAGGCGATTCACACCGGCACGACATCGCAAGATGTCATGGACACGGCGCTTGCACTCTGCCTGAAGGATATGTCGGATCTTTTGTCGACGCGCCTGACGAAACTTGGCGCAGATCTGGATCACCTCAAACAGAGCTTCGATCACGCGACCATAATGGGGCGGACCCGAATGCAGGCGGCACTGCCGATAAAGGCAGAACACAGGATCGCCTCTTGGCAGGCCCCGATACGCAGCCATCAAACCCGACTGGAACACCTGCGCCCTTGCGTCGAATGCGTGCAACTTGGCGGCGCAGTCGGCGATAACCAAGCCATAGGGCCAAAACACCCTGACCTTGCAAACCAAATCGCATCCGACCTTGACCTGCATGTACCTGACCAAAACTGGCAAACAGCGCGTGGTGGATTGGTGGAATACGCGGGGCTTCTGTCGATGATCTCCGGCTCGCTGGGCAAAATGGGGCAAGATATCTGCCTGATGGCACAACAGGGAATAGACGAGATCACGCTGAACGGTGGCGGCACATCGTCCGCAATGCCGCATAAACAGAACCCTATATTGGCCGAGCTTCTCGTTACGCTGGCAAGGTATAACGCGACACAGGTATCTGCGATGCATCACGCAATGGTGCATGAACAGGAGCGGTCCGGAAGCGCCTGGGCGTTGGAGTGGATGATCCTGCCCAATATGGCGAAGGCGACTGCACGTTCATTGTCGGCCGCAATTGATCTTTGCGCACGTGTGTCCTCGATCAATGGTTCCCAGAACTGAACCCAATCGCAAATCGCCGGAAATCGTAGGGTTGTTCGAAACGCAGATTTCGTCGAAAGATCGCCCTTTCCCAATCAAGGCCAAGGGTTCTCGTGGATCAACGCCCACGAATGCACTAACAATCAAGTTGGGCTAGCCCACTGCGGCGGCTCGCGTTTCTGGAACGACCAACAATCTGGATTACCAATGCCAATCGACCTGTCTGTCGAGCACAAACTTGCAGCGCCTCCACGGGTCAAACGTCGCACTCTACGTGTTATCGGAACCGATGTGACCTTGCTGGAAAATGTCCGTCAGATGGCGATGGCGGATCTGCAATTCGACATCGAATATGAATCCCTGGACTTTCTGACTTGCCAGCGTCGGGCTGCGACGCATCCAGAACACTATGATATCTACGAGCAGTGCTTCCACAACCTCGACATCGTTTGGTATTGGGGCGCGCTTCAACCGATTGATACACAGCGTATTGCTGAATGGGACAACATTGGCGATCTGTCCAAACTCGGTGGTGTCAGCAAGTACATGCGGCAAGGATACGGGGATGCCCCTGTACGCAAGCTTTACGTCCAGCCTGACGGGGTGATCGGACAGCAGCCTATGCAGTTTATCTCAATGCTGCCCACGGCACATAACGTAGACTCGTTTGGGTATGACCGCCGCGTATTTGGCGAAGAAGGCTCAGAAGGTTCAAGCTGGGCGTGGTTGCTGGACAAGCGTGCAAAAGGACGGATTGCAATCGTAGACGAACCCGCAATTGGCCTGTTCGACGTGGCCCTGGCCGCCGAGGCCAGCGGCGATCTCAGCTTTGCAGACATCGGCAATATGACCGTCGATGAGATAGACAGCCTGATGGCGCTTCTGGAAACCCTCAGGCAACAGGGTTTCTTTTGCGACAGCTGGAAATCTGCTCAGGACGCCGAGGCTTTGCTGCATGCTGAAAAAGTTGCGGCCCAAAGCATGTGGTCACCGTCCTATGGCAACCTTGGCCCGATGGAGCCGCATTTTGTCGAAAGTGTCCCGCGCGAAGGGTATCGTGCCTGGCATGGTGGGGCATCGCTTGCGCGCCACCTGACCGGCACCAAGCTGGGCATGGCCTACGAATACCTTAATTGGTGGCTGACGGGCAAAGCGGGTGCCGTTATGGCCAGACAGGGCTATTACATGACTGTTCCGGAAAAAACGCGCGAGTATCTGTCCGAGGATGAATGGGATTACTGGTACGACGGTCAGGTCGCCAGATCAGACCTTGTTGGAACCAACGGTCAGACAGTTGTGCGCAAAGGAAGACGCCGCGCAGGCGGCGCGTATCACGAACGGGTCAGCCGAATTGCGCTGTGGAACACGGTCATGGATGAATACAACTATGCCGCCCGCGCCTGGAACCGCTTTATCTCATCTATCCGAGAGGGCAGGTCATGAGCAAATCAGCCGGCTTGCGCGGGCAGGAGCCGCTTTATGAAGTTATCAGCGACATTCTCAGACGGAATATACAATCCGGACGCCTCCCCCGTGGTTTGGTTCTGATCGAGGGACCGATCGCAAAGGTTATGCTAACCAGCCGCGCGCCCGTCCAGGTCGCACTGCGCAAGCTGCATGAAGAAGGGTTGATACACCGCTTTCGCGGCCGTGGATATCTGGTCGGGCAAGCCGATCTGGAACCTATCCGCCGACCAATTGACGAGTTTCAGCTGGATATACCGGACCGATCCAGAAATTCTCTGGCCGTGCGCGGCACATGGATGCGCGTCTATGATCAGGTCGAGGCGGATGTTGCAGCCTGCCAGGTCTTTGGTGAATTCCGGTTGATCGAAACCGAACTTGCCGATTTTCTCGGTGTCAGCCGTACGGTCGCGCGCGATGTGCTTAGCCGGTTGAATGAGCGCGGTCTGATCCGCAAGGGCGCGTCGTCTCATTGGTTGGCCGGACCGCTGACGGCTCGGGTTCTGCGCGAGAAATACCAGTTGCGCGCCATCGTTGAGCCCGCAGCCCTGACGCTGGCCGCAGATTTCATCGAACCCGCCGAGATTAACAAAGTGCGCGACCAGATCCGTCAGGGACTGACACGAGAGACGACCGCCTACGAAGCGGCCTTTCAGAAGCACTGCCTCGAAAGGGCCCCGAACGCCGCCTTGGTTGACATGATACGCAACAACCGGCTGCTGTTGTCTTCGGTTAACGAAGCTCTGAACCGGCTAGGTCTGCCGGCAGACCACGTCGCGGTTGACCAATATCGTATTCTTTTTGATCTTATCGGTTCTCGCCAGATCACCGCGGCAGCAGAGTACCTGAAAGAGCATCTGCGCCTCTTGGCAGACAAGAATGTAGCCCGCCTGAAGATCGTCGCGCTTGTCCCCGAAGCAGAAGCGATTCCGAGATACCTGTCGCCACTGTAAATGACTCAAGTACCCAAAACTCATTTTACAAATTAGTGATAACGCCTTTTCTTGGCGTTTTTTTGATATTTTCATTAATTATTTTTTAGAAAATGATTATTGACCCATCTTTTTTTGCAAACTTTCATACGAAGTACGTTTTAAGAGGCTGCAAATTGTGGCCCCGCTGAACCGTTTGGTTTGAGGGGGCACCGATATCGCAAAGCTGTGTGCGGCCTGAATACCTTGTGGGGAAGTGAATGGGTCAGACAGATTCCATCTTCAGGCTGGACGGTGTCTCGCGGCACTTCGGTGACTTGACCGCGTTGGACGATATTTCGTTTGAAGCGACGCAGAACGAATACATCTCTTTGCTAGGGCCATCGGGCTCGGGCAAGACAACCCTGCTGCGTGTAATGGCCGGGTTTGAAAAGCCCGACATAGGCCGCATTCATTTTCTGGGTCAGGACATCACTGATCTTCCGGCGCACAAACGCGGGATCGGGTTTGTATTCCAGAATTTCGCTCTATTCCCTCATCTGACCGTCTTTGAAAACATCGCGTTCGGCCTGCGCAATGGCGTCGAAGATATTCCGGACGCGGAAACAGACGCGCGCGTCACCGAAATGATCGGCCTTGTGGGTCTGGAGGGTCTGGAAGACCGCGTTCCCGATCAGATTTCCGGTGGTCAAAAACAACGTGTCGCGTTAGCCCGCACGCTGGTGATGCAACCAAAACTGGTGCTGCTAGATGAACCGTTGGGCGCGCTGGACGCCAATTTGCGCGGTCGGATGCAGACCGAATTGCGCCAGATCCGCGAACGGCTCGACGTCACCTTTTTGCACGTCACCGGAAGCGAGACCGAAGCCCTGGCTATGGGCGACACGATCGCGGTGCTGGATCAGGGTCGGATCATCCAGTCCGGAACGCCAGAAGACATTCATGACACGCCGGCAAGCTCGGACGTCGCATTGTTCCTGAACCGCTTTAACCTGTTTGACGGAACGCTGGACGCTGGACAATTTCACGGCCCGTTCGGAACCGTTCAGGTCGCAGACGCATGCCACAACGCCAAAGACGTCTACGCCATCCGCTATGACCGCACCAAAGCATTCCGAAAAGGGGAAGAGCTGCCCGGCCCCGCCCTGCCTGCGCGCTATCTGGCCAGTGAATACCTTGGGTCTTCTGTGATCTCGTTCTTTGAAACGGCGGATCACAAACAGGTCGAAATAGACCACCACCTTAGCTTTGGCGAACCTGACGAATACGAGGTCGGTCAGGATTACGTTCTGTCCTGGAACCCCGAGCACGCCATCGTCTTTGGCAAGGAGGCCGCAGCATGAGCGCCGCTTCCTCTGACCGTAACGCCTTTACCGGCTGGCTGCTGGCGCCGGGCGTGTTCTGGATGATCCTATTCCTTGTCGCGCCGATCATGATGATCGTCTATGTGTCGTTTTGGACCCAGACGACATTTGCCATCAACTCGACGCTGACACTGGATAGCTGGAAGAACTTCTTCAGCTCCGAGGCTTATGTCGGCGCGCTCTGGACCACACTGCGGCTGTGGCTGATCGTTTTGGCACTGACCTTCATCATCGGCTACCCGGCGGCACTATTCGTGGGGTTGTTGGTCAAAAGCAAGACGGTTTCGACCGTGTTGCTGGTGCTGTGTGTCATCCCGTTCTGGACGTCATTCCTGATCCGCGTGCTGGCGTGGAGGCCGATGCTGGGCAAGGAAGGCGCGATTAACATCATCCTGCAAAAGCTGGGTCTGATCGACAGCCCGATCGAAGTTCTGCTGTTCTCGGAACTGTCGGTGATCATCGGCATGACGCAGATCTACGTGGTGTTCATGGTCGGTCCGATTGCCTTCATGCTGGGCCGCATCGACCGCAACATCATCGAGGCCGCGCGCGATCTGGGCGCGGGTTTTGGTCGCATCTTCTGGAAGATCATCTTCCCGCTCAGCCTGCCGGGAGTGGTCGTCGGCGCAATCTTTGTCAGCGTGATGGTTCTGGGTGAATTCGCAACCTCTGGCGCGCTGTCGGGGCGCAAGGTGAACCTGCTGGGCAACATCATCGTCACGCAGGTGGGTTCGCTCAAATGGGCGATGGCCTCGGTCGTAGGCGTCATCCTGACCATTCTTCTGGGCATCGTCGTGGCCGGTTTCCTGCGCATCGTCGACCTGAAAAGCGAGTTGTGATCATGGAATCCAAGGTTCTCAAACCCATTCTCGCTGTCTATGTCGCCGGGTTCATCCTGTTCCTCTATGGCCCGTTCATCGTGCTGGGTATCCTGTCGTTCCAGCAAGGCCCCGAAGGCGGGCCGCAATTTCCGATCATCGAATGGTCGACCTACTGGTATAAACACCTGTTCGGCCTTACCCCGCCGTCGCGCATTGCGCCCCTGCCTGTGGGTGAGGCGTTGTTACGGTCACTGACGCTGGCCTTCATGACGATGGTCACGGCTACGGTGCTGGGCGTCATGGCCGCCCAAGCCTTCCGCCGCCGGTTCAAGGGCGCGGGTCTGGTGTTCTACCTCATCGTACTGGGTATGATGGTGCCGGGTGTTCTGACCGGGCTGGGCACCTCGCTGCTCGCCAACAATGTCGTCGGGATCGAGCGCCACTGGTGGACCACCGCCTTTGTCGCCCATGTGGTCTATACCTTCCCGTTCGCGTTTCTGGTGATGCTGGCGATCCTCAACCGCTTTGACGGCTCGGTGGAAGAAGCCGCCTGGTCGCTGGGGGTCCCCCCTGCGCGGACTTTCCGCAAAGTGACATTTCCGCTTATCTTTCCGGGCGTCCTGTCCGCCATGCTGTTTGCTTTCACACTCAGCTTCGATGAATTCCCACGCACGTTGTTTGCATCAGGTCGGGATCAGACCTTGCCGCTGGCAATCTACGGTACGTTCTCGGTCGAGATTCATCCCAACATCTTTGCCTTTGGTGTGATGACAACGCTGTTCTCATTCTCGCTGCTGGCTGTTTACGGCATCCTCATGGGCCTCAGCGTGCGCCGCGCCAAAAAGATCGCGATGCAGGAGGACATCTCGTGAGTGTCGCCGTTGTCACAGGTGCAGGGTCTGGTATCGGGCAGGCCATTGCCAAGAAACTGGCAAGCGATGGCTACAAGGTGCTGGTCAACGACTTCGATGCCAGCGCCGCTCAGGAAACAGTGGCACAAATCGGCGTGGCAGCTATCGCCCATCATGGCGACGTATCCGATCCGGCGGATGTGGTGGATATGATCGTCCAATGCAACAAGGCGTTCGGCGCACCGACCCATCTGGTGAACAATGCCGGGCACGTGCATCAAGCCAACTTCGCCAAACTGTCGCTGGAAGACTTTGATCGCATGATTGCCGTGCATCTGCGCGGGACTTTCCTGTGCACCAAGGCCGTTTTTCACGAAATGTTAAGCGCGGGGAAAGGCTGCGTGGTCAATGTGGCTTCGCAACTGGGGCAAATCGGTGGTGTTGAGCTGGTGCACTATTCGGCGGCCAAGGCGGGCATCATCGGCATGACCAAGGCGCTTGCGCGCGAGGTGTCAGCAGACGGCATACGTGTCAACGCCGTGGCACCCGGCCCGATCAACACGCCGCTGGTGCGGGCACTGTCGCCAGACTGGCAGGCGGCAAAGGCGGCCGAACTGCCGCTGGGCCATTTTGGTGAACCTGCTGATGTGGCTGACACGGTGGCGTTCCTGTGTTCCGACGCAGCACGCCTTTACGTCGGCCAGACCCTCTGCCCCAATTCAGGAGACGTGATGCTATGAGCAACACCGTATTCATCACCGGAGGCGGCATCGGCATTGGCCGCGCCTGCGCGCTGGCCTTTGCTGCGCAGGGTGACACTGTGATTGTCACCGACGTGCTTGAAGCCGAAGGCCGCGCAGTCGTGTCCGAGATCGAAAAAGCAGGCGGAAGCGCTGAATTCCACATGCTGGACGTTCGCGATACGGCCCGTTCGGACGCTGTGATCGCGGATGTTCAGGCGCGCCACGGTGCACTCGACACGATCGTCGCCAATGCAGGCATTGCCCACCGCGTACCTCTGGACAAGCTGAGCGATGAGAAATGGGACCACACCTTTGACATTGACCTCAAGGGCATGTTCCGAGTGATCCGCCCTGCACTGACGGACATGCGCGCGCGCGGATCAGGCAGCATCATCTGCCTGTCCTCGATCATGGGTGTGGCCTATGGCTGGGACGAACATGTCCACTATTCCTCGGCCAAGGCCGGGGTGGTGGGTCTTGTGCGCGGGCTGGCCGTGGAACTGGCGCGTGATGGCATTCGCGTGAACGGCGTCGCGCCCGGATATATCCGCACCGCACAACTTCTTTCCGAAGAACACTCGCTGGGTCCTGCAGGGGCCGAGACGGCGGGCGAGAACATTCCCATGGGACGGATCGGTGAACCCGACGATATCGCGGATGTCGTTGTTTTCCTTGCCTCAAACGGGGCGCGTTACCTCACCGGACAAGTGATTGCTGTAGATGGTGGCCTGTTGGTCGGACGGTACTGAATACAGCGGGGCCAGCGGCCCCAAACAGAAGAATAAGACACACGACCGCAACACGGAGTAAACTGAGATGAGTACATATTCACGACGGAAATTCCTTCAGACAACCGCAGGCGGCGCTGCGCTGGCTGCGGGCGGGATGCCATTCCTTGGCGCGCAGCAAGCCTTTGCCGCGAACCTTGGCAATCAGGAATTGCGCACCGTAGGCCTGTCAGTGACGGTTCAGGAACGCATCCTGAACGACTTTCAGGAAAAATCGGGTGTAGGGTCGGTCAACGGCAAGGCTGATATCTTCCCCAACACCCAGACCGAGATTCTGTCGGGCACCGACGCCTATGACTGCTGGGAGATCATCGGCGAACGCCTGGCCGCGATGGTGGCCACTGACAAGCTGGCCCCGGTCGCTGCGTCCGACTTGAAAAACTGGTCGGGCATTCGTGACACTTTCACCACGGCCTCGGATCGCTGGGATCGCAACCGCCAGATCGTCGGACAGATTTGGGAGGATGACAGCCAGACCCGCCTGAACATGGTGCCGACGGTCTACAACTACGACTCGATCGGCTACCGCCCTGATCTGGTGGACGCCGAAGAAGCCTCGACCTGGGCTGCGCTGTTTGATCCCAAGTTCAAGGGCAAAACAGGCCTGAACGTTGACCCGCTGATCGCATTTGGCCAGGCCATTCTGGCAATGAATGCGCTGGGATTGCTTGAAGTTGAAAACCCCGGCAACCCGGATGCCGGAGCCATCGAAGAGGCGTCAAAATTCCTGATCGCCAAAAAGAAAGAAGGCCAGTTCCGTGCCCTGTGGGGTGACTTTGGTGAACTGGTGAACCTGCTCGCGTCGGGTGAGATGGTGATCGCGGATGCGTGGCAGCCTGCGGTGATGGCGGTCAAGGCGCAGGGGGTCGAATGCTCTTATGCGACGATGAAAGAAGGTTATCGCGGCTGGTCCATCGGGGTGTCCCCGCTCAAGACCTCGCCCAACCTCGAAGCGGTCACGGCCTATGCTGATTACTGGCTATCCGGCCCGCCAGCGATTGCAGTGTCGGAACAGGGTTACTATTCGCCCACCGTCAACGTCAAAGAGGTCATGGACCCAGACAAATATGCTTTCTGGTACGAGGGCAAGCCTTGGGTCGGTGCGACCGAGCGCGGCATCAAGGAAGGCGATCTGCGCGATGGTGGCTCGCTCGAAACTCGCGCGGCGAACGTCGCCTACTGGCACCAGTGGCCGGATGAGTACGACCTGCTGATCCAGAAATGGGATGAGTTCCTGTCCGCCTAACTCAACACTGGTTCAGCCGGGTCTAACCGGCTGAGCCCATTCCCCGCCTTTCAAGAAATCAAATCAAAAGGGTGCGACGTCCTTGGCTTACGATCTGCAACTCAAAAACGTTGGTAAAGTTTATGACAACGGCACGCCTGCCGTCATCGACTTTAACCTCGACGTTGAAAAGGGTGAGTTCATCGCCTTTCTCGGACCGTCGGGCTGCGGCAAGTCAACGACGCTGCGGATGATTTCTGGGTTCGAAAGCGTCACATCCGGCGACCTGTTGATCCGAGGCCAACGGGTCAATGACCAGCCCCCGGAAAAGCGCCCGACATCGATGATTTTCCAGAACTACGCGCTGTTCCCCCACATGAACGTGCGGCAGAACGTACGGTTCGGGCTGGAGGTTAAAGGCCTTCCGAAACCCGAAGCTGATCGCAAAGTCGATGGCATTCTGGACAAGCTGGGGCTTCTGGATATCTCGGAAATGCCAACCAGCCGTCTGTCCGGTGGTCAGCGTCAGCGGATTGCTTTGGCACGGTCTTTGGTCGTAGAACCCGATATTTTGCTGCTGGACGAACCCCTCGGCGCGTTGGATGCCAATCTTCGAAAAAGCATCCAGAACGAATTGAAGCTGTTGCAGCGCGAACTTGGAATTACCTTCGTGTTCGTAACCCATGCCCAATCCGAAGCTTTGGCGCTGTCGGACCGGATCATCGTGATGAATGCAGGTCGGGTTGAACAGATCAGCCCCCCGCACGAGCTGTACACCCGCCCCACCAGCGAGTTTGTCGCGCGCTTTATCGGGTCAAACACCATTATTCCCGGCACTGTAACTGCGACCGAAGGTCAAACAATTACACTCGACACGCCCTTTGGCGCTATTTCCGGCACCAACCGCATCGACGTCGCCCATACCATGGGCGAAAAGATGAGCATCGTGTTGCCCGCTGAAGCCGTTGAGTTGATCCCCGTCGAAACCGACGAAGCCGAACTGCGCGGCACCTTTGGTTCGAACATCATCCCCTGCCAGATCGAACGTCTGCAAGTCATCGGCCACATCATGCAGATGCTGGTCCGGCTAGAGAATGGCGCGACGATCAACACAGAAGGCCATGTGGACAAATATCGCGGACGCCTGTCCGTGGGGGCCTCGGCCTATGTGGCCTGGCACGCCAGCGGCGCAACGATGATCGCGTGATGGGGCCCGTATGAGATGAGCAATCTAACCATCACTCAAATGGCCGCAGACCTGCAGGCTGGGCGGACTGACCCCGTCGCGCTGCTGGAAGGTGTCTTTGACAGGCTGTCCGATCATAATGATCCCGCCCTGTTTATCGACCTTCTGAAAGACCGTGCGCAGGCCGAGGCCGAGGCCTCACACCTGCGTTGGCGTGCAGGCATTCCGATCAGCCCGATTGATGGTGTACCCACAGCGTGGAAGGATTTGTTCGATCTCAAAGGTCGCGTCACCACTGCCGGGTCTGTTGTACTTAAATCAAACCCTGCAGCCACAGCCGATGCCGCGATTGTTTCGCGTGCGGCCAGCGCCGGAATGACTTCGGTCGGCACCGTCAACATGACAGAGTTCGCGTATTCCGGAATAGGGCTGAACCCCCATTATGGAACGCCGCGCAACATACACGCCGACAAAGACAACCCGCGCAGCCCCGGCGGCTCATCCTCGGGGTCAGGCGCTGTTGTCGCCGCAGGGGTCGTGCCGGTTTCGATGGGTTCTGACACCGGGGGTTCGGTGCGTATCCCGGCCTCGTTCAACGGTGTGGTCGGATACAAACCTTCAATGGGGCGATATCCGATGGACGGCGTATTTCCCCTCGCCCCGTCGCTGGACACGATTGGGCCGCTCGCGAACAGCGTAGCCGATTGCGTGCTGGTCGATGCCGTCTTGCGCGGCCACCTTCGACCTCAGATCAATCCTGCGGAATTGTACAAGCTAAACTTCGTCATTCCGGATCAGGTTTTGTTCGATGGCGCAAGCCAGGATGTCTTGGACCGCTTTGACGCTGCCGTTGCAAGGTTGGAACGTGCAGGCGCGCGTGTCTCACGCATTTCGTTGCCGCAGTTGCAGCACATTCTGGATCTTATGTCACAGCATGGGTTCTTGGCCGGGGCCGAGGCCCTGGCGATTCACAAAGACCGGGTGAACGGCCCCGAAGCCGAGCAAATGGATGCCCGCGTCGTGCGCCGTGTTCTGCAAGCCAGCCCCATGACCGCTGTTGATCTGGTTGTGCTTCAACAGGCCCGCGTCCGCCTGATGGCAGAAACCGCGGCCACAATAGGCGGCTGCATTGTGCTTTGCCCGACAACCGCAACAACCGCGATGGAGATCGCCCCACTCGAGGCCGATCAGGATGTGTTTTTCGAACACAACGGCCTGACACTGCGCAACACGTCGCTTGGCAATTTCTTGGACTGGCCCGGTGTGTCCATCCCCAACGGAACGGATCGGAACGGTATGCCCACGGGCTTATTGCTGTCCGCGCCTCATGGTCAGGACCATGCCGTTCTTTCGGCGGCATTGGCGACCGAGAACATCATACGAGGCTGATTCATCCCCAGAATTTGCAAACTTTGAGAACACAGAGGAGAAGTATCATGACAAAGAAAATCCTATGCGCCTTCGGGACGGATATCGACTCCGTCGCGGGCCAGATCGGCTCATACGGCGGTGGAGATTCTCCCAACGACATTCAGCGCGGCATCTTTGCGACAGAAGTCGGCATTCCCCGTCTATTGCGCCTGTTCAAGAAGTACGACATGCGCACCTCGTTCTTCATTCCTGGTCATTCGCTTGAGACATTTCCAAAGGAAATGGACATGATCATCGAAGCCGGCCACGAAATCGGTGCGCATGGTTACATGCACGAAAACCCGGTGGCCATGACGCCCACTCAGGAAGAAGACGTACTGGTCAAGTCCATCGAACTGATCAAGGGCCTGACCGGCGAAGCGCCCAAAGGCTATGTGGCGCCCTGGTGGGAGATGTCGAACGTCACCGCCGCGCTGCTGGGCAAATACGGGTTCTCGTATGACCACAGCCAAAGCTATCGCGACTTCCAGCCGTTCTATGCCCGTGTCGGCGACGAATGGAACGTGATCGACTATTCGAAAACCGCCGGTGAATGGATGCACCCACTTAAACACGGCAAGGAAATCGACCTCGTGGACATCGGGGCCAACTGGTACGTCGATGACCTGCCGCCGATGATGTTCATCAAGAACGCACCCAACAGCCACGGTTTCGTCAATCCGCGCGACATCGAAGAGATGTGGAAGGACCAGTTCGACTGGGTCTACCGTGAAATGGACTACGGCATTTTCCCGATCACCATTCACCCCGATGTTGCCGGTCGCCCACAGGTGCTGCTGATGCTCGAGCGTCTGATCGACCACATCAACAGCCATTCGGGTGTTGAGTGGGTGGACTTTAACACCATCGCCGATGACTTCCGCGCGCGTTTCCCCTTCGACAGTGACAAACGCCCCGAGGTCATCTGACCCGAACATGGCCAGAGGGGTCGTCCCTCTGGCACACCCTCCAAGGAGAACACGTGATGTGCAGCGCCTGTGGGTTCCCCACCAGACCAGGTCATTGGACAGATGCCGGGGCTGATGCTTCCGGCGACAAGCTGCAGTTGAAGTTTCGCCGCGCCAACATCCTGAACAAGATCCTGAACAGCTATGGCCTGTCTGTACATGACGATGGCCGCATTCCCGGCATCCAGTTACGGTCACTGACCGGTCGCACCGTCATCGTGCCCGACCTAGAGGCTGTATGGTCCGAAGCCGAGGCACAAACCGGAGCGCCGCTTGATCCCCTGGACGCTCGTTTTTTAGGTGCGGCTGCCTGAATGTCAGGGGCGGGTTCCTCCAACGACTCCAGAATACGGCTGACTATTCTGGGAGGTTATCTGGGATCTGGCAAAACAACTTGGCTACGTCATCAGTTGTTTCAAGGACGGTTCGGACGCGCCCACATCCTTGTCAACGAAGCAGCAGAAACCCCGGTGGACGACACCCTGTTGCAGCAGCACGCTAGTGGCATGACCCTTCTGGCCGGTGGATGCGCCTGTTGTGTCGGGAAAGCCGATCTGATCAGCTCACTCCGCCAGATTTGCAACACGCGTAGTCAAACAGCATCAGACCAGCAACGGTTAGAAAAAATAGTGCTGGAAACCAGCGGGTTGGCCGATCCCGCTGCGATAGCGGCAGCGATACAAACTGACCCGATGCTGGTTCATCACATCCTTCTGGATGAAATCATCGTGTTGGCGGACGCAGTCAACATTGTCCATCAGCTTGGGACCGAACATCTGGGCCGGGCTCAGATCGAAGCCGCCGACCGCATCATTCTGACTAAGATCGATGCGCAATTGCCCGGAGCATACAGTGCAGTGCACGCAACGCTGACGCAATTAAATCCCGGTGCGGATATCTCGGCCGCAATCAAAGGCGAAGACGCGACACCTTCGATTGATCCCAGCGCTCAGCCTATCGCCATTCCTGCTTTGGCCGAGCTGTCCAACCTACCAGCGATCGAACCCACCCGACTAAGGATTGATGCCAGTGTCGACTGGGCCGCCTTTTCGGTCTGGCTATCGGCTTTGCTACATGCCCGCGGCCATGACATTGTCCGGGTTAAAGGTGTGTTCGACACGCCAGCTGGCTATCTGTTGCTGCAAGGCGTGCGCAATTCAGTTCAGGCCCCGGAAATTCTGCCAGCATCGTCCACCCAGCGGGCCAATGAGATCGTGTTCATTGGCCGCAACTTCGCGAAAGAAGATCTCGCAAAGTCGCTTGGATACTTTTCGCTCAGCGCAGGGTGACGGCCTTTGCCGCCGTGCTAGCCCAAATGCGTTCGAATTTCGCGCAACATATCTTTCCGCGCTTTGCGTGCCGCTAAGGCTTGTTCCATATCAACCTGTTTGAACTTAACCGGCGTATGCGGCTGCAGTTGACCGATCAGGTCCATATCTGCCGATATGATCGCCCCCAGGGTAAAATACCCACCACCTGACACCGCATCACGGTGCAGCACGATTGGCTCTAGCCCGCCCGGCACCTGGATCGAGCCGTAGGAATAACAGCCATCCACGATATTGGACGGATCAGCCCCAGCACCAAATGGTTGTTCCCGGTCTACAAACTCCAGCGGTTGACCCCCCTTAAAGCGATAGCCCATCCGGTCGGCCTCGGGCGCGACGGCCCAGTCATCGGCAAAAAAGCCCTGCTGCGCCTTCTCGGTCAGCCGATGCCAGTAAAGCCCCGGCAGAACGCGTAACTCGGCTGGCGAGCCCGGCCCGCGGCGCAGGGGTTCGGGAATGCTGAACCCGGGCTCAATCAGTTCGGCCTCTCCAACGGGGAGCATGTCGCCAGCCTGAATCGCACGCCCCTCGATCCCGCCTAGTGCCCCAATGGGATAGGTTGAGCGGCTGCCTAGCGCGGGCGGCGTGTCGATCCCACCACTGACCGCGATATAGGCCCGCGCACCGGATTTGAGGAAATCAAAGCTGAGGGTCTGCCCCTTTTTAACCGGGAATGCTGTCCATGTCGGTTGCGGGGTGCCATCGACCTTAGGTGGCAGTTCCGCACCCGTCACGGCGACCAGCGCATCCTGCATGAACTCGATTTCGGGACCCATGAACACCACTTCGAGCCCTGCAGCGCCCTCGGGGTTACCGACCAGCATATTGGCACATCGCAGCGCAAAACGATCCATCGCCCCACCAATGGGAATGCCCAGATGGAAATAGCCGGGGCGTCCAAGGTCCTGAATAGAGGTCGACAGGCCGGGAGAGAGTATCTTAAGCGTCATTGAGGGCCTCCATCAGCTTGGCATTGGTGCCGGTCATGTCGGCGTTGAATGCGTCCAGATCGAAATCGACCTGAGCGATGCGCGGGGCATAGGTGCCAGCTTCGACCTCGGCCAGAATGCGGTCATATTCTGCGCGGTCGATGGGTTTCCATTTCACGATGTCGCCGGGTTTGAAGAACACCATGAAGTCCTTCAGATAGCTAACCTGCTGGGTGGGATCAAAAATGGTCATCGGAGTGATCCCGAACATCTGGTACCCCCCTGCCCCGCGCACCGAATAGATGCACGAGAAACACCCGCCATAGCCCACCGTCTGTTTGGGCGTATCCGTTCGAGGGCGCAGGTATTTGGGCACCTGTAATTGCTTGTCCCGGTCGACCAGTTGGTACAAGAACGGCAGCCCGGCCACGAACCCCACCATCGACACGAACCAGGGCTGCGAATGGTGGGCTTCGATAAACGCCTCGGCGCTGTCATAGCCGTTGATACGCGCGGCATAGTCCAGATCGGTGCCGTTTGGGTCCTGATGGCGTTCACGGAACCGCATCAGCGTCTCATGCGTCCAAGGGTCCTGATAGTAGACCGGGATTTCGATGATCCGCGTTTTCAGCCTCTTGTCGGCGTCTTCGGCCTTGTGTTCCAGATTCTTGATCTGCTCCATCATCTGATCGGGGCTGATCACGTCGGGGTCGAACTTGACCTGAAACGATGCGTTGGCGGGGCAGATTTCAGTCACCCCGTCGATTTGCGCATCGCGCACGGCATTGCTCATGGACAGGGATTTGAAGAAGGCGTCCAGCGACATCTCATCATCCATCTCGACATAGATGTGTTCGTCGCCACCATAGGTGTAACGTGTCTTCATGCTGCGTCTCCTTGGTTAGGCCGGTACGGTCAGGTTGCCCGCGTCCAGCCACGGTTCGAGCCATTGGGTGTGGATCCGGTCCGCCAGCACATTGGCATCAGCGGCCAGCGTCCGGTGCAGGGGAATAGTGGTTTTCAGCCCCTCAAGCGTCAGATCATCCAGCGCAGCGGCCAACTTTGCGATGGCGTCCGCGCGTGTGGGCGCGTGGACGATCAGCTTGCCCAGCAACGAGTCGTAAAACGGCGGAATCTGGTAGCCCTCGTACAGAAAATGGTCGAAGCGGACGCCGTCACCCTCGGGCAATCGCATCCGGCCGACCTGACCGGGGAATGGCATGAATTGCAGTGCCGGGTCCTCAGCGTTGATGCGCACTTCTATCGCGTGCCCATTGCGGCTGATCTGACCCTGCGTGACCGAGAGGCGCTCGCCCCCCGACACCCGGATCATTTCCTGCACCAGATCCAGCCCAGTGATCATCTCGGTCACAGGGTGCTCGACCTGAATGCGCGTGTTCATTTCGATGAAAAAGAACTCGTTGGTGGTACTGTCATACAGGTATTCCAACGTGCCAGCGCCGACATAGTTGACCGATTTCGCCAACGCGACAGCGGACGCGCACAACCTGTCGCGGGTTGCATCGTCCAGACAGACCGCCCCGGCCTCTTCCCACACTTTCTGGCGGCGGCGCTGCATCGAGCATTCGCGTTCAAAGCAATGCACCGCGTTGGTGCCATCGCCAAGGATCTGAACCTCAATATGGCGAGGCGCGGTGATCGCTCGTTCCAGATACAAACCACCATCACCAAAGGCCGCCTGCGCCTCGGCCTGCGCCTGTGGGGCCATCTGCGCCAGTTCTTCGGCATTTTGGGCGACGCGGATACCTTTGCCCCCGCCCCCGGCCGAAGCCTTGATCATCACCGGGTAGCCGATCTGATCAGCTATGGCCAAAGCATCTTGCGGCGTAGCAATTCGACCTTTGGAGCCTGGCACAACGGGCACTCCGGCAATTTGCGCTGCCTGTCGCGCCGAAACCTTGTCGCCCATGCGGTCAATCGTGTCGGCAGAGGGGCCAACAAAGCGCATCCCGGCGGCCTCGACCGCGCGGACGAAATCCGCGTTTTCGGCCAGAAATCCGTAACCGGGGTGTACCGCATCGGCGTTGCAGTCTTGGGCTGCCTGCACCAATGCGTCGATGTTCAGATAGGATTGCGCCGCCTGCGCGGGGCCGACACAGACGCTTTCATCCGCCATGCGCACGGCCAACATATCTGCGTCGGCCTCGGAATGCGCCTGAATGGTGTGAACACCCAATCCTTGCGCGGCACGAATGATGCGCACGGCAATCTCACCCCGATTGGCGATAAACAAACGTCTGATGCGCATGGGCTTAGCCATCCACTTCCGCCAACGTCTGACCCGCCGTCACCGCCGCCTCGTTTTCGACGGCATACCCGGCAAAGGTTCCGGTTGCATCAGACTTGATCTCGATGAAGGTCTTCATGACCTCGACCAGCCCGATCACGTCGCCAACGGCCACAGCATCCCCCTTGGCCTTATAGACAGGAGCGTCGGGTGAAGCTTGGGTATAGAATGTTCCGGGCACGGGCGATTTGATCTCTGCCATCGGTTTTCTCCTACAAGTCGATTAAAGCGTCGCGGCGATTTCGCCGGCGGTTGCGATCCGAATTCCGTTATCAGTCAGACCTTTGCGAATGGCGCGCCCCATCTCGAGCGCACCGGGCGTATCTGAGTGGAAGCAGATCGATTCAAATTCGATCTGCATCTCGTCGCCCTCCACCGTCGTAACCATGCCAGTCTTGCAGGCCTTGACGCATTTCTCGGCGACCTGTGAAAGATCGGGGCGTCCGACCTTGCGGGCGAAAACGATGGATCCGCTATTGTCATAATCCCTGTCCGCGAAGAACTCGCGAATGACCGGATGACCGGCGCGTTTCGCGGCGGCATGGGTTTTTGAAATACCCATGCAAAACAGCGGTGCATCCGGGCAGATGGCCTGCAACGTGTCGACCAAAGCCTGCGACAGGTCTTCGTTCACCGCCGCCTCCATATACAACGCGCCATGCGGTTTCACGTGCTGAAGCGGCGCACCGTGACGGCGGCCAAATTCCCGCACGGCACCGATCTGGTAGACCACGTCATTGATCAACTCAGCGGAATCCATGTTGATGTAACGACGCCCAAAACCGCGCAGATCCGCATAGCCCGGGTGCGCACCCAACCCGACACCATGGGTCTGCGCCAGCTTGGCCATCCGGTCGATGGAATTGGGGTCGCCCGCATGAAAACCCGCGGCCACATTGGCCGAGCTGATGATCTCCATGATTTTATCCTCGGGGGCATCACCCAATACCCAATGGCCGAACCCTTCGCCCATATCGCAGTTCAGATCGACGATATCTCGCATCCACCAAGCCCCCTGTTGTGACGTACGCGGGCATCATTCGCAATTTGCAAGAAATTGGTATTTCTTTTTTTCGCTCATGCATTATCACTATTTTCGATAATAACTCCGAGTGGCTTTGTTATGAATTTCAAGCATCTGAAATACTTTGTCGCCACAGCCGAAACCGGGCAGGTCAGCCGTGCTGCCAAGCTTTTGTCGATTTCCCAATCCGCGGTAACGGGCGCGATCCGAGAGCTGGAGACTATTCTGGGCGCGACTCTGTTCGTCCGCCGCGCGCAGGGAATGGTGATGACCGAAGCCGGGCAGCAGTTCCTGCACTCTGCACGGGATATTTTGGAAAGGCTTGACGCGGCCCGAGTTCTGGATCAGCGCGACTCCGATATTTCCGGTGTTATCAGATTGGCCGCGACCTATACGGTGATCGGGTATTTCCTGCCCTACCATTTAGGACGACTGACCCAGCTTTACCCTGCCCTGGACATTCAGATCGTCGAGTTGAACCGACAAAGTATCGAGCAGCAATTGGTCACAGGTCAAATTGACATGGCCGTCGCGCTGACCTCAAACATTCAGAACCCAGCGCTAGAGACAATTACCTTGTTGAAATCACAGCGCAGGCTGTGGCTGCCCACAGGCCACCCCCTTGCGCATGAAGACCCCGTTTCACTACAGGATATTGCCCGCGAGCCCTATGTCATGCTGACGGTGGACGAGGCAGCACATACCAGCATGAAATACTGGAACGCCCATAATTGCGCGCCTGATATCAAGCTACGCACCTCGTCCGTAGAAGCCGTCCGGTCAATGGTTGCCAACGGGCACGGCGTTACGATCTTGTCGGACATGGTTTACCGCCCATGGTCACTAGAGGGACGGCGGATCGAGACAGTCCAGACCAGCGTGGACATTCCAACCATGGATGTAGGCATGGCGTTTCGCAAACAAGCCCAACACTCTGACGCGACGCGTGTTTTGAGGGACTATTTCACCAGCTCATTCCTGTCACCTAAACCCGCGTTTTGACCATGCTTGCAGTCTGCCGCCTTTCTTGCGACCAATACCTGCAATGATTGTTGGTCTCGGACTTGTCGCGCCCTTTTTTGTCTACATTCTGGCTGGAGTGGCCGCGGAAAAGCTTCTCAGGCATTCGTCAGAGGGGCAAAAGTGGCTGGACGCTTTCGTGTTTTATGTTGCCCTGCCGGCACTGCTGTTTCAATCAGTGCGTCATCTTCCGCCCGGATCATCCAACATCATTGGTTTTCTGGCGCTTACGACCTTGGCGACCGGGTTGATGTTTTTATTCGGCTGGTGGGTCGGTCGGATTACAAAGGCCAAGGAACATGCGGCAGTCTACGGTCTTTCGGCAAGCTATTCGAACATAGGGTACATGGGGCCTACTCTGACCGTCGCAGTCCTCGGCCCGGCTGCCGGGGCTCCGGCGGCCTTTATCTTTTGTGCCGACGTCCTTCTGATCTTTACGATCTGGCCAGCCATGATCAGCGCCGACGGGTTTTCCATTAAGGGCTTGTTCAAGTCCTTAGGCAAAGTATTGCGGCATCCTTTTATCCTGGCCACTCTGGCGGGCCTTGCATTTGCCGCTAGTGGACTGGGCCTGCCCGATTTCATCAACACCCCACTGACCGGATTCCAAAACGCGGCGGCCCCAGCGGCGCTTTTTTCTTTGGGTTTGACCCTGTCCCGCCACAAGGCCAACCACTTAGAAGTGCCGCTTCAAATTTGCCTCGCAGGTAAATTGATTTTGCACCCCTTGCTCGTAGCCATCATTTTCGTTGTCTTACCCGGTTTCGATCCCATTTGGATTGCAACCGCGATAATCATGGCCGCACTCCCCCCTGCGGCGAATGTCTATGTCATGGCGCGCGCGGAGAATATCAGTGTGCAGCTTGCTGCACGTGCGGTGCTGTTTGGCACTGCTTTTTCAGCTATTACCCTACCTGCATTGATCGCTTTGATCATATGAACCTGCACAGTTGAAAAGCTTTGCTATGCCTTGGGTGGGTTAGATTTGCAGTCGAAGAAGTTGCGGCAACGTTTGCGCCTACTATCTTACCCGACCATTCCGCTGACAGTGTTCTTTGACCCGCGTGGGCAGTGTCTCATTCACAAGACTTTCGCACATTTCCACGAGAAACTGTTTGGTGGTTTGAACATGCGGGTAGTCCGCAACATCCTGATGCGTGAGTATCCATAATTCGACGGTAGATTTCAAAAAACCTGGCATAACCTCAACCAAGTCCGAGTGTGGTCGTGTCATATACTTCGGAAGTACCGCGAACCCAAAACCACTTTTGACAGCCGACAATTGCGCGTTGATGTTGTCCGTTCGCGCAGCGATGTTGCATTTACCGATGATCTTGCGGAATTCTTCCTCCTGCACCGTTCGGCTAAGCGCCCCGGTGGCGACAATGACATTGTGACCCGCCAGTTCGGCCGCAGAATTGATCTCGTCCAAACCGAAAAGGTAATCGCGAGAGGCGTAAATTCCGAACGCAACTTCGCCCAGCTTTTCAGAAGATATTCTGTGGGACTCGGACCGGCCAAGGCGCACGGCGATGTCGGCCTCACGATTGTGTAGATTTATTCTTTTGTTAGACAGCAACAGATCGATTTGGATCTCAGGATTCAGCGAATGAAACTCGATGAGCCTGGGCGCGACAATCGCTTCTCCCAAACCTTCAGGGGTGGACACACAGACGCGCCCACCGCTCAGACCCCGATGTGCGCGGCATATTTCACCAATATGGGTCAACTCTGCTTCGATCCGCTCGGCGGATTTCAGAATTTCCTGACCGATGCTAGTCAGCGTTACACCCGCGGTGCCACGGTCAAACACCGGCACTGCCAGATCTTTTTCAATCTCTCGCAATTTCCGACCAACCGTGGCCGGGCTTTCCGACAGATGCTCCGACGCGCGCGAGATACTGCCCGCGCGTGCCACGCACAAAAGAAACCGTACTAAATCCCAATCACGAATTGGAAGTTTCTCATAGCATTCTGGCGTTTCGTTCTCATGTGTCATGACAGGTCTGTTTCGTAATTTTTTATGAAAATACACGAATTACCGGTAAAAAAACGACCTTCAACTTTAGTTGTAGGATCGTGAGGGGTAATATTTGTTTCTTTTAAAATTAACATGTTAGGGGTGGTTTAGCAGTTAATTTAAGGGTGATGACCCACCCATCATTTTTGAACAGTTGCGATGATTTCTTCCAAGCGCAGTTAACGGTCGGTGAGCACAACAGTGCTTGCCTAACAGCTTGGAGTTTACGATGAATCCCGAAGAAATAGTGGGCCAAATAATTGATGGCGACGACAACGCCAACAATCTAGTCGGAACCGCGGGTGACGATGAAATCAACGGCAACGCCGGTGATGACATCCTGACCGGCGGGTTGGGCAATGACATTCTGGATGGCGGTGACGACATCGACACCGCCGTCTTCAACGACATCGACGTACCCGTCGAAGTCGACCTTGTGGAAGGAACCGCGACACGCGAGACCGGCTTCTCGGTCAGCATCGAAGACGCGGACTTCACCAACTTCGCTGACCCGATGGACAGCCTGGTTGACGAAGCACTGGCAGGCAACCTGTACTACAACATCCACACAGCCGATTTCCCCGGCGGAGAGATCCGTGGTCAGTTGCTGGTTGTCGAAAACAACCTGGATGAAAACGGCAACGGCACCTTTGTACTGAGCGCTTCGCTGGACGCGGCACAAGAGCCTGACCCAGTTTCGGACTCGCTGGCAACCGGTACTGCGACTGTTACCGTTACTGTTATTGACGGCGTCGCGACATACTCGTCCGAACTGTCGGTAACCGGTCTGGCAGTCTCTGACCTGCTCACGCCGATCCCAGGTGTGGTTTCTGCAATTCACTTGCACAATGCACCTGCTGGCGAAAATGGCCCAGTTGTGCGTGACTCGCTGGTGGATGCCGGTGGCTTCTTGGCCAGCGCGGATGAAGTCTCCGAGAACCCATCGGGCGTGACCAACGTCGAAGAAGTGACCTTAGCAGTTTCTGAAACCGACACGCTGCTCAACATCGAAAATGTCATCGGTTCGGATGACGGCGACGTTCTGATCGGTGATGCGAACGACAACGTATTGGAAGGTCTCGACGGCGACGATGTCCTGAGCGGTCTGGGTGGCAACGATACCCTGAGCGGCGGTGCAGGGAATGACACCCTGATCGGCGGTGGCGGCACCGACATCATTGACGGCGGTGAAGGCATCGACACCAACGACTTTTCCAACATCAACCTTGGCGCAGCAGACCCAACGATTGCTGGTGTCAGCGTCACGCTTGCGGCAGATGGCACAGGCACAGCCGAATACAATGGTGGTGGCGGTAACGGCCCGCTGATCCAGGAAGAATTCTCTGGTATCGAAAACATCACAGGCTCGTCCAACGACGACACGATCATCGCGTCCGGTGAAGCACCGAATGCAATCGATGGTGGCGCAGGTGATGATATCATCGAAGGCGGCGCTGGTGATGACGTCCTGACCGGCGGATTGGGCAACGACTCGTTGGATGGTGGCGAAGGTATCGACACTGCTGCGTTCAATGACGTCGACGTTCCTGTCGAAGTCGACCTTGGCGCAGGAACCGCGACACGCGAGACTGGCTTCTCGGTCAGCATCGAGAACGCGGACTTCACCAACTTTGCTGACCCGTTGGACAGCCTGGTTGACGAAGCGCTGGCGGGCAACCTGTACTACAACATCCACACAGTCGACTTCCCGGCCGGTGAGATCCGTGGTCAGTTGCTGGTTGTCGAAAACAACCTGGATGAAAACGGCAACGGCACCCTGGTTCTGAACGCGTCGCTGGACGCGGCACAGGAACCTGGCCCTCTGTCGGACTCTGAGGCAACAGGTACAGCAACCGTAACTGTCACAGTTATTGATGGTGTCGCGACATACTCGTCCGAACTGTCGGTAACCGGTCTGGCAGTCTCTGACCTGTTGACACCGATCCCAGGTGTGGTTTCTGCAATTCACCTGCACAATGCACCTGCCGGCATCAACGGTCCGGTCGTGCGTGACTCGCTGGTGGATGCTGGCGGCTTCCTTGCCAGCGCAGATGAAGTCTCCGAGAACCCATCGGGCGTGACCAACGTCGAAGAAGTGACCCTAGCAGTTTCTGAAACCGACACTCTGATCAGCATCGAAAACGTCATCGGTTCAAATGACGGCGACGTTCTGATCGGCGATGCGAACGACAACGTGTTGGAAGGTCTCGACGGCGACGATGTCCTGAGCGGTCTGGGTGGCAATGACACCCTGAGCGGCGGCGCAGGTGACGACATCCTGGCAGGCGGTGGTGGCACCGACATCATCGACGGTGGTGAAGGTATCGACACCAACGACTTTTCCAACATCAACCTTGGTGCAGAAGATCCCACCATTGCAGGTGTCGCTGTCACCCTGGCGGCAGATGGCACAGGCACAGCCGTATATAACGGCGGTGGCGGTAACGGCCCGCTGATCGAGGAAGAGTTCACCGGTATCGAGAACATCATCGGCACGTCCAATGACGACTCGATCATCGCAACCGGCGCAGCTCCGAACGCGATCGATGGTGGTGCAGGTGACGACTTTATCGCTGGTGGCGGTGGTCTGGATGATCTGAGCGGTGGCGAAGGTATCGACACCAACAGCTTCCAGGGTATCGGTGCTGAGGTGATTGCGGACCTCGCAACAGGCAGCGCGTCTTATGCTCCCAACGAGAACGTCACGATCTTCGAGAATTTCGACGGGTTCGAAAACCTCGACGGTTCGGCCAATGACGATCAGTTGTTCGGCGACAACAACGCCAACACACTGACCGGCAACGACGGTAACGATCTGCTGGTCGGCCGTGGTGGCAACGACATTCTGGAAGGCGGCGAAGGTAACGACGTCCTGCGTGGCGGTGGCGGTAACGACATCACCGACGGTGGTGAAGGTATCGACACGGCTGACTTCAGCGACATCGGTTCTGGTGTGACCGCGGATCTGTCGGCAGGCACTGCAGACTACGCAGCGCCTAATGGAAATGCCGTTCAGGATCAGCTGATCAGCATCGAAAACCTGACCGGGTCCGTCAATGACGACGTCCTGATCGGCGACGAAGGCGACAACCTTCTGGCCGGTGCGGCAGGCGACGACATCATCAACGGTGGCGCAGGTAACGACGTTATCCGCGGTGACGCGGTTGGCGACGGCGAAGCCATCACCGTATCGGTGACCAACACGCTGGGCGAAGGCGGAACCTTCCTGACACCTGTCTGGTTCGGTTTCCATGATGGTGCCAACTTTGACCTGTTCACCGCAGGCGAAGAAGCCAGCCTGGGTCTGGAACGTCTGGCCGAAGACGGCAGCGTCGAAGGTATCGCAGCCGAGTTCAATCAGCAGGTTGGTGACAACGGTGTGGATGCGACCATTCTGGGCGGCATCGGTGCGCCGGGTGTCATCGATCCCGGTGAAACGGCCAGCTTTACGCTGAACGTCAACACCGATCAGGTCGGTCAGGGCTTCTTTACCTGGGCAACCATGATCATCCCATCGAACGACGCGTTCCTGGCCGTTCCAGATGATGCGTTGGCAGATCCGATCTTTGACGAAGAGGGCAACTTTATTGGCCCGCTTATCATCGAACGCTTTGGCAACGATGTTCTGGACGCTGGCACCGAGGTCAACAATGAAGAAGGCGCAGCCTTCCTCAACCAGACCGCACGTGACCAGGGTACCGTGGAAAACGGTGTTGTGGGTCTGCACCCGGGCTTCAACGGCTCGGAAGGCAACCCGGACGGCGAACCTGTCAACATTCTGGGTGGCGAAACCGCTGCCGGTACGATTGTTGATCCGATCGAAGGTGACTTTACCCGCAACGGTGGCAATGAGCAGCTTCTGCGCATTGTGATCGACATTGCCGAAGGTGGTGATGACGAACTGTTCGGCGGTGCAGGTGAAGACATCGTTGACGGTGGCCGTGGTGACGACTTCCTGGATGGTGGTGCCGACAACGACACCCTGATCGGTGGGTCGGGCCGCGACACGTTCGCCTTCCGTCGCGGTACCGGTTTCGACGTTGTGGCTGACTTCTCGGTAAGCGTCGAAGACGGCGACTTCCTGGATGTGTCCGATTTCGGAATCACTCAGCTTTCGGATCTGTTGATTGTGGCCGACGGCGAGAACACCGTAATCGACCTGGGTGATGGTGATCAGATCACTCTCGAAGGGGTTGCCCCGGATGAGCTTGTGGCTGAGAACTTTATCTTTGCCGAGGAAGAGGTTGTCGTAAACGTCGATCCGACCAATGGCGACGATGATCTGCAAGGTGGCGTCGGTGACGACAACATCGAAGCAGGTAACGGCGACGATATCGTTCTGGCCGGTGCCGGAAATGACATCGTGGACGGTGGCAACGGCGATGATGATCTGGACGGCGAAGCCGGAAACGATCAGCTTGCCGGAAGCAACGGCGACGATGACCTGACGGGCGGCCTCGGAGACGATGTGCTGGACGGCGGTAACGGCGAAGACGTTCTGGTTGGTGGTGAAGGTGAAGACATCTTGACCGGTGGCCGTGGCGACGACGTCCTCGAAGGTGGTGACGGCAACGATACGCTGGAAGGCGGTCGCGGCAACGACATCCTCTTCGGCGGTGCTGGCGATGACATTGTCTGCGGCGGTATTGGTGATGACATCATCAATGGTGGTACAGGCAACGACCGTCTTGAAGGCAATCGCGGTGCTGACACCTTCGTCTTTGAGGCAGGTCTTGGTGACGACGTCATCGCTGACTTCGAAGCGTTCGCCAATGGTGACACTCTGGACCTGAGCTCGACCGATTTCGACTTTGATACCTTCGAAGATCTGGCTGGTGCCATTTCGCAGGATGGTGACGACGTTGTTATCGATCTTGGCGCAGAAGGCAGCATCACGCTGCTGGGCATCCAGGTGGACGACCTGAACGAAGACAACGTTCTTGTCTAAGTGAAATGCGGCGGCGGCCCTTGGGTCGCCGCCGTTTCTTCTGAAATTTCAGTCACGAAAGAGGGTCACCATGTCCCATAGTCCCAACACACGAACCGAGCTTCAAAACGCTTACCGTACAGCGCGCCCGGGTCTTTTCGCAATTGGTGCCGTGAGTATGGTTATCAACCTGACGATGCTGACCGGCCCTCTGTTCATGATTTTGGTCTATGACCGCGCGCTGCCCAGTCAAAGCTATCAGACCCTTTTTGGCCTGAGCGTTCTGATGCTGGGCCTGTATCTGGTATTCGGCCTGTTGTCTCTGGTCCGGTCCCGCATCCTTGTGCGTATCGGAAACCGGATTAGCAACCTGCTGGAAAAACGCGTGTTCGACGCTCAGATCGAACGTTCGGTCAAGGAAGGCGGTACCAAAGGTCGCGACGCGATTGGTGATCTGGGCACCTTGCGGGAATTTATCGGCGGCTCGACCCTTGCTGTTATTTTCGATGCCCCGTGGACGCCAATCTATCTTGGTTTTGCTTACCTCCTGCACCCCTGGCTGGGCTATGCAGGTTTGGCGGGCGTCGTATTCCTTGTCGCAATCGCGATATTGAACAACGCCCTGACGCAACGTGGTGTTGCGCGGGCCAACCAATATCAAACCCGAAGTGCCCGTGTCCTGAACGACGTCGCGCGCAATCACGAAGTCACCCACGCCATGCGAATGCGGGATGATCTGTACCAGTACTGGCACAAGCTGAATGGCAAAGCGCAGGTCAAACAGAGCGATATCAGCGATATGGCTGCAACGCTTTCATCCATCTCGCGCACCGTTCGACTGATGCTGCAATCCGCAGTTCTTGGTTTGGGCGCGTATCTTGCCATCTCGGGCGACCTGAGCGCAGGCTCAATCATCGCGGCCTCTGTTCTGGTTGGACGCGCGCTTGCGCCGGCAGAGCAGGCTATTGGCAGTTGGCGACAGTATGTGGTCGCAAGCGCTGCACGCGAACGGTTGAATACATTGCTGGCGGAATACCCACCCAAGAAAAGCTCTGTTCAGTTGCCGCACCCACGTGGCGATCTGGAGCTGAAAAACGTGTTTGCCACCACGCCGGATGGCGCGAAAATGGCACTGCGAAACGTCTCACTCTCTCTCACAGCTGGTGAGGTGCTTGCGGTGATCGGGCCCAGCGGATCGGGGAAATCTACTCTGGCCCGCGTCATCATCGGTGCGTTGGATCCTGTCCGCGGTAGCGTTCGCCTGGACAAAGCCGACATGGCCTACTGGAACGCCGCCCAACTTCGGGACTCGGTTGGCTACATGCCGCAAAGTGTCGAACTGTTTGACGGCACCGTTCGTGAAAACATCGCACGGTTTCAGGCAGATGCAACTGACGAAGACGTTCTGTCCGCCGCGCAGGCTGCAAATGCTCATGACCTGATCCTGCAGCTGCCAAACGCCTATGACACACCACTAGGCGAAGCCGGAAGCGCGCTTTCTGGTGGCGAGCGTCAGCGGATCGGTCTGGCCCGTGTGTTGTACCGCAATCCTTCCCTGATCGTTCTGGACGAACCGAACTCAAATCTGGATGCCGCCGGGACCGCTGCATTGAGCATCACGATCGACCGCCTGAAAGAAGAAGGCAAAACGGTCGTCATCATCGCTCATCGCCTTGGTGCACTCAATCAGGCGGACAAGGTTCTTGTGATGGACAAGGGAATGGTGTCGGCCTTTGGCCCACGGGATGAGATCCTGCGGACCTATTCCGAAAACCGCGCGAAGAAATCAGGTGAAAACACCGCTAATGCGGTAGAAAAACAAGAGGATGGCTCAAATGCGTGATGCTGTAACACAACCAACGGATCGCTTTGGAAGATGGGTTCTTTTCGCCGTCGCCGTTATGGGTCTGACAGTTGGGGGGTTGGCCTACTGGTCGATGACCACCCGAATTGACGGCGCGATCGTAGCGCCCGGCATGGTGGCATTGGAAACGGATCGCCAGACCATTCAACATTTGGAAGGCGGCATCATCCATGAAATCCATGTGTCAGAAGATGACGCCGTCCAACAGGGTCAGGTTCTTGTCAGCCTTGATACAACGCGTGACCAGGCAGAACTGAACGCACTGACCACACAGATCGAGACGCTTTCCGTCCGTGAGGCCCGTCTGCGCGCAGAGTTGGCCGATGATGATTTCACCCTCATGGACGTGCAATTCTCGAACACAGAGAGTGCCCGGACTATCTTTGCGGCCGAAGCTCAACTTTTCGAAAGTCGTGCACTGGCAAAAAGCGCCAATGCGGTGCAGTTGGAAACGCAGAAAGACGCGTTTCTGGCGCAAGTGGCTGGACTGCGTAGCCAAATCAAATCCCAGGAGGCTAACAAAGAGCTTACCCAAGAAGAATTGGAAACCGTCGCAGGGCTGCACGAAAAGGGGTTGGCCAACGTAACGCGTCTGTTGCAGGTCCGGCGCACAGCCCTTGACCTTGAAGCTGGACTATCCAGCAACAAGGCGCAGATCGACAGCGTGGTGGCGCAAATTGCCGAAGTCGAAAGCGCGCTTGTCAGTGGTGCTGCAACCTGGCGTGAGGATGTATCGACCGAACTTTCTGTCGTTTCGCAACAATTGCGCGAAGCACTGGAACGTCAGACCACGATCAGCGACCGGGTTGCCCGCAGTCAGATCATCGCGCCGTTGGATGGCCGGGTCTTGAACCTCGCGTTCCATACCAAGGGTGGTGTCATCGCACCGGGTCAAGCTGTGATGGATATCGTACCGGTCGCAGAACAACCCGTTCTGATGGCAAACATTCCGGTAACAGAGATTGATCGCGTTGCTCCGGGCCAAAATGCGCGGGTCAGGTTGACCGCATTCAACTACAACCAAACGCCTGAGTTGGATGGTTTGGTCAAATGGGTCTCGGCCGACACAATCTCGGATCCTGTTACCGGCGCTATTTACTACAGCGCCGAGGTAGAGGTCTCGTCGGCGGAATTCACGCGAATTGAAGACAAAGAACTGGTGCCAGGAATGCCGGTTGAAATTCTTGTCTCAACGGGCGAACGCCTGGTGGCATCCTATCTGACCCGCCCAATCCGCGATGCAATGACAAAAACATTCCGAGATGAATAAGGGCAAACGACCCTACCAAGTTGGCCAAGCCTGAGACCCTAACGGCCAGCTTTCACTGTGTGCCGCGTCGGCAAGTTAAACTTGTGTTCCAAGGTTTTTCTAACCGGCGCGGCAATTTTTTAACGATTACCCGGGAAGAACTGAAATGCGTATTTCACTGGAGCTTTTGGAGTCTTTCCAAACACTGTGCGATACAAAGTCGTATTCGCAAACGGCCACGCTTTTGGGGCGGTCCCAACCCGCGATCAGCAACAGAATGCGAACACTCGAAAAGCTGTTGGGCTTCCAGCTTTTTGTTGGCGGCAATCCCAAACTGGGCAACACACCCGAAGCAGAAGAATTGCTGGAGCATTGCATCTGCATTTCGAAAAAACTCGACCAGATTCAGGCGATTTCTACACTTGACCACGAAAGGCCGGTGCGTATTGCGCTGACTTCATTCATCGAAGCTTTTCTGCATGTCTATGAAATCTTTAACACCAGCACTGAAATCACATTCCCGGATTTCTCGATAACGACGCAAAGCTCGGATGTATTAGAAGACGCGCTGCTAAAGCATGCTTACGATACCGCTTATGTTGTCAGTAAGAACATGTCGTCGCAGTCTGCCAAACGCAGTTGGCCCTTCACGGTGCGCTGGCTTGCCAGCAAAGACTTCGTTCTGGATGAGCACCTGAAAAACGATGCCGTTCCAATTGTCGAATTCACCGGAGAGGAGTGCGCCCCCGGCCTGGACAGGCCCTACTTGGAAAGCTTGGAATTTGAAACCAAACCGGTGTTTCAAACCGAGTGCATCAGAACATATCTTAGCGCAGTTTCCGCAGGCGTTGGAATTGGTTGCATCGGAGACATATTCGTTGCGCATGCACTAAAGGACCGCAACCTTGTCTTCTTGGACAAGCAGTTCGGTGACCTCGGCAGATTTTTCCTCAACAGAATCTGCGCCGACGATCAACCCAGCGATACGCACAGCATCGTGCGGGTTTTTGACATCGCCATCGACAACCAACACAAGATTATT
This sequence comes from Ruegeria sp. G5, assembly GCF_056533365.1. Lineage (NCBI taxonomy): Bacteria > Pseudomonadati > Pseudomonadota > Alphaproteobacteria > Rhodobacterales > Roseobacteraceae > Ruegeria > Ruegeria sp. G5. Next base: position 349,782 of record NZ_JBQFOK010000003.1, on the reverse strand, counting down.
CGAGGCTCAGTTTGATTCTCCGATTTTGTCTTGGTGCCGCGAATTCCGATAGGTTACCTAGCGCGCCTGCAAAACAGACCGTGCGGTCGTCTCGTCGACTACGAGGGTATTGATGTGATCGCCGTTTAGTGCCGCTAAAATCGGATCTACTTTTTCTTCTCCGGTCGCCACTCCTATCCGCGTTGGGATCTGTTTGGCTTCGGCAAGCGGCAGACTGACCAGCTTGGAATTCAGCGTGTTGTCACACAGCTCACCCGCGCAATCCACAAGATGCCCCAACACTTCTGCCCTGACACCTTCATCACGTAGTTGCGCCCTGTTTTCTTCAGACAACGGATGGGCCTTGTAATAAGTTGCGTCTTCTCCCGACACGGCCCCAAGACCCAGGATAGAGACATCCGCATTGCGCGCTTGCTCCAAGACATCGCGTACAACGCGGATCGATAACAACATATCGCGCTCTTCCTTGCTGTCGGCGTGCAAGGGTGTGTGAATAAGCGTGGCAGAGCCACCAAGCCCGTCCGCGATCCGCGTCGCGATATGGTTTACGTCCGTATAATGCTGACCCTGAACACCACCAGTCAGCGGAATCACGATGTTTTTCGCCGTGCCGCTGGGGCGAAGGTGATTTGCCACCGCGCTCAGCGCCTTTCCACCGGATATTGCGAGGACATCGTTATCGTCCAGAATGTTCTGCAAGTGTCTGGCAGCAGCTTTGCCGACAAGATCAAGCACAGTTCCGGCGTTTTCGGTAACCGTATCCACAACCAGAAATTCTGCATCCGGCCATCGATCTTTCAGCTTGTTTTCTTGATCGAACAGTCGCTGAAATGGGCTGTGAATACGAAATTCGACCATACCCATTTCGCGGCCCTGTTTGATCAGGCGGTTCACTTTCGCGGTCGAAAGTTTCAGGCTTTTCGCAATCTCAGCCTGCAGCAAACCCTCCTGAAAATGCAAGGTCAGGACACGGGCAATCAGGCGCAGGGTATCAGGATCTGGTCCGCTTGCGTTCAACTCTCGCTGTCCTTTCTACTTACCAAGTGGTTCGATGCTGCCGCCAGCAACAGTGCGGCGCCAACGACCAGAGTTTGGAAATAGGCGGGCACGAGTGTCAACATTCCTACGGTCAGAGACATGATGATCAGTGCCCCGATAAAGGATTTCAGAACACGCCCCTCGCCGCCGCTGAAGGCTGTACCACCCAACAGAACCACAAGTATAGCGGTTAATTCCATGCCGTCGCCTGAAAGAGGGTCCCCCAAGGACATAAAACTCGACCGGGCAATCCCAGCCAGGGCCGCACATATACCCACCAGAACGTAAAGGACAATCACCGTGCGCGCCGTATTGATACCCGATAGTTTCGCCGCGGTTGGGTTACCACCTGTCGCGGCAGCGTACTTACCCAACTTCATCCGGTCCTGCGCGACTATCATGGCGATAGTGACCAGAATGGCGACCCAAAAGGCCCATGGAAGACCGAAAAGAACCCCATCACGCCCATAGTCATTGAACCAGCCGGGCATCTTTAACCCACCGCCAGATTTGATGGCGGATACACCATCCTCAACCAGCAGCAGCGCGATGCCTTTGTACAGGCTCAGTGTAATCAAGGTGGCAATAACAGGCGTGATCTTTAACCGTATCACCAGAAAACCGTTGATCGCACCCAGCAATACACCCACCAGAACGGTCGCCAGAAAGGCGGGCAGGAAGGGCACACCGTTGATCGCAAGCAAAGCGTAGACCACTGCGCTTAGGCTCATTGCACTGCCAACGGAAAGGTCAATGTACCCTGAGATCATCAATAGCGTGAAGGCACCCGCCAAGGTCAGGATCGGTGCAGAAATACGCAAGATATTGATGATGTTGCGTTCACTTAGAAAGTTGCCCCGTTCGAACAACGGGAACTTGTCCAAGTTCGCTGTACTGAGAACCACCACCACCAGGATCAGAACCAGATAGATATAGTAGTCCTTCAAAAACCCCTTCAGACGGTCGCCAAAGTCGCGTTGCTGAGTCAGATCGGCCATTATGCGTGCCTCCGGGAAAGGGCCCAGGTTTGGGCCATGATCGCGACAAAGACCGCAATCGCTTTTAGGGTGAATTGCCAGTCAGGCGACAACACCAGACCTGTTGCAGCCGAGGTCACAGTTGCCAGTACGATGGCACCAAAGAACATGCCGATGACCGAGCCAAACCCGCCTGCGATAGCGACGCCCCCCAGCAGCGAAATGACAAGCGCATCGAACTCCATCAACGTGCCGCGGTTGGAGAAGCCCGATTTGAACTCTGACGCCAAGAGAACGCCAACCGCACCTGCAACCAAAGCGCTGAACAGGTAGAGTTTCACCAGATGACGTGCATTATCGACCCCCGACAATCGCGAGGCCACGGGATTTGCGCCAATCAGATAGGTAAGGCGCCCGAAAACCGTTTTTCGTTCCACAATGACGGCCACAAGAATCAAGAGCCCCATCAACACTACCGGCAACTTGATCGAGGTTCCGAACATGGACATGTTGCCCAAAACGCCGAAATCCGCAGGCAAATTCGTATTGCGCTGAGAGCCTTGGGTGATCACCTGCGCAATCCCACGCGCCAACATCATAGTACCCAAGGTCACGATGATTGAGGGCACGCGCAGAACGACAACAAAGATCGCGTTAATCGCACCGATCACCAGCGCACCCAGCAACGCGCACACCATCGCCAGCCACGTCGGCATACCCCAACCGGACGACAACGCATTGGCCCCGTCTGCAGATTGTGCAAACCACACGGCCAAAACACCCGAAAGCGCGACAATTCCGCCGACCGACAGGTCGAAGTTCCCCGAAACAAGCAGGAAGGTCACGCCAACCCCCAGCGAGATCACGGCCCAGTTGTTGGTCACAAGGTTCACGACATTCTGGAACTGGAAAAAGTTAGGGACGAAGATCGAGGCCAGCATGAATAGGGCGACCGCTGCCCCTGCGACCAAAGAGGTGATGAACATCTCATCGCTTAGCCTGTTGTCGCGCTCGGCCAATCTGCGACCTGCGATAGCCTGGTCTGTCATGGTGTTTCACCGCCCCCGCCTGTTACGACATTCAGGATATGTGGAATGTCTACGTCGCCGCCGTTTTGAATCTCGGCCTCAATGCGCCCGTCATACATCAGGAAAACCCGGTCACAGATGCCCAGCACTTCCTCTAACTCAGACGAAAAGACACATATCGCCTTGCCGCTGTTGGCAAGATCACGGATCAAATCGTAAATCTCGGACTTGGCACCCACATCAACGCCCCGTGTGGGTTCGTCCAGCAGAAGCATATCGGCGTCCGCGAAAAGACATTTCGACAGAACGACTTTCTGCTGGTTACCGCCTGATAGTTTTTCAGTGTATTTTTCGATCGAGTTTGTCGCGATACCCAGTTTCCCAACGTATTCCCGCGCAACAGCCTTTTCGCGCTCATCCTGAAAAATGCCAAACCGGGCAAGTTTTCCGATATTCATGATTGGAATGTTACGTCGGATTGTCAGCTCGGTGAAAAGCCCTTGGGTACGACGCTCTTCGGGGACTAAGGCGACCCCTGCGGCGATGGCATCTTTGGGCGACACAGGGCGTTCTCGATTCTTGAACTCAACTTGCCCTTCAGCCTTGTCGGCTCCGTAGATCGCGCGTGCGATTTCGGTTTTGCCCGCGCCAACCAGCCCGTAGAAGCCAACAATCTCGCCCTCGTGCACGTCAAAGGAGACATCTTTCAGTAAGTGATTGTTCAGCCCTTTGACTTTAAGAACTGTTTTGTCGGACCTTTCACCGCGCGGTTCATAATCATGCGTGATTGCACGCCCGACCATCATCTCGATCAGTTCAGGGCGTCCCTGAACCTCGGTCAGAGGTTTCGTTGCGATGTGTTTACCATCCCGAAGAACGGTGACGTTGTCACCCAATTCGAAAATCTCATCCAGCTTGTGCGAGATATAGATGACCGTCACGTCCGCGTTTCTGAGCCGACGGATCACACCGAACAAACGCTCGACCTCGCGTTCTGACAGGGCTGCGGTGGGTTCGTCCATTATGATGATACTGGCACCGGACGACGCTGCGCGCGCGATCTCAACGATTTGCTTCTGCGCGACACTCAGTGAAGAGACGCGCGCCCTTGGATCAATGGTCGGCTCAATCGCTGCCAGGGTTTTGACAACCCTGTCTTCGAGATCGGATTTAACAAGAAAACCAAACCGACTGGCTTCCATTCCCAAAGTCAGATTTTCCAGGACCGTCAGCTGGTCTACGACGTGCAATTCCTGGAACAGTGTGCCGACACCGCTTTTGCGCGCGTCCTGCGTTGTTGAGGGGTCGTAATTCTGGCCAAGAATAGCCATTGAACCGCTGGTTGGTTTTAGCGCCCCAGTCAACATCTTGACGATGGTCGACTTCCCTGCCCCGTTTTCACCGACGAGACAATGAACCGTATTCCGATCTATGTCGAAGGATACGGTATCCACGGCGCGCACACCGGGATAGTCCTTAGTCAATTCTCTGACGGACAGTGCTTTTTCGGAAAAAGCGGTCTGCACGATCATCCCCTTGTTTTAAACAAACCCCATCCGACCGCGCGAATGCAGCAGCCTCAGACAGAGCTTACTCGAGTTTGATTGTAGTTCCACCAACACCGAAGCGCCCAGCAAACCAGAGGCTTCGGCATTGTCGTTTGTTGCGAATGTGGTCTGCGGGTCAGGACAGGCACAGCCGCCTAACCCGCATCTAGGACCTATTCAGCGTTGGTGTCAGCCGCCGAACTGATCTTTCAGCCACTGCTCGGCTTCATCCTTGGGCATCGTCCAGTAGGACACAGTGTAAGCCTTGTAAAAGAACTCCTCCGCTGTGTCAGACGTCCGTTCAACTTTGCCATCCAGCACGTCCATGATCAGATCAATCCGGCCTTGCGCAGTTTCCACCGGTGGCAATCCCATCGAAACCTTGAGGCTGGAATTTGGATCGTACACCTGCTCGAACTCGACCGAGTCAAAGTCGACGCTGGCGACGATTTCCGTAAGCGGTTTCCCGTTGTCGAATTTACCACGTCCCAGCTGAGCCAGGCCTGCCATGGTTCCGACAGTCAGGTTGGACGCTTCGGAATAGATCAGGTTCACTTCGGGTCGCTGCGTCAGCAAATCAACGATGATCTGCTTTGCCGCTTCCTGACCTTTGCTGGAATCCAGCGCGCCCAGGTTTTCCGCATCTGGGTCAACTGACAGAACACCTTCGGCAAACGGCGCAGTCCGGCCAGAGTTTACTTCGGTGTGGTTCGGCCATCCCAGCTGGACCATCACGATCGGCTTGTCAGGATGCGCGTCTTTCCACGCCTTCGCCATTTGCGCGCCCATCTCGAACGAAACAGCAGCCTCGTCGCTGCGCGCCGTTGGAATACCGGTGTCGGTAATTGGGCTGAAGAACGATGTCATTACGATGTCGTCAGCCAACGCATCTTCGACACCTGGCGTCGCAGCCTCGGCATCCCAGATGTGCAGCGTAGCGGCGTCGAAGCCACCTGCCGAGATTTGGTCGACATTCTGCGTCATGACAGCAGAATCCGCCTGACCGTCAAACACCACCACTTCGGCACCGTATTTTTCCTTGGCGTAACGTTCAGCCTCAGCCGCCTGAGACTGGTGAAACACGTTCGACAAGTCGGACACAAAGAACGCGATCCGCTTGCCGTCTTCGGCAAAAGCCGCTGCACCGCCCACAACTGTCAGAGTGGTCGCCAACAGGCTTGCCTTTAGTAAATTCCTCCGCTGCATTTTTCTCTCTTTCCCTTTTCGTTTCCTCCAGAGTGCGGCTGATCCGGTCAGATTCTGTCCGGGCCGCAATCCCAGCATCTGACCCCTCCAGGATCAAAACTGAAATTTATTGCAGTAGTTGTTATTATTATCAATCAGACCTTCGCCGTCAACTTTTTTGACCACTTTTTGCTTAAAAAAATTCGAGTGCGGCTGAGAAGCTAAAATCACATAATTATTTGTTTTTATTGATTTATATATGCCCTCAAAACTAACCAACATATATCCTGCGTTATCACGTTAATCCAAGGCAGCAAGACGGCTCTCTGGTAGTCCCTTGCGCACCGTATCCAGCGGAAATCGCGAATCTCAAATTGTTAGAGTTTTGCCAATTTCTCTACGGTGATTCTGGTGCTCTGCGTGACCTGTTCCTTAAAACGCGACATGTGCGGCATGTGTTTATGGGCCTCAAAAGCAGCACTGTCCGACCAAACTTCATGGCACAGGAATTCGGGTTTTTCTGCACCGGAAATAAACACATCATAGATGATGTTTCCGGCTTCCTGGCGGCTGGCTGCCGCCAGTTCTTCGATCGCCAACCGGACAGGTTCGGCATCTTCAGCATCTGCAATGATACGAGCTAATATGACGATTTCACTCATTGATCATCGCCCGTGACGGATCATATCCGCCGCTTTTTCTGCGATCATCACGACCGGAGACGCCGTGTTCCCGGATACGATTTTCGGCATAACCGATGCGTCCACGATCCGAAGGCCCGACAAACCATGAACTTTTAAATCTGTGCCAACGACCGCAGCAGCATCGGAACCCATCTTGCACGTCCCGACGGGATGAAAAATCGTTGTCGCGATATCGCCGACGCCTTTCACTAGGTCTTCGTCTGAACTCATCACCGGGCCCGGCAGGATTTCTTCGGGTTCATAAGGTTTCAATGCATTCGCGGTCATGATCTGACGCGCCTGCCGAACTGACGAGACCGCAACCCGTTTGTCATTTTCGGTAGACAAATAATTCAACCGGATATCCGGTTGTTGCGCTTTGTCTGCAGTTTGTATGTGGCACGTCCCAATGCTTTCGGGACGCAAGTTGCACACGGAAACCGTGATCGCCGGGAACGGGTGCAGCGGATCACCCAACTTATCCGTAGAAAGTGGCTGAACATGATATTCGAGATCTGGCGTTTCAAGATCAGGGTTGGACTTGGTAAACATGCCAAACTGACTGGGGGCCATGGACATAGGCCCCGATTGCGTGAGCCCGTATTGCAACGCAATCTTGGCCTTCCCGACCATTGAGTTCGCCATCGTGTTCAGCGTTTTGGCATTTTTGACTTTGAACACAGTACGGATTTGCAGATGGTCTTGCAGGTTCTCACCCACGCCTTCCATTTCGTGCCGAACGTCGATCCCATTTTCCGTCAAAACATCCCCACGGCCTACACCTGACAGTTCCAGAATCTTAGGCGAGTTTATTGCGCCAGCCGCCAGAATAACTTCGGCACTCGCGTGCGCGTCGTGTTGGGTGCCCTTATGCGAAAAGCGCACGCCTGTGACCTGCTTGCCGTCGAACAAAAGTGTTTCAGTCTCGGCATGCGTCAGAACGCGAAGGTTTTTGCGCTTCATTGCAGGACGCAAAAACCCTTTGGCCGTATTCCACCGGACACCGTTGCGCTGGTTCACTTCGAAAAAACCGGTGCCTTCATTGCTTCCGTCATTGAAATCGGATCGGGGCATTATCCCGAATTCTTTCGCGCCTTCTTGGACGGCTTTCAAAATGTCCCATTCTAGCCTTTGCTTGGAAACCTTCCATTCGCCGCCATGCCCGTGAAGATCGGACTTTCCTGCATGGTGGTCTTCGGATTTCAGGAAGTACGGCAATACATCATCCCAACCCCACCCGGTATTGCCCAGTTGCCGCCAGTGGTCATAGTCGGCCGCCTGACCACGCATGTAGATCATGCCATTGACCGACGTGCAGCCACCCAAAACCTTACCCCGAGGGTATACAAGAGAACGACCATTCAGCCCTGGCTCGGATGCAGTTTTCATCATCCAATCGGTGCGTGGGTTACCGATACAGTAGAGATACCCAACCGGGATATGCACCCAGTGGTAATTGTCAGACCCTCCGGCCTCGAGCAACAGAACCCGGTTTTTTGGGTTCTCGCTCAGCCGGTTGGCCAGCACACACCCCGCAGTGCCCGCACCGACGATGATGTAATCGTAGTCTCCGTCAAATTTTTGCGCGTCTGTCATGGGGTCTTGTTCTTTCAATTTAGTATTCAACGACCAGCTTACCGATCATTTTACCCGTTTCGATGATTGCATGGGCTTGCTTTAAAGTGTCAGCGGAAAGTCCACGCAGTATTTTTTGCTCGGTCGTCCGAACAATTCCATCATCCACCAGTCGTGCCACACGGTCCAGTATCTGTCCCTGTCGCGCCATGTCTCGGGTTTGAAACAAGGGGCGCGTAAACATCAACTCCCACATAAGGGCCGCCGATTTCCCCTGAAGCGCGGAAATGTCCAGCCGCTCGGACGTTTCGACAATGGTACCGATGCGCCCTTGTGGTGCAATCAACTCAACCATTGCGTCCCAATGCAGCGCTGTGTCGGCGTATTGAGCGATGAACTCGACGTATTCGAAACCCTGCGCCCGCGTCTCTGCAACCAGTTCACGGTGATTGACCACCCGATGTGCGCCCATTTGTTGGCACCACGCCACCGTTTCCCGGCGTGATGCAGTAGCGATCAGGTTCAATCCGGTGAGTTTACGCGCCAATTGCAGCGTAATCGATCCAACGCCTCCGGCGCCTCCGATAACCAAAAGGCTGGTTGATGCATCCGCGTCAGACACCTGCAGACGGTCAAACAGCATCTCCCACGCGGTCAAAGAAACCAGAGGCAACGAAGCTGCTGCCGCGGGGGGTACTGTTTTTGGCGCGCGCGATACGATCCGGTAGTCTACGGCCTGCAACTCGGCATAAGATCCGGGGCGGCTCGCATCACCTGCGTACCACACTCTGTCACCCGGTTTGAAACCTGCAACATCGGCCCCCATGTCACGCACGACTCCGACAGCGTCATAACCCAGTATGAATGGATCGGAGTGATCCTGATTGGCGGCCGTTCGGATGCGCTGTTTCGCATCGGCGGGGTTGACCGAGATTGCTTCAATCTCGACCAACAAGTCAGCCGCCCTCGGCGTCGGATCTGGCAAATCGACGTCAAGCAGGCTGTCTGCAGCAGTAATCGGGAGCGATTTCAGGAAACCGACGGCCTTCATACCGGTTACCCTTCGGACATCTTTGGCGCGCTGTCCCAGAACCCGCGCATCGCCTCGATCAAAGCCAAATAGCGTTCGTAGCGCGCGTCATAGTGTGCTTTGAGCGACGTGTCTGGCACAAACTCGGATTTTTGCCGGGTCATTTGGGCAATCGCCTCTTCGTAGGACGCGTAGGCGCCCACTGCGACTGTCACACCGATAGCCGCACCCAACGCCCCGGTCTCCTGAGCTTCGGCGACGGACATCGGGACGCCAAGGCAATCCGCAAACATCTGAGGCCAAACCGGGCTTCGTGATCCGCCACCTGACAGCACGGCCCGATCAAATTCGACACCGGCAGATTTGAGGACTTCGATGTGGCGACGGTGCTCGAACATAGCACCTTCGAACAAAGCGCGCAGCATATGCGGCTCACCATGCCAGCCTGCCAACCCATAGAAACCGCCGCGGAACGACGCCCCCTGCCCCGATCCATAGAGGAATGGGTGGAAAAACGGGTCATCCAGCGCAGGTACGACTTGCGCGACCTTCGCGTTACAAAACCCGAACGGGTCATCATGATGCGCGCCGCGCTCTACAAACTCGCGGACATACCACTCGAGATTGGCCGCCGATGTCGCGCTGGACTCAATATTGACGAAACGGTCTTTGCCGAAACCGGACACCATGAAAAGGTTATCATTAACGGCGGGCGTTTGAGAAAAGACCTGATTGATGCTCCACGTTCCAACGATAATCGACGCTTCACCTGCGCGTACAACACCGGATCCCATCGCGCTTGAGATGACATCAAAATATCCGCCGATGACGGGTGTCCCTTCTTTTAGCCCCGTGGCAGCCGCAGCGGTTGCGTCGACGGTTCCTGCAATTTCCGCAGGGTCGATCAAACGCGGCAACAGATCGCCAGCATCGGCCAGACCATAGTGTTCTAGCAGCACATCGCTGTAGGTACAGCCCGGCATTTGCGTCAGACCACAGCCGGACATGTCCGAGACTTCGCTGACTTTTTCGCCTGTCAGTTTGTACGTGATGAAATCCTTGCACAGCAGGACTGTTCCGGTTCGGGCATAGACTTCCGGCCGGTTACGCTTGATCCACGCCAGCAGAACCGGAGTTTGCGAAGGCCACGGTTTTTGCAGACACAGCGCATGAAGCTCTGTTCCAGCAGCATTCGAAAGCTCCTCAGCAAGATCCGCTGCACGGGTATCGAGGGATTGTATCCCCACAAGTGGCTCGCCCGCTTTGTCCAACAGGTACAAACCGTTGCCGTGGCCTGCACAACCCACCCCGATGATCTCAGCAGGGTCGATGCCAGCTTGTTTGATACATCCACCGATAACGTGTCTTGCGTTCGACCACAGCTCGTTCAGGTCACGTTCGACATGACCGGGCTGTGGGGTCGAAGATTGGCCATCCAGCGCCTGCATTGCGACAGGCCGCCCTTGCAGATCGAAGAGCACGGCCTTTATGACCGTGTTCCCCGCATCCAGACCGAGGATATAACCTGTCTTAGCCACGGTTGTAGATATCCCACGCTTCTTCGCCGCTCGCACCATTGTGGATCATCGCCATCAATGCTGCCACAACGGCTTTGGGATTATCATGCTGGTAAATGTTGCGGCCATAGACCATCCCTTGCGCACCCTGCGCCATCAAAGCAGCGGATTTCATCAGCACGTTTTTCAGGTCTTCTTTGCCACCACCTCGTACCAGGACCGGCACGCGCGCAGCTTCGATCACGCGGTGAAAGTCTTCGGGGTTTTCGGTAGGGTCGGCTTTGATGATATCAGCTCCCATTTCCGAGGCCAGGCGCACCAGCGTCACGATCTTTTCGGCGTTGCCATCCACCTGATAGCCACCGCGCACATCATTAGGCAGCATGACCAGCGGCTCGATCATCAGCGGCATGCCGTATTTGTGGCAAGCTGCGCGCACTTTGCTGATGTTTTCGACGCATTGGCGGAACAGCTCGGGCTCATCAGGCAGCATGAAGAGGTTCACCACAACGGCGGCGGCATCCATCTCAAGCGCACCGATGATCGGCTCGTCGGCGTTTTGCAGCATCGACCACATGACCCGGTGACGCTGATCGTTATAGGGGTTGCCCATGTCGATCCGCATCACCAGCGCAGGCTTGTCCTTTTCAGGCCGCGATTGCAGCAGGTCGGCCTGACCATAAGCGCACTGAATCGCGTCCGGTTTGGCCCCGATCAGCGTGTCCATGACGCCAGCCATATCCTCAAGCCCGACCATGAAGCTGGGCTCATTGCAGACACCGTGGTCAATCGCCACGTCCAGACAGCCCCCATTGGTAAACATCCGGTTCATCCGGGCCTTGGTGCTTACACGCATTCTGTTCTCCGTTCCTTGTTTCGTGCGGTCAGAGCCTCGGCGGTAACGCCATAGAACTCGGACAATTCGTAAATAAGTGCTTGTTTCTGTTCATTGATCTCTTGCGGACCAAGATCACGTTCGCGGGCAAAAATATCGGCAAGGTTTGCCAGCAGCGCGTCCGAGATTTGCCCTGTGATGGCCAGCGCGGTCCGGCGCAGCACGATATCGGACAGGGTCTCGACATATTCGGTGCGCATCAGCCAGATGATTTCAGCCTGTGTATAAGCGGACTCCACTGACAAGGGCATGTCATCCCGAACCGACTGGCAAAACTGAGCCACATCATCCGCTTGAGTTCCATAGTGATCCATCAGGTGATGCGCGCGCTCGGGTGCGATGCGAAAATCCGCAATCAGACGGCTTTTCAAAGACTCAGGATCGTCAGGGAACTGAACCCCACCGCCGATGGGTAACCCAAGGGTCGAAGTCCGCCGCGTCTTGTCCAACTCGGCCAGTACCTGATCTGCGGTTTGTTCGCCAAAGGCGCGGAACGTGGTCCATTTGCCGCCGACCATACAGAATTGCGGCACGTCCCCATCCAGCCGCCGCGTATCGTGACCGCGCGAGATGCGTCCGGTGAAATCCTGATCGCTGCGCGGCAGCGGGCGGATGCCGCTATAGCTGAACACTACATGATCCGGGGAAATCTCGACCCCCGGAAACACCAGGCGCAATGAACCAAGGATATAGTCAAACTCCTCAGGCTCACACCGCACCCGCGCGGCTTTTTCAACGCGGATATCGGTCGATCCGGCCAACACCCTGCCCTGATAGGGAAAGACAATGCAGACCCGCCCGTCGGTGTTTTCGAAATAGACCATGTGACCGCCAAGCGCTTGGAGCAGCACCGGGTTGTCAATAATCAGGTGTGATCCCTTGGTGCCCGAAACCATCCGTTCATTAACCCGGCCACCCAGCCCGTTGACCGTGTCGTCGAGCCATGCTCCGGTCGCGTTAACGATCACTTTGGGTGTCACTGCCACAGAGGCACCGCTGCGCCGGTCGGTGACGGTATAACTGTCCCCATCCCGCGTCATTTCCGCATAGTTCAGCGCGATGCAGTCCGGGGCTTCGGCCGCGACATCGCGGATCATCTCGATGCACAGCCGCTCCGGGTGGGTGATCTGAGCATCATAGTACACCGCAGACCGTGTGGCCTTTGGGGTCAAGGCAGGCCAGTCTTTGCGGGTGCGACCGGCGCTGTTGAAATGATGCTTGGGCAGGATGCGCCTCTTGCGCGTTACCCAATCGTAAAGCGAAAGGCCTAGTTTGATCGGCACCGCCCCCCGGCTGGAGGGCTTTCCCTGCCAACCCACAAAGCTCGCCGCCGCGTTCAAAATGCCCGAAAACACAGAGGTGATTGGAATGACCGTTGGCAAGGGCCGCACCATATGGGGCGCGTTCAGCAACAAGGCATCGCGTTCCTGAAGAGATTCCCGCACCAGATCGAACTCACCATTTTCTAGGTAGCGAAGACCACCATGGATCATCCGCGACGGCGCAGCACTACAGCCCGAGGCAAAGTCGTTCCGTTCGACCAGCAGCACCCGAAGCCCCTGCAAGGCAAGCTCGCGGTAGACACCAATGCCGTTGACACCCCCGCCGACAACCACCACGTCAAACGCGGCGTTCTTGCGCAGATTTGTCAGGTTTTGTTGTCGTTGTTCTGACATGGTGGTCCTGTTTCTAGCGGGGGTTCAGGGCTTAGCTGTCCAAATCGCTCAGATGCGCGCGGGCCTGGGTGTCAATTTCAGCAATCTCGGCCTCGGTCAGACGCAACTGACCGGCCTTTGCGTTCTCGACCGCCTGCGCTGCATCCCGCGCGCCACAGAGCGAGAAGGTGATCCCCGGCTGCTGCACCGTCCACGCGATGACCGTCTGCGCCAGCGTCGCGCCATGCGCCTCGGCAATGGGGACGATGGTCTGCATCAGATCCGCCACTTTCTGCCGGTTCGCCATGGAGAACCGTGGATTGTCCTTACGCTGATCATCGCCCGTGAACTCTCGATCCGGCCCGATCTTGCCGCTGAGCAGCCCCAAGGCCAGCGAGGAGTAGCTGAGGACCGACACGCCATTCTCACGACAAACGGGCAGAAGCGTGCCTTCGATGTCGCGTTTGACCATCGAGTATTCTTCCTGAATCGCATCCAGCTGACCGGCAGCCACATAGGCTTTGACCTCATCGGCCGAGGTATTGCTGGCCCCGATCGACCGGATCTTGCCCTGCTGTTTCAGGGTCTCTAGCGCCTCCATCGTCTCGGGGATGGGGGTGGTCGGGTCCTGCCAGTGGGTGATGTAGTGGTCGATATAGTCGGTACCCAGACGGGTCAGGCTTTGTTCGACCTCATAGATGATCGCGTCCTTGCCCAGATAGCGATGCACCGGCTTGCCGTCATAGTCGAAGAAATGGTTACCCTTCTGCGTATGCCAGACCAACCCGCATTTGGTGGCCAGAACCACCTGATCGCGGCGGCCTTTCAGCGCCTTGCCCACAATGACTTCGGCCACGCCCTGCCCATAGGCGGGGGCCGTGTCGATCAGTGTCACGCCCGCATCGACCGACGCTTGAATCGCAGCGATGGACTTGGCCTCATCGGTGCCGCCCCACATCCAGCCGCCGATGGCCCAGGTGCCCAGCCCGATGACCGAGGCTTCGATCCCGGACGTTCCGATTTCGCGTGTCAGCATCTCATGCGACATCTCGTGTTCCTTCCATTTCCTGTATGACTGCGGTCGCTGTATCCTCGTCCAGGATCAGCGAATTGAGAAATTTTCCGTTCAAAACGGCCTTGATCGGCAAGACCTTTTGCGCCCCGGCACTAACTCCGATGACCCGCGTGCATTGCGCCAGATCGGGCGGCGCGACGGAAACCAACCGGGAATTGAGCGCATAGTTAGACACGGAACCGTCGATATGGATCAAGTGAGCAAGAAACTCTCCGATCACTCCCATGCCTGTCAGCATCTTGCGGTCGGCCTCGGGCACCGGATGCAGGTCATAATAGCTGGAGCCTTCGGGCTCGATCGACCCGATACCCACCAGCGCCACGTTTGCGCGGCGGGCGAGGTCCAAAACCTCGCGGATCGAAGAGACCTGTTCCAACATGTCGCGCTGATCGCGGCTTTCGGCGAATAGGGGCGCGTGCAGCAGCATAGTTTTACCGTCCAACCGCTCGGCCATCTGCGTCGCCAAATGGTTCACGTCTGTATAGTACTTGCCCTGAATGCCGCCCGTCAGCGGCACCACCGTCACATCAAAAGCCCGCTCGGCCTCTAACGCCTCCACCGTGGCACTGACTGCCTTACCCCCTGTGATCGCGATGACATCCCCATCGCGTAGTGTTTCCAGCAGGTGGTTTGCGGCCGCGCGACCGACTTGCTGCAGGGTTGTCTCGGCACTCCCCGAAACCGATGGTGTCACGATGGCCTCGGACAGGCTGGTCGTTTGGGTCAAGCCGCGCTCGATATCCATCAGCGTTTCGAACGGGCTTTCGATGTCGATCTTGACCATGCCCATCTTGCGGCCCTGCGTGATCAGGCGATTGACCTTGGAATTCGACAAGTTCAAGTCGCGTGCGATCTCAGCCTGTTTCTTGCCCTCAAGGTAGTGCAGGACCAGAACGGTATGGATTTGCCGGATCAGTTCAAAGTCTTTCTTCTTATCGACCATCACCCGCGCCTTTTGTTCAGGTAATGGTCGATGGTCACCGCCGCCAACAGGATCGAGCCGCGGATGATGTCCTGCCAGTAGACCGACACGTCAAGCAGAGCCAATGAGCTGGAGACCAGTGACAACAGAATCACGCCCAAAATTGCCCCAAGGATCGAGCCCGAGCCGCCATTCAGGCTGGCCCCGCCGATCACGGCAGCGGCGATGATGGTCAGCTCCAAACCCAGTCCAAAGGTCGGTTGCGCCGAACCAAACCGGGCCATGTAGATGATGCCTGCGATGCCGCATAGCGTCGAACACAGAGTAGTGGTCAGGAAAATCACCTTCTTTGTGCGAATACCGGAATAGGCGGCGGCCTTTTCGTTGCTGCCGGTATAGAACACTTTGCGGAACATGGTCGTGCGCCGCAGCATGAAGTCAAAGGCGATCACAAAGACAAGAAAGATGACGATCACGATCGGGATCGGCCCGATGGTGCCCTGCCCGATGAATTTGAACTCGGGCGGCAGGGTGTAGAGGCCCAAAGGACGTCCCCCGGTGAACAGCAGGCACGCGCCACGCGCAATCACCATGATCGCGAGTGATACGATGAAATGGTGCAACCCCACCTTGGTCACGAAGAACCCCATGAAGGCCCCGATCCCCGTACACAGGGCAATCGCCATGGCCGAGGCCACCCATGGGTCAATCCCGCTGAGGAACAGCCACCCAGCGATCACCATCGCCAGCGCCGTGACCGACCCGACCGACAGGTCGATCCCACCCGAGATCAGCAGGATCGTCATCCCGATCACCAGCAGGCCATCCACCGCAAAGGCCATCGACATGGCGCGCATATTGGCCCAGGTCAGGAAATAGGGCGAAGCGAAGGACATGATCAGGAACAGCGCCAGAATGATAACAATCAGCCCGGTTTCCCGCATCCGCAAGAGGCGTCTCAGAAACGGTGTACTGTCGGTCGTACCTGCTTGGGCCAGGTTCACGGTATTGTCCATTTTCGTCTCTCCGCTCATGCGACCGAGGCCTGCGCGTCCATGACCGAGGCCAAGTGCATGATGTTTTCTTCTGTCATCTCATCGCCCGTGACCTGCCCGCTGATGCGCCCTTCGCGCACCACCAGCACCCGGTCGCAGACACCAATCAGTTCGGGCAGCTCGGACGAGATCACCACGATCCCCACGCCATCATTGGCCAGATCGCGCAGAATGCGGTGAATCTCGGATTTCGCGCCCACGTCGACCCCTCGGGTCGGTTCATCCAGAAAGATCAGGCGCGGATTGACCGAGAGCATCTTGGCCAGTGCCACCTTTTGCTGATTGCCGCCCGACAGGGACGACACCGGATCACTCAGCGACCCGCATTTCAGGTTCAGCTTGCGCCCCAACGCCTCGGCCTGCGCTTCTTCCGTGCCCGATTGGATCAAACCGATCCCGTTGGCCACCTGTTCCAGTTTCAGAGCCGAGACGTTGGCGGCGATGGGCAGGTCCAGGAACACGCCATCCCCTTTGCGGTCCTCGGACAAATACACCATCCCCTTGGCGATACTGTCCTGATAGTCGCGCAGCTTCAGCTCTTCGCCGTTCAGCCAGACCTGCCCGGTTACGTCGCCCTCAAGTTTGCAAATGCCTTTGACGATCTCGCTGCGACCCGCGCCGATCAGGCCGGCAATGCCCAGAATTTCACCCTTTTTCAGCGTGAAACTCACGTCGCGGAAGCGCGTCGCCTCGGTCAGGTTGCGCACGTCGAGGATGACCTCATCCGACGGCGCATCCTGCTTTTCGGGATACAGATTGTCGATCACCCGCCCGACCATCGCATTGACAACATCGCTGGGCTGAATATCGGCCACATCGTTTGTCACAATGTGCTGACCATCGCGGAACACGGATACCCGGTCGCAATTGTCAAAAATCTCAACCATCCGGTGCGAGATATAGATGATCGAAATCCCCTGATCCGCCAGTTTGCGCATGATCCCGAACAGGGTCTGCGCCTCGGTTTCCGTGAGTGCGGCTGTGGGTTCATCCAAGATCAGAATCCGGCAATCCAGCGTCAGGGCCTTAGCAATCTCGACCAACTGCTGGTTCGAGATCGACAAGTTCTTCACCAGCACCGAAGGATCAATGTCGCTGAGCTGTCGGAACACGTCGACGGCTTCGCGTTCCAGCTTTTTGTAGTCCATCAGCCAAGACCGGCTGACATTGGTCTTGGCCATGAAAATGTTCTCGGCCACCGACACATCCGGGCAAAGAGCGATCTCCTGATGCACAAATCCGATGCCCAGTTGCTGCGCCATTGTCGGCGACGAGATTTTGACCGGTTTACCATCCAGAACGATCTGACCGCTGTCCGGTTGCAATATCCCGTCGATTACGTTCATCAAAGTCGATTTGCCTGCGCCGTTTTCCCCTGCAATTGCGTGGATTTCCCCCTTGCGGAGTTCAAAGTCGATCCCGCGCAATGCTTTGACCGGGCCAAAAGATTTGCTGAGGTTCGATATCTGAAGGATAACGTCGTCTTGCATGGTTCCGCTTTCGCGCAGGTATCTTGGGTTTTGTTTCCAGAACCGCCCGCACTCTGGATTGGCATTACGCGGGCGGTTCGTCGGGGAGTGTCCCGATCAGGCCGGATCGCGGCCTTCCATGTAGACGTTCAGGTCAAAGCTGTCGGCATTGTCCTTGGTGATGACGGCAAAGCCATTATCCATGAACGGAATTTGAACCGGGTTGAACCCGCTGGTCTGCCAGTCGTTGAACGGATCAAAGATGTCCGAACGATTGGCCAGATGCACTGCCATGAACCCCATGAAGCCCTGCACGCCCTGATTGGGGTTCAGCGACATGTGAATGTTGCCCGCGCGGATATGCTCCAGCGTGGTGGGCGTCACGTCCGCATGCATGATCAGGATGTCCGATCCGGCCTCAAGTTTCGCAGCAACCGCACCCTCGGCCGAGCCCGCCTCGGGGATCCAGATCGCGGCCACATTTGGATTGGCCTGAATGATCGAGGCCGTCGCACGATAGGCGGCGTTGCTGTCCTGGTTTGTCGCCTGACGGCCGACCAGCTTCATGTTCGGATAATTCGCTTCCATATACGCGATCAGCGAGGTCACGCGCAGGTCATGGTTCGACTGGCCGGGGTTTTCCAGAACCGCGTATTCGGCGCTGTCACCCACCTGCTTGACGATCTCTTCCGCCGCGAACTTCGCCTCGGCGTGATTGTCCGACGTGATATAGCCGGTGCGATTGGAATTCGGACTGTCGGCGGCAAAAGTCACGATTTCGGTGCCGTTGTCGATGGCGCGGTTGATCGGCTCGATGAACGGGTCAGACTGCATCGGATGCAGCAGAACACCGGCGGGCTGTTTCACCAAATCCTGCTCGAACGAGGCGATCTGCTTGGTGATGTCATAATCCGGAGTGCCCGAGAACACGGTCTCACAACCAAACGCCTCAGCCGCCTGTTTAAAGCCCTGATAGACCGGCACCCAATAGGGGTGACCCGAGACCATGACGTTCATGATATAGGTTTCGCCCGGCTCGCACATGATGCCATCGGCCTGGGCTGGTGCTGTTATGGCAGCTACGGACAAAGCAGCAGACGCAACCAGCGTACTGGTTTTCTTGAATTTCATGGATTTCCTCCCAGCAGAATGCTCCTGCTCTTGCCGCATATTGTCCCTCCAACACAGCAAGTGCAAGAAATTTCACTTTATGCTTCTTATTGCATAACGCTAGTTTTAAGGAGGCGTTCAGCAGATCGTCAACACCTATTTGCAATTTTTTATTTTGATTGAAATTTATTTCATTGCAACATGAAACCAGCAAAAGGATTTACGTTGCACGCAGCTTTCCAGACCTCCAAACTCGCTGAAGTGGAGAAGCAAAAACTCATGTTCAAAAGACTCGAAGAAATAAACACCAGACCTGAGGTCTTCAGCGTGTACACCGCCGACGCGCTCTGGGTCGACGAGCACCGGTCAAAACAGATGCTGTCCTTTCATCTGAATGAAACCATCGACGTCTCTTCGAGAAATATGCAGTTTATCGAACAGTCTTCTGCGTGGATCACCGAAAAGTTTCAACTAGCACCAGGGAAATCCGTTTGCGATTTTGGCTGCGGACCAGGCTTGTACACGTCCCGGTTTGCGAATTCAGGGGCACATGTCACGGGTCTGGATTTCTCGGGAAACTCCATCCGGTTCGCGCAGCATCAGGCGGATCAAGCGAAGAAAGATATCGAATACGTTCAGGTAGATTACCTTAACTACGAAACAACCGATCGCTTCGATCTAATCACTATTATCATGTGCGATTTCTGCGCCCTTAGTCCTGGACAACGCGCACTCTTGTTGACCAAGTTCCGTGACCTTCTGAAGGAAGGAGGCGCCGTTCTTTTAGACGTCTACTCGATGGCTGCATACGCTGAAAGAAATGAGGTCAGCTTTTATGAAAAGAACCAACTGAACCATTTCTGGTGCGAGGAAGACTACTATTGCTTCGTCAACACCTTCAAATACGATGCCGACGCCGTCGTCTTGGACAAGTACACAGTCTTTCCGGAGAACTGTGAAGATGAGACAGTTTACAACTGGTTACAGTACTTTTCTCCGCAGAGCCTTGGCAAAGAGCTTTTAGACGCCGGATTCAAGATCGAGGATACTTACATGAACGTATCGGGGCGACCATTTTCGGAACAGCATTCCGAGTTTGCCGTCGTGGCGGTGAAACAAGCTGGGTAGTATCTTTCCTTGGCCTGTTAAACCTCAGAATCTTGGCAAAACTGCAGATTGGTTATCCGGCACTTGGGGACATTCATCGTTCCAAAAAACCACGCGGCCGTTTCAAACCGAACGTCACTGTCGCCGCGCGGAGAACAGGTCTTTCAGAGAAAACGGGGGGTGAGGCCCCTCAAAATTCGGCGTTGTGTAGGTGACTTGTTCGTCCAATGCCATGGCTTCAATTTCACCTGACTGGAATAACTCGCTAAGTCCCGCGTTAAGTGCCGCGAGCAGGTCTTCTTGGCGTTCCAATACCGAAATACCGATATCCATCCCTAATGGATGACGCCATTCGGCGAGCTTTAACTTACTGATCTTGTTGTGCTTCAAATGGTGGTCATAAGCCGCAACATCGACAATCGCTACATCGACAGTCCCGGACTCCAAGTTCCATAGGAATTTCGGGCCAGGGTTGAAGGTCTGCGCCCCAGATGCAATTTCGGGTACGTTGGTTAGCAAAATCGAACCGGATAATGTGCCCTGCTGATACGCCACTTTTCGGCCTGCCAAATCCCCTAGGTCTTTGGGTTCTGGCGAATGCTCTGCGTAGACCAATCCGATTTCGGCACGCATATACGGCTTTGTCACTGAGATCGGCTCAAGCGCGACATGCGGCAGATGCGCCGCGATTGGGCGTTGCGTTTCGGCATCTATAACTTCAGGCATACCCAACCAACGCGGCAGTGGTCCTGTTTCCGCCGGAGGTGCACCAATAGCTGGTTGGTAGAGTGGATGCGATGGCACCATGTCACACAGACCATGCGCCAACATCGCGAAGACCTCTAGGACAGGGTCGTTTTCCTCACTGGGTTCGTTTTCAAACCACAAAACCGAAAGAGGTAACCCCAGCTTTGCCGCCAGTGCCTCGCTCAACCGAAAGTCGATCCCTGTGCCGCCATCGGCGCGTAACCCCGAGATCGCCCCGGCATTACGCGCCAAACAAGCAGTCAGGTACCCCGGATTCACCAGATCATGGGGATCAACCGTCTGACTTAGTTTTTTTTTGTGTCCTCAGGAAACGGTTCGGTACCACCGCGCGTGGCGACATAAACCCAAAGCGCATCAAGCTCTTCGGGATAGATTACGTCGCCCCATGCGGGCATGTCGCCTTTGCCATCGTTGACCGAGCTGTAGAACCGCTCTTTGTCATCCTGAGGAAAGCGGCGAAGGTCAAAAGAGGCGACGCCCGGATTGACCATGTCCTTTCCATGACATTTAGAACAGAAAAACTCGTAGGCTTCTAACCCGACCTCGAAGTCCGGATGCTGTTCTTCGGCGAAAGCTGGCCCCGCACACAGGGCCAGCGCCAAAAGAGGCTTCGAAAAGCTCATGATTGTCCTCATTTTGGAATTGCAAAGGTCCAGACCGACCCGCCTGCGGGTGTGTTGGCCAACCGCTCATCGCCCGAGAACAGCGGATAGACACCACCCGATCCATTCAGGACCGATACGTATTGCTGACCATCCATTTCCCATGTCACCGGCTGGCCAATAATGCCCGAACCTGTGTTGAAGGACCAAAGAAGTTCGCCGGTTTCTGCGTCAAACGCTTCGAACTCACCGGTTTGCGCGCCGGTAAACACCACGCCGCCACCAGTTGAAAGCACCCCGGCATTGCGTGGAATATCACTGGGTACTTTCCACTTGGCCTCACCAGTCATCGGATCAATCGCACGCAGGTCCCCGCGCGGTCCTTCAGGCCACGCCCACGAAAACTCCGCCCCGAAATAGAACACACCGGCACGGTATTTCGGCTCAACGGCCTTGTAGTTCATACCTACGTTGAAGGTGTTGACGAACACGGTGTTCATGTCGGGGTGATAAGAAACGGGCGCCCAGTTTTTGCCCCCAAATGCCGATGGCCAATACTGGGTCTCTTCGCCTGTGACGGCCTTTTCGTAGACATCGGTGTATACGGGGCGACCTGTTTCCAAGTCGATCTTTTCGGCCCATGTCACTTTGTCAACAAACGGGTTGGCCGCGATCAAATCACCATTGGTTCTGTCGATCACATAGTAGAACCCGTTGCGGCTGGCTTGCATCAGAACCTTGCGGCCATCCTGTTCAGCCAATACCAGCTCATTTGTTCCATCGTGGTCGAAAGGGTCATTGGGCGATGTCTGGTAATGCCACTGGATTTCACCTGACTTCGGATCCATCGCAATGATAGATGACGTGTAAAGGTTATCACCCGGCCGCAACTGTGCGTTCCACGACGCAGCATTGCCGACGCCCCAATAAACGAGGTTGAGTTCGGGGTCGTATGAACCTGTGAGCCAACCCGGGCCACCGCCTCGCTGCCAGGCATCACCCTCTGGCCAGGTTTCACTGCCGGGCTGACCCGGTTCCGGGACAGTATAGGTCCGCCAAAGCTGTTCGCCCGTCTTGGGGTCATACCCTTCGATGTAGCCGCGGATCCCGTATTCCCCGCCGGAAATCCCGACGATCAGAACACCATCCGCCAACAAAGGTGCCAGAGTGAACGAATAGCCTTGCTTGTAGTCAATCGACTTGGTGCGCCAGATCTCTTCACCTGTTGCCGCGTCCATTGCGACTACATGCGCGTCAAGCGTTGTGCGGAACAATACACCATCCAACATGGCCACGCCCCGGTTCACGATACCGCAGCAGGCAACCCGAGGGGCTTCGGCAGGGTATTCAACAGATGTTTTCCAGATTTGCTTACCTGTAGCGGCTTCCAATGCAAATGTAGAAGAGTGAGTGGTGGCGTACATTACTCCGTCCTTGATCAACGGAAAGCTTTCCTGCCCCCGCGTGTCGCCAAGGCTATAGGCCCAAACAGGTGTTAACTTTGACACGTTGTCGGTGTTGATCTTATCGAGTGCGCTGAAACGCTTTTGGTCGTATCCCATCCCATAAACCAGGACGTCACCCGGTGTGGATGTGTCGGCAACCAGATCGGCGGCAGATTGCGCAAACGCGGGTGATGAAAACGCCAATGCGCCAACCGCTGACACGGCGACCTTCGTTAGAAATGAATTCATTGCTTCCTCCCATTTCGGCAATGCTAATTGATCGGCGGCATGCGCCAGAATTTTATGTCTCCCTCAGCTCTACACGTCTGATTTTGCCCGAGATCGTCTTGGGCAAGGTTTCTACGAACGAAATGTCACGCGGGTATTTGTAGGGCGCTGTTTGGTTTTTACAGAACTCCTGAATTTCTTTCTTAAGATCGTCCGACGCTTCAAATTCACTTGCAAGCACAATGAATGCCTTTACCCGTTGTCCACGGGTTTCATCTGGCACACCGACAACCGCGCTTTCCGCAACTGCGCTGTGTTCCAATAGCGCGCTTTCAACCTCGAAAGGGCTGATCCGATACCCGGCAGAGGATATCAGATCGTCAGAACGACCTACAAACCATAGATATCCGTCACGGTCGCGCGAGGCGGTATCGCCAGTATAGTACCACCCGTTGCGGAATGGTTCGGTAGCCAATTCCCCATCCCGCAAGTATCCATGAAACAGACCAGCGGGCCATCTATCGGTCGTTCGGATGGCAATGTGGCCAACTTCATCATCTGGCAAAACGTTACCGTCGTCATCGACAACATCCACATCATAGCCGGGCACCGGTTTACCCATGGACCCACTACGCGTTTCAATGTCGGGGAAATTTCCCACGATATTGACAGTCTCTGTCTGACCATACCCGTCAGCGATGACCGTCCCGGTGTGATCCCGCCAATACCGAATTACTTCTGGGTTCAAGGGCTCGCCCGCGCCCAAACAACGCCTTAAAGAGCTCAGGTCGTATTGTGTCAGGTCCTGTTGAGCAAACAGCCGATAGACAGTTGGCGGCGCGCAAAAGGTTGTGACACCCAGTTCGCCGATTACCTTCAGATGCGCCTCGACGTCCATTCCTGGTGCATCATAAAGGACCGTCGTACAGCCCAATAGCACCTGAGGAAACAGCATCCCCCAAGCCGCTTTGGCCCAGCCCGTATCCGTCAGCGTCCAATGCAGATCATCTTGCCTCAGGTCCATCCAAAACAGCCCAGTTGCTGCGTGCGCCAATGCATATCCGAAATCCCGAGGCACCATCTTTGGCAAGGCTGTCGTGCCCGACGTGAAGTAGATCATCATCGTTTCTGTCGCCGCAAAAGTCGGAAGGTCAGCGGCGTTCAGACCTCCGGGCTGTTCCGTGCATAGTTCCTCGAATGACAACCAACCTGCCGGGGCAGGACCTACAACAATCAGGTGCTGCAGCGTCGGGCATTGATGCCGGATCGCTACAACCTTTTCGACATGCATAGGCGAGACTATTACGGCTTTCGCCCCGGCCTGGTTTATGCGGTAGGCAATGTCCTTGGCGGTCAGCAAATTGGTGCCGGGCATCGAGATAACCCCTGCCTTCATGCAACCGAACAGCACTTTGTGCCACTCTGGTTGGCGACCAATGACCACACAGGCGGCATCGCCGCGTTTCAGCCCCATAGCCATGAGAGCTTTTGCAAACCTGGCAGAACTGTCCGCCAAATCTGAATAGCGGATCGTTTGCCGCGTGCCCGCCGCCACATCAATGAAAAGCAGAGCATCCTTGTCAGCTTCGCGGGCGCGCGCATCCAAAACGTCAAATGCGAAATTGAAGGTCTCGGGTATGTCGATCCTGAAGTCGCGCCGCGCCGCTTCGTAACTGCGGTCGATATGATCGAAACCCAACATACTGCCGTTTCCCTCCGCAACTCAAAAGCATGCATTGACCAGAAAACGGGCTCGGTGCTTCTGCGTTTAGGCACTTATGGCCGGGGACTTTCGATCAGGAACCAAAGGTCCATTTTAGCCCAGCTTTCAGCGAGCGTAGTTCTTGCAATTTTGGCACTCAATGCCATTAAATGTCAAAATCATGAGACAAAAAGCCATATCACCAATCGCCCGAGTTTTTGTGGATGAAGTGATGGAAAGCGGCGCGCGCGCCGGTATCGACATGCGCGCGCTTCTGTCCGACTTGAACTTGTCCGAGGCCAATTTGAACATGCTGCAACCCAATGAATTTGCACATATTTGGCTGGGTTTATCTGAGCGAATGGGCGACGAGTTTTTTGGCCTCGCCGAGCGTCCGATGGCGCCGGGTTCGTTCACATTAATGGGTCATGCGGTCAGAGGGGCGCGTACCTTTGACGTGGCCCTGCGTCGCGCGTTGCGCTTTTTGAAAGTGGTACTGGGCGAGCCCTTTGGGACACTACGCATACAGGACGGACTTTGCCACGTCATCCTTCAAGAAGAAAACGGACCGCGTTCGGCATTCGCATACCGGGCTTTCTTCCTGATTTTGCATGGCTTGAACTGTTGGCTGGTGCGTGAACGCATTCCTCTTCGGTCCGTCGCGTTCCCCTGCCCCGCACCTTGCGCCCTCAACGACTATGGTGACTTTTTCGGCAGACCCGTTCGGTTTGGAGCGCCAAAAGCGTCGATTTCGTTTGATGCCGATTATCTTAACCGCCCGGTTCAACGCAGTGAGGCATCGCTAAAGGCTTTCTTGCGCACAACGCCCGAGGCTATTTTGTCAGGATACCGCCCTATCCTTGGCCTGAAGGCGCAAATCCAAGAAAGCTGTCTGACTGGCCCCTACCATGAATGGCCGCCAACTTCCAAAATTGCACAGCAACTGCGCCTGTCGCGCTCGACCTTACACCGCCGTTTGCGCGAGGAAGGGCTTACCATCCGGCGGATCAAAGAAGAGCGACGCCGCGACTACGCAACCCATCTTCTGAAATCCACAACGCTGCCAATCCGAGAAGTCGCCCGCCTTGTCGGCTATTCCGAACCCAGCGCGTTCCATAGATCATTTCGCAAATGGTATGCAGTCACACCCGGCGAAGCCCGCCGGCAAAGCATTCCTACGAACGCCGATAGCGCAGTTTAGTTTCTTCTGACATTTGCCGTCCGCGCTGACGGACCTGTCATGCTAACGCGTAAAAAGGTTTTGCCGCAGCTCTCGATCCAGCCTCTTGTCATCCTCAATCAACGTAGCAATCGACTTGCGGCTCAAGACACGTTGGCGGTAAGCCTCCAGGTGCGGGAACTCTGTATGATCGACCTTCGCATATCCTGACAGGACGAAGAACCACGCCAGATAGGCGTCAGCGGCTGAAAAACTATCCCCGAGCAGGTATTCCCGATCCTTTAGGTGTGTATCGAGTAATTGGAAACGTGAGGGCATCAAACCTCGAACAAGTTGTTTCACCTCATCCGTCGCCTCCTGATAAAAAACGACGCGAAACAAACCTTTGTGCAGTTCGGTGGCGCAGAAAGCCAACCAGCGCAGCATCTGAAAGTATTTTGGATCAGTGGGCGCAATCCGAAAGCCATCTACAAGCGAGTGCGTTTGAATCCAGGTCAGAACGGTTGAGGTCTCGGTCAGCCTCGATCCGTCATCAACATCCAAAACCGCGACCTGACCCAGAGGGTTGATATCGTAGAGCGATCCTCCTGACTCTGTTTTGCGGGTCGCTAGGTTTACCAGCACAAGATCCAGATCGACCTCTCCCTCAGCCGCCGCGAACCGGGCGGCGAGCGAACATGTGAGTGGAGCGTGATAGAGGGTCGCCATATTCGCCTCCTTTTGAGTGACGGCCGGGTGCCGCGCCGAGTATCAATCCGAACGCAACCCGAGTTTGGACAGTAACCGGTCACGTTTCATCAACCACCAACCTGCTTCGATTGGCCAAAGCGCATGGTCAGCGCCTTCACCCAGATGCGCTGCAGCGTGCAAAGGCCAGTTGGGATCATCCAGCAATTCCCGCGCAAGAGCGACCATATCTGCATCCCCATTTTCGATCACCGCATTGCACAGACTTGCGTCCCAAAGGAACCCAACTGCCATAGTGGGCATGTCTGCCTGAGCCCGTACCTGCGCAGCAAAGGGAACTTGGAAGCCCTGAGCGATGGTCATACGCTGCGGCCGTTCCTTGCCCCCGATCCCGCCCGAACTGCAATCGATCATATCCACACCTGCAGCTTTTAGCGCCTTGGCGATTTCGCCCGTGTCGTCGACGGTCAGACCTGCGTCAAGCCAATCGGTTGCGGACAGTCTGAATGCAAGTGGCAAGTCTTCGGGCCAATTCCGGCGGATCGCACGGGCGACCTCGACAGCAAAACGCATCCGGTTTTCTGCACTGCCCCCCCATCTGTCCTGCCTTTGATTGGTGATGGGCGATAGAAACTGGTGCACCAGAAAACCATGAGCGGCATAGATTTCGATCATTTTGAACCCCGCGCGGTGCGCGCGCGCGGCAGCGGCACCAAAGGCATAGATGACGGACTCGATATCCTCTTCGGTCATCTCGCGCGGGGTGGGCCAACCATCGGCGTAGGGCAACGCCGAGGGAGCGATGGCGTGCCACGCCTCTTCGTTGCGATCGCGGGCATCCACTTCATCCAGTGGGGTTTCCCCGTGCCATGGGCGCCGCTCGGATGCTTTACGGCCCGCATGGCTGAGTTGGATACCGGGAACTGCGCCTTCCTGTTCGATAAAAGCGCTGATGCGCGCCAGCGGTTCGATCTGACTGTCATCCCACAGGCCCAGATCGCCAGGCGTGCGGCGGCCGTTGCGGGTGACGGCAGTGGCCTCGGCATAGACCAGTGCGGCCCCACCCATTGCGAACCGCCCCAAATGCACAAGGTGCCAGTCGTTTGCCCGGCCTTCTTTTGCACGGTACTGGCTCATGGGTGAAACAGCGATGCGGTTTTTGAACGTCACATCCCGAAGACGGAAACTGTTGAAAAGAGGGGGCATTTTCGTCTCTCAAACCTGCTTCAAAACGTTTTAACGGGGCGACTTACCCTTCGGTCAGGCTGGCGGCGTGACCATAGGTCCGATCCCGCAGCATCGCATTCGAAACCGATAACAAATGTGTTTGCATGACCTCAGCAGCCGCCTGACTATCGCGTGCAGAGATTGTGCTGAACAACTGTTCATGCTGCTCGCCCAGACGCACCAGAGTCGCCGGCGAATAGTGTGTTTCACGCTGTTGGGTCCAGGCCGATTGCTTGCGCACGGCTCGGATTGAATCATACACCGTCAGGAACAGCGGGTTATGGGCCAGTTCGGCGATCTTGTAGTGGAACACATCATCTGCAACGCCATAAGCCTGCGTGTCAGCAGCGTCTAATGTGGCGCGCATAAGCTGCTCCAGCGTGCGCAACTCTCTGGTCGTTGCACGCTGCGCAGCCAGAGCCGCCAAAGCAGGTTCAATCTCTAACCGCACCTCCATGACATCGCGCGGCATCACCTTAGCCGCGACAGAACGGAACGGGCTGGCACCCACGGCAGGTGGCGGCGACACAAAGGTGCCCTGCCCGTGTCTGCGAAACACGGTTCCGTCTTCCTCGAGCTGATCTAAAATCCGGCGCATGCGGGCGCGGGTCACGGCCAGCGCCTCGGCCAGCGCACGTTCAGGCAGCAGTTTGCCGTTCTTCACGAAATCACCAGTGTCGATCCCCGTGCGCAGGGCCGCTGTCAGCTCGGTATCTGTAGGGCAGGTCTCCAAGGTCAGAACGCTCCGATCAGGTCGTAAAACATGCGAAGGGACGTAAGCATCAGGAACCCACCAAACGCAAGGCGCAATGCACGTTGCGAGATCGTATGAGCAATGCGAACCCCCACATGGGCAAAGCTGGTGGTCAGCGGAATGATCAGTGCCGCCGCGATCAGATTCACGTAACCTGCCGAGAAAGGCGGCAGGCCAGTTTGCCCTAGCCCCGTCGCTGCATAGATCAGCGCGCCCGGCAGGCCGATGACAAACCCGATAGCGGCCGAGGTTCCCACCGCGCGGCGTATGTCATAGCCCAGAAAGTTCAGAACCGGCACACAAACCGTGCCACCGCCGATGCCCATCATCGCCGATATCGCCCCGGCAAACACGCCGGTTGCAGCCCAGACGCGGGGCGAAAAGTTGCGCGGCTTGTCGGCATTGCCGGGTTTGCGAAAGATCATGTCCAGCGCCACCAGCGCAGCAACCGTGGCGAAGACCGCAACCAGAATATAGCCGCTGACCACACCACCTAATATGCCGCCGATAACGACGCCGACCAGAATGGCCGGGGCCCAGCGTTTAAGCAGTGCCATGTCCAGCGCCCCACGCTTGTAGTGCCCCCAGCTGGAGGACAGCGAGGTGAACACGATCGTGGCCAGAGAGGTCCCAACTGCGACCTGCATGGTCAGCGCCGGATCGCTGCCGGTCAGAGACAGGGCGAAGTACAAGGCGGGTACGATGACGATGCCGCCGCCAACCCCCAGCAGACCGGCTAGAATGCCGCCGAATACTCCGGCGGCACCGGCGATGGCGATCAGGGTCGCAAGGGTTGAAAGATCAATCCCGCTCATGCATCACGCGGGATCACTGGCCAGCGAGCGGCTGACCCGCCCCTCGGCCTTTCGTTTGGCCTCAGCCGCCGCAATCGCTGCATCCAGTGCGCTCCGGTCGGGGTTGCCTGAAAAATTCTGCTCGCTGGGCATCGCCTCGACGAAATGCAGATACCGTTCCCCGGCAACGTCATAGAGCCGCCGCAGCTCGGCCAACGGATCGGCGTGATCGTCGCTGCGCATGTCCAGCCACGCATGCGACTGGCCCCTATGGATGACCACACCGGCGGCCTGCTTGCCGCGCTTGTCCCCGCCTGCGCGCTCGCCCGCCTCCATCGCGGTCATCAGGCGTTCGGGAAAGGGCAGCGCGGTCTCGGCGGCATAGGTTTCAAAGGTGGCATCCACCACGTCCGGCCCCGCTAGCATATTGCCCGCAACCGAGTGTTCATCGCCGACCCGATGCCCGGCCCAGTCGATGCAATCCTCGCCGGTAAAGGCGGCGAAGCGCCCTTGGCTGTCCATCAGATGCGCTTGGCGTGCGGCGCGCCCCTCATCACGCCGCACAAGGTCATCGAGAACATCCTGGGCTGCTTCGCCTGCCTCCAGACGTTTCAACCCTTCGGTCCCCCAAACCGGGTTTGAAAACGCCTGAGACGCAATCGCACTGCGCGCGCCAACACAGGGCACCCGCGCCCCACATGCAAAAAAACGACTGGCCACGATCAGACCGATGGCGCCGGTTTCGGGGTCTTTGGCAATCAGGGAATAGGTCATGTCACCGCCCCACCGCATAAGCCTGCATCAATCGCGGCGTCGCTGCCGCGCGCAAGGTTCCGTCCTTTTCGCGCAAAGCGGCGGTCAGACGGCCAACCGTCCAAGGCTCGGCCACGGTGACTTTGTGGCCACGCGCGCGCAAATCTTCGATCACGGTTTCGCCAAAGCTCGCTTCGATCATCATCTCACCGGGGGCAGCTGCGCGGGGATAGAACGAGCCCTGAAAATGCATCGAATGAAACAGCGGCGCGTCCATGCATTCCTGCAAACCTAGTCCGAAATGCACAAAGCGCAGAAACCAGATCAGTTGCCACTGATCCTGCTGATCGCCACCGGGGGTGCCAAACACCAGCTGCACCCCGTCCTTTTCCGCCAAACTGGGCGTCAGTGTTGTGCGCGGTCTGCGCCCCGGAGCCAGAGAGGTTGGCAGGCCCGGCTCCAACCAGAACATCTGTGCCCGGCTATTCAGCGGAAAGCCCAGCCCCGGAATGACCGGCGAGCTTTGCAGCCACCCGCCCGAGGGTGTCGCGGCCACCATGTTGCCCCAACGGTCGATCACGTCCAGATGCACGGTGTCGCCGCGTTTCTCGGACAGGTGCGACATGGTGGGTTCCCCCGCACTGGCCCCGGTTCTGGCCGAGAAATCGCGCGCCGCACGGGCGATATAGGCGTCGGCCAGATGTACATATCCCGGCACCCGGCCCGGGCGTTGATCCTGCGAGGCATCCGCAGTGATCAGCGCGCGCCGTTCGGCCGCGTAGGCGTCGCTCAACAGATACTCCATCGGAATGTCGCTGTGATCGGGATCGCCGTAATAGGCCTCACGATCCGCATAGGCGAGCTTCATCGCCTCGATCACCGTATGGACAAACTCGGCCCCGTTGGGGTCCATTGATCCAAGGTCGATACCCTTAAGGATCGCCAGCGCCTGCAACAAAACCGGACCTTGGCTCCAGGCGTGGGTCTTGTGGACGGTCCAGCCGTGATAGTCATAGGTCAACGTGTCCTCATAGGTCGCCTGCCAATCGGCCATATCCGCGCGCGTCATGACACCGGCGTTCCGCTGGCCGGAAACATCCATGACCTTGGCATCGGCCAGATAGTCAAAGATGCGGTCGGCCACGAACCCTTCGCGCCACGCCCGGCGGGCGGCGTCGATCTGATCTGCACGATCCTCATGGGCGGCCTCGGCATCTGTCACAAGCCGCTCATAGGTCGCCGCCAGCGCGGGGTTGGCAAAGTTGCTGTGCGGCTCAGGGGCTTTGCCATCCGGCATCCATGTTTCGGCGGATGTGGGCCATTCGTCCTCAAAGAAATCAGACAGACCGTCGATCGTGTGTGCCACGCGCGGCAGAACCGGGTGGCCGTCGCGGGCATAGGCGATGGCGGGTTCCATCACCTCGCGCAGCGGCAGTTGCCCGTGATCGCGCAGCATCAGCATCCAGCCGTCGAAGGCTCCGGGGATCACCGTTGCCAACAAGCCCGAGCCGGGGATCAGGTTCAGGCCCAGCCTGGTGTAATGCTCAATCGTTGCCGCTGCGGGTGCGGGGCCTTGCGCGCACAGCACCTGCGTTTTACCGGTCTTGGCCGAGTGGAAAATGGCTGGCATGTCGCCTGCGGGGCCGTTCAGATGCGGCTCGACCACTTGCAGGGTCATCGCGGTGGCAACGGCAGCGTCAAAGGCGTTGCCGCCCTTTTCCAGAATACCGAACCCCACAGCCGAGGCGATCCAGTGGGTCGAGGTGACGACGCCAAAAGTGCCTCGGATCTCGGGGCGGGTGGTGAATTCAGTCATGGTAGCTCTCCGAAATCAATGTTCGCGCGGGTCCAGCGCATCGCGCAGCCCGTCGCCCAAAAGGTTGAACCCCAGCACCACGAGGAAGATCGCGATGCCCGGCCACATGGCCATCCAGGGCGCTTGGTTGAGGAAGTTCTTGGCGGTGTTCAGCATTGATCCCCAGCTTGGCGCTGGCGGTTGCTGGCCAAGGCCGAGAAAGGACAGCGACGCCTCGGCAATGATGGCGGTGGCGATGGTCAGAGTCGCCTGCACCAAAACGGGCGGCAGCACATTAGGGAAGATATATCGGCTGAGGATTTTCGAGGTTGGCAAGCCGATGGCACGTGCCGATGTCACATAGTCTTCGGCCCGCACCGATAAAACTTGCCCCCGAGTGAGGCGGATGAAGATCGGTGTCGCCGAAAGCCCAATCGCGATCATCGCATTGGTCAGCGACGGGCCCAGAAACGCCGCCAGAGCGATGGCGAGGATCAGGAAGGGCGCGGCCAGCAGCGCCTCGGTACAGCGTGAGATGATGGCGTCGATCCAGCCGCCGAAATAGCCTGCAATGATGCCCAGCGGAACACCCAACAGGACGGCAATTCCAACCGACACCACACCCGCCAGCAAGGATGCCTGCGCCCCCCAGATCATGCGCGACAGCACGTCCCGCCCGATCTCATCCGTGCCAAACGGATGCGCGGCGGTCGGTGGTTTGCGCACCGCGCCCCAGTCGGTCGCTGCCGGATCGGGCACGGGCAGGATCGGGGCCAGCAGGGCGATCAGCACGAAGAACGTGACCAGAAAACCGCCCAGCATGGCGCTTTTGTGGGTGCGGAATTTCTTCCAGACCCGGTTTTCGGGACGCCGCGCGAGGATGGGATCAGCCAAAGCCATATCAGGCAGTCCTCAGACGGGGGTTCAGCAGCACATAGGCCACATCCGCCAGCAGGTTCATTACAATGAACCCCACGGCCGTGACCAGAACGATGCCCTGCACCACGGCATAGTCACGGTTAAACACCGCATCGACGACCATCTTGCCGAAGCCGGGGATGGTAAAGATTTGCTCGGTCAGAACGGCGCCTGCAATCAGTTCACCGAACAGCAGCGCGGTCAGCGTGACAATCGGGGTCAGCGCATTGCGAAAGGCGTGTTTCAGCACCACGCGGCGTTCATACAGACCCTTGGCACGGGCCGTGCGCACATAATCAGATTTCAGCACGCCCAG
The DNA here is from genome assembly GCF_056533365.1 of Ruegeria sp. G5. Taxonomy (NCBI): domain Bacteria; kingdom Pseudomonadati; phylum Pseudomonadota; class Alphaproteobacteria; order Rhodobacterales; family Roseobacteraceae; genus Ruegeria; species Ruegeria sp. G5. The sequence continues at coordinate 316,745 of NZ_JBQFOK010000003.1, read as the reverse complement.
CATCGCTGATCGCGTATGCCGCATCAGCGTCGCGGCCAGCGCGGTTCCCAGCACAAAAGCGGGCATCAGCATTGTAGTTATCGACTTTACTGGGTCCTCGGACAACGGCACATAGCCCGAGGCGGGCAACAGGTCGAGTTTCACCGACACCAGCAGGATCAGCATGATCCCCAGCCAGAAATTCGGAATCGACAGCCCGGACAAAGCTACAATGTTGGCGACGTAATCCGTGATCGTGCCTTTCTTGACCGCCGACAAAATGCCAGCGGGTATCCCGATCACCAGCGCAAACAGGATCGCCATTACCGCAAGCTGAATGGTCACCGGTAGCTTTTCCGCAATCAGCTCGGTCACCGGCTGATTGGTGCGCAGCGATATCCCCAGATCGCCCTGCAATGCATTGCCCACCCATGTCAGGTATTGCACCGGGATCGGATCGTTCAGGCGATATTTCTCACGCAGGAATTCCAGCACTTCGGGATCCCGCTCCTCGCCTGCCATTGCAAGGACCGGGTCGCCGGGCAGCAGCTTTTGCAGGCTGAACACGAAGATCGAGATCAGCAGGATCGTCGGGATCGCAATCAGAATGCGACGCAGGATGAAAGACAGCATGGGATCAGGGCTTTCGGAATAAGGAACCCGCCCGGCTGGAGGTCCGGGCGGGCCGTGAGTGGCTTATTTCTCCAGCGTCACGCCTTCCAGACGGATCATCCCGTCGGGGTAAGGGGTGAAGCCTTTGAGGCCATCATCAAGTGCCCAGATCCATGTCTGGTGATAGAGGTAAACGATCGGCATATCCTGGGCGAGAATGTCCCGCGCCGCGTCATAGTCCGCCTTGCGTACCTCGAAATCCGTCGAGGCGCGGGCGTTGTTCAGCATCTCATCCACTTTCGGGTCGGAATAGTGGCTGTCGTTGATGCCGCCGCCAGTGGTCATGAACTGGTGGATATTGCCATCGGGATCGACGCGACCTGACCATCCGATCTGGCTGGCCTGATAGTCACCGGCGCTTTGGTCCGCCAGCAGGGTGGCGAATTCCTTGGACGTGATCTCAATTCTGATCCCGGCCTCGGCGGCCATGGCCTGCACCACCTGCATCAGCTGCAGCGGAACGGTGGTGTTTGGCACCTGAACTTCAAGGTCGATCCCATCGGGGAAGCCCGCTTCGGCCAACAAGGCCTTGGCCTTTTCCACATCACGCGCAGGCACCGGGTGATCGGCGTCATACCAGGGTGAGGTCGGCGGGAAAGGTTGGTTGCCCGGCGCAAAGGCCCCTTCGAACACGACCTGGTTGATTGCATCGCGGTCCAACGCATAGCTGAGGGCCTGACGCAAACGTTTGTCATTGCCCCAAGGGTTGTCGCCCTTGTCGCCATTGTTCACATTGATGGTAATGCCCTGATATCCAAGCGAAACGGCGCGTTCGACATTGATGCCGCCATCGCCTTCGGCCTGCGTCAGATCGGTCGCGGCCAGACGCTCCAGCATATCAATGTCACCCGATTGCAGGTTGGCTAGGCGCACGGTTGTGTCCGGGATCGGCAGGAAGGTGACGCTGTCAAAGTGGATTTCATCCGCGTTCCAATAATCCGGGAACCGTTCCAGCGCGATCCGGTCCTGCGCCACGCGTTCCTTGAACTTGAACGGGCCGGAGCAGACCGGGTTCAGGCCGAAATCGGCACCTGCGGCCTTGGCTGCGGTGGGGGACACCATCATGCCCGACCGGTCGGCGAATTGTGCCAGAAGGGTCGCATCGGGTGCAGCCATGTTGAAGCGGACGGTATAGTCATCCACCACATCCACACCGGTGACCGATTTCAACTCGGACTTGCGGCGCGATTCTTCAAGGTTTTGTGAACGGTCGATATTGTCGGCCACGGCTTGCGCGTTGAACGGCGTGCCATCATGAAACACCACGCCCTCGCGCAGGGTCATGGTCAGGGATTTGCCATCCTCGCTCCACTCCCATCCGGTCGCCAGCTGCGGGATCAGTTCCAGATCAGGGGTGATGTCGACCAGCTTGTCGCACATCGAGGCATAGACGATCCGCCCCACGAAAGTACGCGACTGATCAGGGTCCAGCACATCGGCATCCGATTGCAGGGCAATGCGCAGATCGGCGGCCTGGGCGGATAATGCCGTGGCACCTAGCAATCCGGCTATCAGTCCGGTTTTCAAGACGTTCATAATGTTTCCTCTCTGTTTTCGGCAGAATTCTGCGAAGATTGGACAGCCGCGCGATACAGCGCGAACCGCTCTTCTGCTCCGGCGCTGCGACGCCGTGGCGGGACCGGTTTTCCGGCCTCTGGTATGGTTTTCCAGTGATGGCAGGCGACGTGATGATCCCCGCCCGCATCGTCCAGAACCGGGGCCTGCGCCCGGCAATCATCCTGCGCAAAGGGGCAACGCGTATGGAACCGGCACCCTGACGGCGGAGAAGACGGGCTGGGCGTTTCCCCCTTCAGCGCCATGTGATCCCGCGCGCGACCCGGTTCTGGTTCCGGGATCGCTGACAAAAGCGCGTGGGTATACGGGTGGCGCGGCGCTTCGAACACTTGCTCGGCGGGGCCGGTTTCGACCACCTGTCCCAGATACATCACCGCGATGCGGTCGCTCATATGTCGGATCACGGCCAGATCATGGGCGATGATCACCAGCGTCAGGTCCAGATCCTGTTTCAGATCGTTCAGCAGATTGACCACCTGCGCCTGAACCGACACATCCAGCGCCGAGACGGGTTCGTCCCCGATCAACAGCTCCGGTCCTGAGGCCAGCGCGCGGGCGATCCCGATCCGCTGCCTTTGGCCGCCCGAGAATTCGTGCGGGTAACGGTTTGCGTGGTCCGGCAACAGCCCGACCTGCGCCAACAGCGCGGCCACTTTCTGACGGCGCGCGCCCTCGTCCAGTTCGGGCGCGTGGACCTCCAGCGGTTCACCAACCAGTTTGCCTACGGTCATGCGCGGGTTGAGCGAGGAAAACGGGTCCTGGAACACGAACTGCATTTTCTGGCGCAGCGGTGCCATGTCACGGCGGGCGAGGTCCTGAACCTCTTGTCCGTCAAACAGAACCTGACCGGAGGTCGGGCGATCCAGACGCATCAGCAGGCGGGCAAGCGTGGATTTCCCGCAGCCGGATTCCCCGACGATGGCAAAGGTCTCGCCCTTGCGCACCGACAAGGACACCCCATCAACCGCGCGCACAACCGTCTTGCGTTCGAACAGCCCTGCGCCCAGCCTGAAATGACGGGTGAGGTTCCGTGCCTCAAGGATTACATCGCGCATCGGACCCCCTTGAGCTGTTCCAGCGGGGCATAGTGGCAAGCTACGGCATGCGCCCCCTGCCCTATCTCCGAAAGGGTTGGACGTTCGGCGCAGTCATCTGTCGCAAAGGGGCAGCGCGTGCGAAACCGGCACCCTTTCGGCATATTGGCCAGTGACGGCACCGTCCCCGGCACGGTGATCAGCCGATCCCGCGCGCCGGTCATCCGCGGGACCGAGCTCATGAGGCCAATCGTATAAGGGTGCTGAGGATCGTCGAACACCGCATCCACCGGGCCGCTTTCAACGATCTGACCGCCATACATTACGGCCACATTGGTCGCGATCTCGGCAACCACACCAAGATCATGGGTGATGAACACCGCGCCCATTCCGGTTTCCGCCTGAAGTTCCCGGATCAGGTCCAAAATCTGCGCCTGAATGGTTACGTCCAACGCCGTTGTCGGCTCATCCGCGATCAGCAGCGACGGGTTGTTGATCAGCGCCATCGCGATCATCACCCGTTGCCGCATACCACCCGAAAGCTGATGCGGATATTCGTTCAAACGCTGTTCCGGGGCCGGGATGCTAACGCGGCGCAGCATGGCAAGCGCGCTTGCGTCCGCCTCAGCCCGACTGCAGTTGCGATGATGTAAGACGGCCTCGGTGATCTGATCGCCGACCTTGAACGCCGGGTTGAGCGAGGTCATAGGCTCCTGAAAGATCATCGCCATCCGGTCGCCCCGCGTTTCAGCGTCGACCTGCTCGGTGCGCAGATCATAGGTGCGGTCCTCGAACTGCAACTGCCCCGAAGGGATGTCGATGATGTCGCGCGGCAGCAATCCCATCAACGCCATCGCCGTCACTGATTTACCGCACCCGGATTCGCCCACAATGCACAGCGTCTCGCCCGCTGCCACAGCGAGGTCCAAACTGTCCACCGCCGGCGCGGGCTGGCCGTGAAACGACAGACTGAACGCCGATAGCTTCAGGATCGCGGCCTCCGCGCCGCTATCAGTGCTGGAGCTTTGCTTGAGCACAGATTGCAACCTTTATTTACAACCAATATGTAATTGGTTGCATTTTTGGAAAATCGTTGTCAACGAATTGATGGGGGTTTTTCGGAATCTAAACCGAAATTTTCAAGGCACGCCCGCGAAACAGGCAGTGTCTGCTGATAAAACAGGAGATCGGCCCAAGGCGCTGCTTGTTGGGAAAATGAGGGCTGCGGAGATTGCTGTCGAATCGTACCGGATTCGTTTGTCCCGAACTGCATTTCAACCGGGTCATAGCTTGCACTCAGCATGACCCGGTTTAACCGATTCTATGATCCGTACAGCAAATTGGGCAACCAAAGGACCAGCGAAGGCACAAAGGTCAGCAACAAAAGAACACCCAGCAAGGGAACCAAAAACGGCAACGTTGCACGTACGCATTGTTCGAACGGTACTTTGGAAACACGGGACAGGACGAACAGCACCATCCCCACAGGTGGGGTCAAAAGCCCAAGCATCAAATTGAGGATCACGATGATGCCCAGATGCACCGGATCGATGCCGAATTGTGCAGCAACCGGCATCAGCACGGGAACAAGGATTGAGATCGCGGCGATTGTCTCCATGAACAGGCCAACGACCAAGACAACCGCCATAATCAGCAACAAGACAACGGCTTTGCTGTCGGTGAAGGACAACACGAATTCGGCAAAATGCGCTGCAACCTGATTGGCGGTCAGAATCCAGGCAAAGACCGAAGCGGCCCCCACGATCATCATGATCGCCGCCGTCGTTTCGATTGTTTCGAGTGAGATCACGGCCAGTTTCCGAACGGTGAGGGTCCGGTAGACCAACGTACCAAGGATCAGGGCATAGGCTGCGGCCCCAATCGCAGCCTCTGTCGGGGTGAAGGCACCCGATACAATGCCTCCCACGATGATGACCGGAGTCATAAGCGGAAGGAAAGCCGCCTTGAACCGGGTCGCGATGACCGAGGGGCTAAAGCTGACATCGCGCGGATAGTTGCGTGTCCGCGACATCCACCAGATCATGGCGGACAAGGCTACAGCCATCAAAAGGCCCGGCACGATCCCGGCAACGAACAGTTTCCCGATGGAGACCGAAGCCATGACTCCAAAGATAACCAAAGGCAAAGACGGTGGAATGATCGGTCCGATGGTGGACGAGGCCGCAGTTACGCCGACGCTGAAATCATCGTCATAGCCTGCCTCGCGCATGGCCTTGATCTCAATCGCGCCAAGGCCACCCGCATCGGCGACCGCCGCGCCGGACATCCCGGCAAAGATAATACTGGCGCCCACGTTCACATGACCCAGCCCGCCATGCATCCAGCCGACAATGGCGCGGGCAAATCCGAAGATCCGCGCGGTGATCCCCGCGGAATTCATCAGCGCTCCGGCCAGAATGAAGAACGGGATAGCCAGCAGCGGAAAGCTATCCATGCCGTTGACCATGTTGTGCATCAACAGAACTGGCGGCAGTCCAGAATGAAGGATGTAAGCAAAGGACGACAAAGCCAGCGAAAACGCGATCGGAACCCGCAGAAGCATGAGGCCGAACAGCGAAACAAATAGAATGATCAGGCCCATGTGTCGCCACCTTGTGCCAATTGTTTCAGTCGAGAAAAGATCTGGTAGGCGACCACGCCCAGATTGCCGATGGCCAGGATCAAAACGGCTATATGCAGATAGTATTTCGGGAAAGGTAACGAGACCATTTGTTGGAAAGAGGTCCGTTGGATCAATTCAAATGCCGACCAGATGATCACGGCAAACAAAACAAATGTCGCGACCAGCGCGAAGAGATGCACCCAACCCAGTTTGCGACCGTAGTATTTGTCGACGAACTCCAACAAGATATGGCTGCCTACGGCTTGACAACGGATCGCTCCGGCAAAACCTAGCAAGATCAAAAGGTAGCGTGCAGCCTCTTCGGTCCAAGCGATGGAATCGTTCAGCACATAGCGCGTGAAAAACTGTAAGAACACGACGCCGAACAACAGGGCGAACAACGCAAGTAATCCGTAATCTGGCACTGTGATGCGATAGTTTTGGAAATGCGCATCGTCTTCTGCGGCCAATGCGTCGAAATCGATCTCGGGCGGGGCGTCGGTCTGGGCCATTGGGGCACACCTTCTTGACAGATGCCGGCCCCGGTTTGGCACCGGGTCCGGCTGGTTGGCTTATTCCTGAATCGCTTGCAGGCGCTCGAACGTCTCAGCGTCCCACGGAACAGCGTCGCTGCTCAGCAGAGGTGCAACAGCGGCCATAAAGGGTGCGCGGTCCACTTCGTTCACGGTTACGCCCTGCTCACGGAACCAATCGGCCAGCTCGGCCTCAGACTGTACGATTTCGTCTGATGTCGCCGACGCGGCCTCGGCCAGCGCGTCGATCAGCGCCTGACCATCATCGCCCATCTTACCCAGTGTAACAGGTGACACCACAACAGCCAGCGAGTTCGTGATGTGGCCAGTCAGGTTGATGTTCGACTGCACCTCATAGAACTTTTTGAACTGGATGGTCGGCAGCGGGTTTTCCTGTGCGTCCACAACACCTTGCTGAAGGGCCAGATACACTTCGGCAAACGCCATCGGCGTCGGGTTTGCACCAGTGGCTTCCGGGAACATCTGATAGGCCGGTGCGTTCGGCGTACGGATTTTCAGACCTTCCATGTCACCCGGTGAAAGGATCGGCTTGTTCGAGGTGACGTGGCGGGCGCCATAATAGGTCATGGTCGCAATCGTGTTGCCCGAGATATTCTTGTACTCATCGGCCATCTCAGAGAACAGGTCCGAATTCACATAGGCTTTCCAGTGATCATAAGACCGCATGGTAAACGGATAATCCGAGATGCTGATCGGACCATATGACTGACCCAGGAACGCAACGCCGGTATAGATCGCGTCAACCGTGCCCAGAGACAGCGCTTCGTTCAGCGCAGCTTCTTTACCCAGTTGCGAGGCTGGGAAAACCTCCATCTTGTAACGCCCGTCGGTCTTTTCTTCCAGCAACTCAGCTGCTCTTAGGGCGGCCGCGTGATACGGCGTCGAAGCCTCGTAGACGTGGCCAAATCTCAGCGTCTCTTGCGCCAGACCAGCGGTTGCGCTGAGCGCAACAATACAGGCGGCCCCAAAGGCCGTTTTTCCAAAATTCAACATCTTATTGTCCTCCAGGTTGATAGATGCTCGTCCGCCGGTTTCTTGAGCCCGGTCGGACAGTCGGGGTTATTCCGCTGCCAGTTGCCTTGGAAAGCGGAAATCTCTGAGTGTTTCGGGTTTGATTTCAATCGAAAAGCCGGGCTGCGTTGGTGCCATGTAGGCACCGTTCTTGACGACGCAGGGATCGACGAAATGCTCATGCAGATGATCGACATATTCGATCCGCTTGCTGTCCTTCTCGCCCGAGATCGCAATGTAGTCGATCATCGACATATGCTGGACGTATTCGCACAGACCCACACCCCCGGCATGGGGCCAGACCGGCAGGTCGTATTTCGCGGCCATCAGCATCACAGCCAGCACTTCGTTCAGCCCACCCATCCGGCAGCTGTCAATCTGAACAATGTCGATCGCGCCTTCCTTGATGAACTGCTTGAACATGATCCGGTTCTGGCACATTTCGCCTGTGGCGACCTTGACTGGTGCCACACCTTCACGAATGGCCTTGTGGCCGAAAACGTCGTCGGGGCTGGTGGGTTCCTCGATAAAGAATGGCCGTGCAAAGGACAGGGCATTGACCCACTCTATCGCCTGATCGACCTCCCACACCTGGTTGGCGTCGATCATGATGTTCATGTCGTCGCCCAACACTTCGCGGGCAATCGTCAGACGTCGGATGTCGTCATCCAGATCGCGACCAACTTTGAACTTGGTGTGCGTGAAACCAGCATCTTTTGCTTCTTGGCAAAGGCGGCGCAGCTTGTCGTCGGGATAGCCCAACCACCCGGCAGAGGTTGTGTAGCACGGATACCCTTCGGCCTTCAGCGTGGCGATCCGGTCGGCTTTGCCCGGTGCCGCGGCGCGCAGCATTTCCAGCGCCTCATCCGGTGTGATTGCGTCCGTGAGATATCGGAAATCGATAAGACGCACGATCTCTTCCGGGGTCATTTCACTAACCAGTTGCCAGACGGGTTTACCCGCCTCTTTCGCCCACAGATCCCATGCGGCGTTCACCACTGCCCCGGTTGCCAGATGAATCGCGCCCTTGTCCGGCCCGATCCAACGCAACTGGCTATCGCCAGTAATATGGCGCCAGAATCGCCCCATGTCCTCGGTGATCCAGTCAAGCTCCAGCCCTTTGACCAAGGCCCCCAGCGCCTTAGTCGCAGCGACGCAAATCTCGTTTCCTCGACCGATGGTAAAGGTCAGTCCATGCCCCTCATGCGCGCCATCTGTCTCAAGCACGACATAAGCGGCTGAGTAATCAGGATCAGGGTTCATTGCATCCGACCCGTCCAAACTGTCCGATGTTGGAAAGCGCAAGTCTTCGGTTCGTATTCCGGTGATACGGGTCATGCGCTGGCCTCCACTGTCTGGCGCTGTACACCAAGGCCTTCGATCCCCAACTCCATCTTGTCGCCGGGTTTCAAGTAGGTCTGAGGAGTTTGCCCCATCCCAACGCCCGGAGGTGTACCGGTTGAAATCACATCGCCGGGTTGCAACGACATAAATTGCGACAGATGCGAGATGACGGTCGCCACGTCAAAATGCATCGTCTTGGTCGACCCGTCCTGATAACGGTGCCCGTTGACCTCAAGATACATCGGCAAGTTCTGGGGGTCCGCGATTTCGTCGCGCGTAACCAACCAAGGACCAATCGGTCCAAATGTGTCCGCTGACTTGCCTTTGACCCACTGGCCCGAGCGGTGAAGCTGAAAGTCACGCTCAGACAGGTCGTTTACAACACAATAGCCCGCAACATGGTCAAGCGCTTCGTCTGGAGACACGTATTTGGCGTGTTTTCCGATCACCACGCCCAGTTCAACTTCCCAGTCGGTCTTGACCGACCCGCGCGGTATTTCAACCGTATCATTAGGGCCGGTAATGGCGGACGTCGCTTTGAAAAAAATCACGGGCTCAGCCGGAAGCTCCATACCGCTTTCGGCCGCGTGATCTGCATAGTTCAGGCCAATGCAAATGAACTTTCCCACCTGACCCACGCATGCGCCAATCCGCGGCGAGCCTTCGACCAAAGGCAAGGTCGTCACATCAAGCGCACGCAATGCGTCCAGGCCAGAGTCCGACAACACTTCTCCGGCGATATCGCTGACAACATCGGAAAGGTCTCTGATTGTACCGTCATCATCCAAAAGACCTGGTTTTTCTTGTCCCGCCGGACCGAAGCGTAAGAGTTTCATGTCAATTCCCCCTGATCAAACCGTCCAACCGCCATCGATTGCGAAGGTCTGCCCTGTTGTAAAAGCCGTTTCATCACTAGCCAGATACACGGCCAGTGCAGCAATTTCGTCTGCGCGCCCGATCCGTCCCATGGGTTGACGCGCGATAAAATCCTGTAATGCCTGATCGTAATCGCCAGTTGCGCGCAACCGATCGTGCAGGCTGGGGCTGTCTACCGTTCCGGGGCAGATAGCATTGCACCGAATGCCTTGAGTGATGAAATCGGATGCGATGGATTTGGTCAGACCGATCACGGCTGCCTTGGATGCGCAGTACGAGAAACGGTTCGGAACACCTTTTATCGAGGACGCGACCGACGACATGTTGATGATCGAGCCACCCCCGTTGCTCAGCATCCCGGGTAACACCAGCTTGGCCAGGCGGTACATGGCTTTCACGTTCAGCTCAAAGCTGAAGTCCCACTGATCATCATCGCAGTCAAGGATCGAGCCCGCGCCGACAAACCCAGCACAATTGAAAAGCACATCCAGCGTTCCAGCGTCCGCGATTGCCCGGGCCACGGCATCTGCGTCGGTAACATCGAGCTTCAATGCGGTGACGCCTTCGATCTCGGTCAGTTCCGACAGCGTTGCATCGTTGATGTCACAAGCGATAACCTCGGCACCTTCCGCCACGTACTTCTCGACACTGGCGCGGCCTATCCCCTGCCCCGCTGCAGTGATCAGCGCTTTCTTTCCGGTCAGACGGCCCTGCGGTTTAGTCATTTCATCCTCGGTCTCAGCAGTTACGCCCCTCGCAGGGCTCGGTTCGGCAAAGTGCATCGTATTTGGAAAGTAGCGGCACCAAGCATCGGTCGGCCTGAACAGGCAGACTCAGATTAAATTTCAGGTCGCTGGCGCTTATTTGTTTGCCCTCCCACATACGGCAACTCCTCCGTGTCAATTCATATGCAAATCATACATTCATCAATAAATCAACATTGACTTTTTGTGCTGACCCGGCAGATGCTGTAATACGCCGGTTCTAGCGATACTGACGGAGGGTGCTGTGACTGAAGGAAAAGAAAAATACCGCGCCCCGGCCCTAGAAAAAGGCCTAGATATTATTGAGCTTTTATCGTCTCACGGGGATGGCCTGACGCAAGGTGACGTCGCCCGGGCGCTGGATCGTTCGCAAAGCGAAATATACCGAATGCTCTCGACGTTGGTGCGACGCGGATATGTTATTCGCTCGGACGATGACGACCTTTATTCGCTCAGTTTGAAAATGTTCGCCTTGTCCCAACAGCACCCTCCAGTGGAACGCCTATTGGAGCGCGCCACACCGAAAATGAGGGCCATTACGCGAAAGGCTTGGCAATCATGCCACCTCGGGATGGAAAGCAACGGTGACATCGTTATCGTGGCGTCCATTGCAGCGCCCGGCAACTGGGTTTTCTCGCTGCGTGTGGGAACGGTGGTCGGTTTAGGAAATACCGGAACCGGACGGGTGTTAGCTGCGTTTCGAGACGACGACGAGTTGGATGCCCTTTTGGAGAACCACCGGCTTGCACAGGGCGAACCGGAAATTGATCGAAGCGAATTTTTGGATCACATCGCCCGCATCCGCGAAGTTGGTTACGAGCGCATGCCGTCAGCAACCGCAATTGGTGTGACAAACCTCGCGTACCCCGTGCTGAATCGAGATGGGAATGCGATTTGTGTTGTAAACTGCCCGTATGTGAAACGCATCGACCAGTTGGAAGTTCCGCCATTGGAAGAGGTTCACCAGCTTTACAAGAACCTAGCCTCTGAACTTACTGCATATTACACCGGGCAAAGCAGCGACTAAGTCCTGGAAAGCCATGAGAACCTGTAATGGTTCTGTTCCGCTCGAAGTGTCCGACAGCCGCACAGTTATGAAACTAGACTTTTGCGTCCTGGTAATGAAATCCTTCTTGGCTATATTCAAATACCTCAAACAACATAGTGCTCATAAATAATCACTTATGAGCACTACTTTCACAAGCCGCCACTGAAACACAAACACGCCTAGGCAATCCATTCCGCACCACGGCGAAAACTGGCGGTACAAAACTCATCTGCTATGCCAAATACCGCGCAATTTCGGCAAGTATTTCTTCGGCCTCCTCTAACGCTACTCCCTGCAACTGCACCTTGATGCGTACCTCATTCGACGTAAGCTCTCCGGTCACTTGACCGCCGCCCGGTAGCGGGACTGATTTCAGCTTCTGCACCTGTTGCGGTCGTCCGCCCTTTGCCTTGCTACTTGATGGTTGTGATAAGCCCTTCAAGGTCGACTCGAGTGCCAGCCACTCCGATTTGGGATCCACGGCATCTGCCATGGCAAGCGCTTGTCGAAGTTCAGACTGCGCGCCTGACCTCAGCGCAGACGCCAAACTCAAACCTGCCTTTTCAGTCAGTTCAATGGGGTACCGGAGCAAATCACCGAGCGCTTCGTGCACGATTGCGAAACTCCGAACTTTTGACCGCTTAGCTTTTGAAGCGGATGCGAACAACACGTCAACGGCAGCCTCAGTTGAGTCGAAGATACCCTGACCTGCAGCCAGAACGGCAATACGGCCTCGTTCGTATGGGCTAAGATTGGACCGTAGTTCATTCTCCTCAACCATCGAAACGTAGGCGCCCTGCCCTGTTCCCGCGTCACGAATGAATGCTGGAATCTCAGCGAACTGGGGGTCGTTCAGTGACAACCTGCGGAAGGCATCCAACCTCCGAAAGCCAGAAATCAATCCGTAGCTATCACCTGTACGCGTCACTTCGATCGGCGTTCGCAACCCGTGTGATTGTAGCGAATCCAACAATTCCTTCATGGCGTCTTCGTCTTCGACCATTCGATCTCGACGTATGTAGTCGGCATCAATTAGATCCAAAGGGATTTTCTCGGCCACTAGCCCAGCGGACTTCGCGTCACGCCATTTGCTTGCATCGCCTTGATCCTTGGCTAACTCGACCCTGTCGGTGACCGCCGCCATTCCGTTTAGCGCCGCAGCCTCGGCAGCGACCTGTGCAATGGGCGGCGTTGCCGCCCCACCCTCGAATGGATTCAGTGAAGGTTTCGCGGCGAAACCTGCCTCGAGCTGCTCCAGCTCAGCGGTATCCGGTGCTGTCAGTCTTCTGCGTTTAGCCATCTGCGTTTCCTTCCATTTGGGCGTCGCGCCACCAGCAACCGATCAAAACTTCTTTGAACTCTGCATAGGTTCGATCGAATGTTTCACGGCCGCGCACGTAAGTTTCCCTGTTGAAGTCCCTATAGTCTGCCTCGTAAATCCCGTTGACCTGCTCGCCCGCTTGACCGACTAGGGCAGTGTAATCCTGCCTGTATGCGTTCATGAAATCCCCGAAATAGGCCTGAATTACATTGGCCATGTCGGTTTGCTGGCTGGCATCAAATCGGGTGATGATTGCCCTGACGACATCCCACTCGAATTTAAGCTCTGGAAGCCCCGCCGCACGCTGCGCTGCGTTTTCACCATCTTCGATACTGGCAAAAGTTGTATAGAGCATGTCAAAGAAACGACCCGTTGAGTCAAATTCAAGGAACGATGCGCCTAAAGGTACCAACAAGATGTCAGCCGCGGCCAAGGCATTAATCGTTAGGTACCCAAGTGCAGGAGGAGTATCTAAAAAAACGATATCGTAATCGTTCAATACGCCCTCGTCTTGAAGGAAATTGGTCAACCCATCCCACAAGGGCCAATTCCTTAGACCCATACGCCAAACAGGAATTTGGAACTCAGCCCAGTAAAGGTTGAGTTGAGCGCCAATCAGGTCGATATTTGGCCAATGTGTTTTTTGAATAACGTCCTTCGGTGAGGTTTTTAAGGCCTCCTCAAGAGTCTCGTCCAGGCTGATTTCTGGTTGATCGCTAGCATTTCGAACTCTGTTTTCTTCCTGAACGGCACGCGCGTAATCCTTGGCAATCAATGGGAAAACGGTTTGCCATTCATCGGCCACAGAGCCGCCCAAAATAGACGTCATCGACCCTTGGCTATCCAAATCGATAACGAGCACCTTGTAGCCGTCCAGTGCCGCTGACATCGCAAGATGCGCCGCTGTAGAGGTTTTTCCAACTCCGCCCTTAAAATTAGCGACCGCGACAATTTTGGCGGGCAAACCCTCAGGTCTGTATGGAAGGTATTCCTTCGTGCTAACGCCTTCTGTCGCAAAGTGACTTCGTAGAGTGAGCACCTCTTCCAAGGTGAACCACTTTGAACCTGCATCACCCTCACCTTGTGGTAACTCCGGGTTTGCTTTTAAAACGCGCCGGAGATGAGCCGGAGCAACCGGGATTAGGTACTTTGTTATTTCCCAGATTGAGAACCTGCGTAAACGTTTTTCCCCGTCCGGAGCATAACCACGCCGAGCGAGGTCTTCACGTCCTTTCGCACAAAATGTTGCTGCTTTAGCGAAGCGTGTTGTTCCGATAGGATCAGGTAGCTTTTGTGCAGATTGCTCGGGGCTTAAGTTGAAGTACGGGGGCAGGGAAGGTTGGTTTATTTTGCTCACTGTAGGCGCCTCAGATGAATGTTCGCTCTTTCGTCGAATATTCCTCATTCTAGCGAACATTTTCGATTGGGGCCATCCTAGGAATTGCGGTTTTCCACATTATTTCCTAGACGGCTGAGGTTTCGTCGCGAAACTGACGTAAAATTCGAAAAATGCAGCACTAAAGGCATTTATTTTATTTAGAGTCTTTAGAATCTTTGGAAATAAATAAAATAATAAAACCAACGCCTTAAATAAGGAAAGGTGCCGGAAAACGGTAGCAAGGGCGCCTGTTTACAGTTCCAAAGGTACCCGCATACGGGAGAGTCGGTGCCAGTTTGCGGTAGAAAAGGGCCCGATTCGCAGGATGGAGTGGAATAACGCAAAAAAGGCTCTGTTATGGGGTTTGGGCGCGCTTTCAGACCGCCCTGAAATGTCCGGGTTTAGGTATTTTCCGACCATCTCGTCATTTGCCTGTGGACAACTTCCGTGCAGGCTATCTTTGGTACCCATATTCAGGATGCTCGTCAGACCGTATTTGGGTACCCAAAATTATTTGATCCGTAGGTACCTTTCGTGCAATTAATGGAAAAAAGAGCAGCCAGGCAGAATCATGCCGGAAACAAAATTGAACATGGATGCTGTCTCAGGTGCATTGCGCCGCGAGACTGTTAAGAAAAATGTAGCCGCTATTCATATAAGCGGGAAGCTTACGTTGCTGCAGCGTAAGCTCTCTAATGTATTATTGCTCAATGCCTATGATGCGTTGACGTCGGCGGCCACGCATACGATTGATGCCCGAACCTTAGCTATGATGGTTGGTTACAACTCCAACGATTTCGATACATTGCGTGCCAGCCTTAGGGCTTTGGCTGAAACTGTCGCTGAGTGGGATATGCTCGATGAACAAGGTCGCCAAGAGTGGGGCGTGTCGTCCCTACTTAGTTTTGCCAAACTAAAGGGTGGTGTTTGTGAATACGCTTATTCTCCAGCTTTGGCGCAAAAGCTTTATGATCCCAAAATCTATGCTCTTATTAACGTTCAGATTCAAAGAAACTTCAGTTCCGGCCACGGCTTAGCCCTTTATGAAAACTGCTACAGATTTGTAAGAACAGGTTCTACCGGTTGGTGGGATCTTGATGTGTTTCGGAAACTGATGGGTGTGGATGGAAGCGATTACTACGCGAGTTTCAAGCACCTCAACGCAAAGATAATCAAGCCCGCAGTGGCAGAAGTGAACAAAAGCTCGGATATCTTGATTGAACCGGAGTTCCAGAAAAAAGGTCGTACGGTCACGGACATTCGATTTCGGATAAAAGGCAATCCGCAGAAAGCGATGTTTGAAATAGACGACGGCGATGGGATCCGAAACCTCTCAATTTATAAAACCCTGCTCAAGCAGGGCGTGTCTGATCGTTTGGCCCGGCAGTGGATCTCTGAACACGGAGAAAACTATGTGCAGCAAAAATTGGACTATGTGGCCGGGAAGAGTGGGATAAAGTCCACGGTTGGTTATTTGTCAGCGGCATTGCGCGATGATTATCAAGCAAATGATGATCAGGAGCCAACCACCCCCAGTCCCGAAGCAATCGAAGCTGCTCGTCAGCGTGAATTGGAAAAGATGGTCGAGGATCAGGCGTACGCCGCGCGCTCGGCAGAGCGATCGGAGCGGTCGCGAAAACTGGCGATCGTCCAGGAACTGGTTTCGCGGCGAAACCCAACGCAGAGAGACGCCGATAAAAGGCTGTTCATGGCAGGATTGGACAACGATTTAGACCGAGAGCATTTTCGATCACATGGTTGGCGGTCAGGTTTGAACGCAACAAAAATATTCGCATTCTGGGAGGAACTTGAACCTGAAGCGTTTGCCTAAAATTATGCATTCAATAAATCGTAGCTCTAATTCTTTTTTATAGCAGATTTAAGCGCATCGCCGAGTGCTCCGTAGTGCTCATTACTGCGATTTTTTGCGTGTTGTGCGCCTTGTTTGGTTGCCTTTGTGAGAGTCTGCTTTTGGGCCAGCCCAGTGCGTTTTGGCCGGGCTGAGATTGGCTGGTGTTTGCGCATCGTTAAGCCGATCCGTTTGCGATCTACATCTACGTCGATGACAGTGACTTTGACCACTTGTCCGGTTTTTATGACTTCATGCGGGTCATTTACATAACGTTCCGCCAATTGACTAACGTGAACCAGGCCGTCCTGATGAACACCTATGTCAACGAAAGCGCCAAACGCCGCCACATTTGTAACTGTTCCTTCTAAAACCATGCCGGGTTTAAGGTCGGTCAATTGGTCGATGCCATCAGCGAATGAGGCGGTGACAAAGTCCGGTCGAGGATCGCGGCCGGGCTTTTTCAACTCTGCGAAAATATCAAGGACCGTGGGCAGTCCAAATGTTTCGTCCACAAACTGTTCTGGATTTACACCTTGGAGCGTAGACTCATTGCCTAAGATTTGACGAATGTCCCGGCCACATTTTGATACAATGCGACGCGCCACATCATAGGCTTCTGGATGAACCGAAGATGCGTCCAGCGGTTCAGCCCCATTGTTAATGCGCAAAAAGCCCGCTGATTGCTCATAAGCTCGTGGTCCCAATCGTGGAACATTAAGTAATTCCTCGCGAGAGGTAAAGGAGCCACGGTTGTCCCGATGGGCAACAATCGCTTCGGCAAGTCCTGGTCCTAATCCTGACACGTGAGAGAGAAGGGGGGCGGAAGCCGTATTTAAATCGACCCCGACCGCGTTCACTACGTCTTCAATAACCGACGCCAGGGACTGCGAAAGCTTATGCTGATCAACGTCATGTTGATATTGGCCGACACCGATAGATTTGGGTTCGATTTTGACCAATTCTGCGAGAGGGTCTTGTAAGCGTCTAGCAATCGAAACAGCGCCGCGCAATGACACGTCAAGGTCCGGGAATTCGCGCGCTGCGAGCTCAGAGGCGGAATAGACTGAGGCACCTGCTTCAGACACAACAACCGCTTTGGGAGCTTTGGTCGACTTGGGCATCAACTTAAGAGTGTCTCTCACCAATTTCTCGGTTTCCCGGCTGGCGGTGCCGTTACCGATTGCGATCAGTTCAATTCCATGTGCCTCAATCATGGAGATGATTTTTAATTGGGCGCCGTGCCCGTCGTTTTTTGGTTGGAAAGGATACAAAGTATCGGTCGCGACAAGCTTTCCAGTCCCGTCCACAACAGCGGCTTTTACGCCCGTGCGAATGCCGGGATCGAGTCCGAGTGTCGCTTTACTTCCGGCCGGGGCTGCGAAAAGTAAATCCTTCAGGTTTCTAGAGAAGACTTTAATTGCATCTTCCTGTGCTCGGGTACGCAGGTCTGCCATGAGTTCAACCATCATCGAAAGGGATAGTTTTACGCGCCAAGTCCATCCGGCAACCTTTCGCAACCAAACGTCACCGGGTGCGTTGCTGCGCGTATTCAAATGTGCTGCAACAATTGCTTCGGCGCGTGCAGACCCAGTGTCGGCCTCCGGCGCTATGTCCAGTGTGACAATCCCCTCCTTCGATGCTCGCAACATTGCCAGAGCACGGTGCGACGGAATTTTGGACCAGAGTTCCGAATGATCAAAGTAGTCGCTGTACTTGGCACCCTCTATTTGCTTTCCCTCAATAAGTTTCGAGGTCAAAACTGCTTCGCGTTGCATAAATGTTCGCAGTTCTTTTAGCAGTGTCGCGTTCTCAGAAAGGCTTTCTGTTATAATATCACGCGCCCCGTTTAAGGCATCCTTATTTGTGGGTACAGCTTCGTTGACAAAACGATGAGCCAGGACATCGGGATCTGTTGTTCTATTCTTGAGAATTGCTTCAGCAAGCGGAGCCAAGCCGTTTTCACGTGCAATCATGGCCTTGGTTCGCCGTTTTGGCTTAAACGGCAGGTAGATATCTTCCAATTCGGCTTTAGTGTCGGCAGAAGAGATAGACCCCGCCAATTCTTGCGTCAGCTTTCCCTGTTCCTTTATTGATTTCAGGATCGTGTCCCGGCGAGCGTCTAACTCGCGCAGATACGTCAAGCGTTCAGACAGATTACGTAGTTGAGTATCATCAAGACCGCCTGTCACCTCTTTGCGGTAGCGCGCGATAAACGGAACGGTCGCTCCTTCATCCAACAATTTGACAGCAGAGCTTACTTGCTCCGCACGGGCGCCGATCTCGATGGCGATAGTACGGGCGATGCGGTTCAACGGGGCCTCCTGAAAATAGGTCGAGAGGACTTTCTATCCATCGCTGTAGGTAAGGGGAAGGGGGGCAATCTGGTTCGTAAAAATCTTCTCTAAATGCAGTCTTAAGAAAATACCTTGCCAAAAAAACAACCCGCGCCCTCCTTGTCTTCGATAGACAAGGACGGCGCGGGCAAGCAGCTCAAGTTATTACGTTTTTTGCTTAGCCCTGCGACTCTGCCTGCAGGTAGGCGATGACATTGGTGATGTCTTCGTCTTTTTTCAGACCCGGGAACTGCATTTTATTACCAGGAACTGTGCCCTTAGGGTCGGCCAAAAAGCTTGTCAGCGTTTCCGTATCCCAAACAACTTCGGAGCCTTTCAGTGCGTCAGAATATTTGAACCCATCGACCTGGCCGGCGGAAGCACCAACGATACCGAACAGTGACGGGCCTACTCCGTTGCGCCCTTCTTTCGTTTGATGGCAGGCTTTGCATTTACGATAGACTTTTTTACCGGCTTTGATGTCGCCATCTACGGCCGCAAGGGTAACGGTGGCGGCGGCAGGCGCAGCCTCGGCTTTTTTGTCGTCCAGGTTAAAGAACAGACGCGCGGTGATCGGAACAGTGCGCGTGATTCCAGGAAGGCTGGCCAGTTCCATCAGTTTATCGACGCCTGCGTTCACGCCCGCGTCTTCTGTGCTCAGAAAGACCATGTCGTTTGTCGATACCATTACAGAGGTTTCGGACACACGTACGACGAACATTTCGACGTCGAACTCAACATCTGTTCCCGCCAATGAAAGGACAGATTCGGCATCGACGACTGTGGTCTGCCCAACAGCAAGCCCCGAGACCTCTTCCATGTCAAATTCCGCAGTCAGTGCGGCGGTGCCGACGTTGCGGAATACATGCTCAATCATCCGTTCGTTGCGGATATCGATATTCGTCTCGACCGAAGAAAGGTCGATTTCGATTTCTGCCTTACCGTCTGGGCCCACATGTCCAGACAGGTTTGTGAAGGAGTTCACCTCACCCACGGTGTCTTTTTTGATCGTGCCGTACGCGAGATGTGAGTTCTCGGCTGACAGGGTCCAGCTTTCCGCCAAAACCGGGGTTGCAACAATTGCCGACGCAAACGTGACTGCTTTCAACAGAAGTTTCATTTCTTTCCTCCACAGGTTATGTCAGTCCTGACCCTGCGGGCCCGGTCCGTGCATTACAAACACACACAGGTCGCGATTTATTCGATGGGTGTCGAAATTAGTTCCGAATTTGCCGTACGCGGCGCGATCCAGACGCACTCTAAACGCGTCTGGCGGTTTGGGTTGGCTTTGTCTGGCGCCTCGGACGTGGCCGACGATTTGCTGCAATCAACCTGCCTGCGCGCCTTAGAGCGTCACCATCAGGTGACATCTCATGATCGATTGGACAGTTGGCTGATGACGATCTGCCGTTCGATCTGGTTGAATGAAGTGCGCGCGCGCTCTGTTCGTAAGGCACAAGCGCTGTCTGTAACACCCGAAGCGGAATTAATTTCGTCTGAACCTGACTCAGAAACGAATATTTTCGCCACTGAGGTGTTTAAACAAGTAATGCAGCTGCCAGAAGCGCAGCGGGAGACGGTGATGCTTGTGTTCGTTGAGGGCTATAGCTACCGAGAAGCCGCTGCGTTGCTGGAGGTGCCAATAGGAACTATCATGAGCCGGTTGTCCAACGCCCGGCAGAAATTGAAAACCGTGATGCAGCACGATGCGGCAGACGCCGTTTGACGGAGTGGCAAATGAAGTTTTCCGATGACACGCTAAAGGCGTATCTGGAAGGCAACGTGGATGAAGATCAGGCAATCGCGATTGAGTCCGCGATTGAGACCGACCCCACGCTTGAAACGCGCCTTATGGCGCTGGACCCGATTGCACCGGTGGTGCAGGCGGTCTTTGAAACTGTACCCGCCGAAGCCCCCATTGTGGAGCTTCCGGAACCTCAGGCGTCCGAGCCTGTGCGACCTGCCAATGTTAATGGGCCGTGGCGTCTGATGGCTGTTGCTGCTTCTGTTGCTGTCATTGCGGTGTCGGCAACGGTTTGGGCAACCCGGCCGGAGCCATTGGGTTGGGCAGAGCAGGCCGCGATTTACCAGTCACTCTATGTGCCTGATACGATCGCCTCTCTGGACAATTCGGAACAAGCCTTGGATGCGCAGTTTGCACAAGCCGAAGCACAGCTTGGCCGATCGTTGAACCGCGAAACGCTCGAGGCGTTGCCGGGGATGGAGCTTAAACGCGCCCAAGTGCTGTCGTTCAATGGCAAGCCCCTGATTCAGGTTGTATTTGCTGATGAAGAAGGCCAGCCATTTGCGTTTTGTATCATCCGCCAAGGTGCAGGTGCGCCGGGTAAGGACGTAAACCTGGCCAAGCTGAGTGGTTTGGCGACGGCGACTTGGTCGCAGGGTGGGTATGGCTACATGCTGATCGGCAGTGATGAAGGTACTGAACTGGATGGTCAACTGGACATCCTGACCTCAACCTTTGCAAGCTGATTGGTCTTCGTTCGCGAAACGCCTTGTGAACCGACCGAAATACCAGAAATATAGCGGGCATGACGTCGAAACCTGTCATGCCCAAACCTGATGAGGACGAGGACCCCCTCGGGCCTCCCAGCATTTATGACTCAGATGGTCCCGAGGATGAGGACCTTTGGTTCCTGCCTCCTGACGAAGAGGTCGAGGAAGATTACCTGCTGCCGGGACCTAAATCGGACCGGCGCTTATTGTTCGACCCGCGTGACTGGCGTGCTGCTCAGGCTGAACTGTCACTGGAATTGGCGGATCTTGCGGCGACTTTCGGCGCGTTAGATGAACGCCTGCGTGCCGGACCAAAGGGTTGGACGCATCGTCTTGCCTTGATGGAAGTCTCCGATTTGGGCTGGTGGACCGGCGATCGTATTGGTGTGGATCGCCTGGCGTTGTGGACGGGGCTACGCATTGGTGCGACTGGGGATGATGTACAAGCTCTGTTCCGGGCTGGTTGGGCAGTGCGCCGGTTGATTTCCGGCGCCGGTCCGTCCGAAGGTGGTTGGGGTGCTGGTCTGACGGCATTTCTGGATCGCTTGGCACAGGGGATTGACGAAGTTCCTGAGGCCGTGGCGGATCTGGCCGAAGTAATGGAGAACGCGCAAGGGCTGCACCCTGTGACGCAGGCCGCGGTTGGGTTTCATGCATGGCGCGCACTGTCTGAGGGAATCGCTCAGGACACAGAAGCCGCGATCATTGCGGCCCGGCACGCTGCGGCCATGGGGCGGGGTGGGGCGCGATTCATGCCAATCGCCCTTTCAGGCCCCGGAGCGCTGCGTGGCGTGGGATCGACCGAGGAAAAACTTAGCGCATGGATTACGGGGGCAGGGCAGGCGGCCCTCGCTGCCTTGCTACATCTGGATCGGGTCAGTGCTTGGGAGCGTCGTGCCAGAGAGATAACTGCTGACCTGAGCGGCCGCACACCACCTCAGCTTATTGATGTTATGACGGCTTGGCCGATGGTTTCCGCGCCGTTGGCCGAAGAATTGACCCGGGCTTCGCGGGCAGCGGTGCAACGCAATATCGATCTGTTCACCAAGCGGGCACTGGTTCGAGAGGTGACGGGTCAAGGGCGTTATCGCGTTTGGACCGCAGCGCTGTGATCTAAGATCCAATCACGAAAAGCTCGGGCCGGAGGTCGAAGAGCGGATCGCGCCGGATAAATCAGATGATATGCTTCTTGCCCGGCTACAGAAATCTTGGGAAGGCAGGGAACGAGGCCGGAAAGTGTCATGATACGGTCCGTGGCTGGTGCGCGCGCTAATGCAACACCGCCACCGCTGGCTGCGATTTCGGCGGCCATGATGGAATTGTCAGCGAAGAAAAACTGCGCCTGTCCTGCGGGAAGGCGAAGTTTTTCAAAAAGCTTTAGCCAACTGGCCCGATGGGTTGAAACCTCGATCAAAGTGAATTGAAACAGGTCCTGCGGGTTGTTTATCTGAACAGCGATTTGCGGAGGTGCGACTGGATACAATCGCTCGCGCAGCAACTCGTCGCCTTCTGATCCGAAAAGCGATGGGTTTCCGAATACAATTTGCAGGTCAGTGAACCTGTTTGTGAAGTCCGAAGCGATATTGCCTGTGCTCAGGGACAAATTGATCGCTGGATGGGACCGCTGAAACTCCGGTAATTCCGACGCCAGTATGCCATGGGCAAATAACAGAACCGATTGAACGTAGAGGCGCTGTTCGCGGGTCTCTCCAAAAAGTCCGGTCGTTGCGGTTTCCAGCATCAACAATGATTGCTGCACCGAAGGCAAATATGCCCGGCCTGCTTCGGTCAGTGTGACAGAGTGTGCATGCCGGTGAAACAAAGGTGTACCCAGGCGGTCCTCCAGCGCTTTGACCTGCTGACTTACGGCCGCTGGGGACATGTTCAATTGAGCCGAGGCCCGGGCAAAACTTTCGGTGCGGGCCGCTGCCTCAAAAACGCGTAACCAATTGAGGGACGGGATACGGGACGACATGTGAGACAGGCTAAGCTGAACTTATGCTGACGGGCAAGACTCAACGCTCTGGGTTTCTGGTCGGTGGGTTTAGCCTGTCGGAACATGCTTGAGGAGGAGCGCGCATGTCCGGACAATTGGCACATCAACTAACGTCAGATCAGGCCGAACAGTATTGGGAGGACGGTTATCTGTTCCCACTGTCGGTTTTTTCCGCACAGGAAGCCGCAGACATTCGTGCGGAGTTCGAGCAAATAGAACGGGACTGGCAAGCGGCTGACTTGCCGTTGCCGTTAAACACTTACAAACGCGTAAACGCTCATCTTGTTATGCCATTTGCAGTCCGAGTTGCCACGGACCCTCGTGTTCTGGACGTCGTTGAAGGTGTTCTGGGCCCTGATATCATGGTTTGGTCGGCCGAGTTTTTTGTGAAAGAGCCACATACCCGGCATAAAGTAGGAATGCACCAGGACCTGACCTATTGGGGGATGGGCGAGACGCCGGATCAGGTAACGGCATGGATCGCGCTGTCGCCGGCAACCTGCGCGAGCGGGTGTATGGATTTTGTACGTGGAAGCCACAAAAATCCGATCCTTCCGCATAATGACACCTACTCGGAAACCAATCTGCTGTCGCGGGGTCAGGAGATTGCCGTGGAGGTTGCGGAAGACGAAAAAACACATATCGAGTTGGCCCCGGGCCAGATGTCGTTGCACCATGGTCTGACCATCCATGGATCGGGTCCAAACCAGTCAGATGATCGTAGGATAGGGCTGGCTATTCGATATCTGAACCCGAATGCTAAGCAACTTGTCGCTGAGCGCGACTATGCTTTATTGGCGCGCGGACAGGACCAACAAAGCAACTTCATTCCGGTGCCAGCACCCAGTTCGTTGTTTTCCAGCGAAGCCTTGGCTTTGTACGAACAGGTCCGCCGCGACCAGAGCAAAGCCTTGGCCAAAGGTGCCGACGATACTGTGCCGCTTTACGCGAGTTCCTGATCAGGGCTCAGCGACCAACACCGATATAGGTTTCGAATCCGGACTTGAGGGCGACCGAATTCGAGTAGATGTTGCGCAGGTCGACCATCCGAGCGGATTTCATCGACAGCGCCATCTGCGTCAGGTTAAGCGCACGGAATTCGTTCCATTCCGTTAGCAGGACGACTGCATCCGCGCCTTCGGTCGCGGTATATGGGTCATCACACCATACGACGCCGGGCAATAGGGCCTCACCTTCTGCTTTACCCTGGGGGTCAACAACTTTGACGGTTGCTCCGCCGCCGATCAGGGCTGGAACGATTGTAAGAGAGGGCGCATCCCGCATGTCATCAGTGTTCGGTTTGAACGTGACCCCAAGAATTGCCACCGTCTTGCCGTTGAAACTGTCGTCACAAACCTCGCGTATCTTCTCGATCATGCGCGATTTTACGCCGTCATTAACGCGGATGACGGTTTCGGTGATTTGCATGGGGTAGGCATGCTCTTGTCCGATACGCGCCAAAGCTGCGGTGTCTTTTGGAAAGCAGGACCCCCCGTACCCCGGACCGGCATGCAGAAATTTATTGCCGATACGACCATCGAGGCCAATTCCCCGCGCGACCTCTTTTACATCGCCGCCAGCTCTTTCGCACAAACCGGCAATCTCGTTTATGAAGGTGATTTTTGTCGCAAGGAAAGCGTTCGCCGCGTACTTGATCATCTCGGCACTTTCCAAGTCGGTCGTCAGGATTGGAAAATCTCTCAGGTAAAGCGGTCTGTAAATCTCGGCCATCACATCGGCAGCGCGGTCGCTTTCAACTCCGACCACGACCCTGTCGGGGCGCATAAAGTCATCGATCGCGGCCCCTTCGCGCAGGAATTCCGGGTTCGAGGCGACATCGAAGTCAGCTTTGGGATTGGCCGCAGTAACAGCTTCATGCACCTTGCGGTTGGTGCCGACAGGTACCGTCGATTTGGTAACGATCACGGTGTAGTCGGTTACCGCCTGAGCGATCTCTTTCGCGGCATCCATGACGTATGTCAGATCGGCATGCCCGTCGCCGCGGCGGGTTGGGGTTCCGACGGCGATGAAAACGGCATCCGCCCCGTCTACAGCCGCTGTCAGATCTGTCGTAAAGCTCAGCCGTCCCGCTGCTACGTTTTTGGCCATAAGGGCTTCGAGGCCCGGTTCATAGATCGGGACGCGTCCGGCTTGCAGCATGTCGATTTTCTGTGCGGCTTTGTCGACGCAGATCACGTCGTGACCAAAGTCCGAGAAACATACACCCGACACTAGGCCAACATATCCTGTGCCGATCATCGCTATCCGCATATCCCAAAACCTCTCAAAGAACTGGTAACATCTATAGTTCTTACATTCCGCAAACTTCGGCAGGTTTCAATGCCTGTTCCGGGCGCCGGGTTGCAATCCGGGTGTTCTTGCTGTTTCTGAGTGTTCTACCTGCCAGATTTGAGTTTTGTGGAACGCGACAATGACAAAAACTGCACTGATAACCGGCATAACGGGACAAGACGGATCATATCTGGCCGAGTTTCTTTTGGAAAAAGGCTATGAGGTGCATGGGATTAAGCGTCGGGCCTCGTCGTTCAATACGCAGCGCATCGACCATATCTATCAGGACCCGCATGAGCCGAACCCCCGTCTGCATCTGCATTATGGCGATCTAAGCGACACATCGAACCTGACGAGAATCATACAAGAGGTTCAACCAGACGAAGTCTATAATCTGGGCGCCCAATCCCATGTTGCGGTCAGTTTTGAATCGCCCGAATACACGGCAGATGTTGATGCAATTGGGACTTTGCGGTTGCTGGAAGCGATCCGATTCCTCGGGCTGGAAAAGAAAACGCGTTTCTATCAAGCCTCGACATCCGAACTTTATGGGTTGGTTCAAGAGACCCCACAGAAAGAAACGACTCCGTTTCATCCACGCTCGCCATATGCGGTAGCAAAGCTCTATTCGTACTGGATCACTGTGAACTATCGCGAAGCTTACGGAATGTATGCTTGCAACGGGATCCTGTTCAATCACGAAAGCCCCCGGCGGGGTGAGACTTTTGTCACGCGCAAGATCACACGTGGATTGGCGAATATTGCTCAAGGGCTCGAAGACTGCCTGTACATGGGCAATATCGACAGTTTGCGCGATTGGGGGCATGCAAAAGACTATGTAAGGATGCAGTGGTTGATGCTGCAGCAGGATACTCCTGAGGATTTTGTCATTGCGACCGGCGTGCAGTATTCCGTCCGCCAGTTTATCGAATGGTCGGCCGCTGAATTGGGCGTCACGCTTGAATTCTCGGGGCAGGGCGTGGACGAAATCGCGACAGTCAAGTCTGTTGAAGGCAGCAACGCCCCGGCGCTAAAGCCCGGGGATATCGTTATGCGGATTGACCCCCAATATTTTCGACCAGCCGAAGTCGAGACGTTGCTGGGCGATCCGACCAAGGCCAAAACGAAACTGAGTTGGGAGCCTGAGCTGACAGTACAGCAGATGTGCGCCGAAATGGTAATCGAGGATCTGAAAACGGCCAAACGTCATGCGTTGCTGAAAGCGCATGGTTACGATTTGCCGGTGAGTTTGGAAAATGGCTAAACAGCAAGGCGTTCGCAAAGTCTACGTGGCCGGACACCGGGGCATGGTTGGCGGGGCTATTCTGCGCCGTCTGCAGCAACGTCAAAATGCAGGTGAAGCGCTGAAAGTGCTGACGCAGACCCACGCGCAGCTTGATCTGACCGACCAGACCGCCGTTCGCGACTTTATGCAAGCTGAACGCCCCGATGTCGTGATTTTGGCCGCAGCGAAGGTGGGCGGTATTCACGCAAACAACACTTACCCGGCTGATTTCATTTACGAGAACCTGATGATCGAATGCAACGTGATCCATCAGGCTTTTGCTTCTGGCGTTCGGCGGCTGCTGCAATTGGGCAGCTCATGTATTTACCCACGTGCGGCTGATCAGCCAATGCGCGAGGATGCTCTGCTAACGGGTGTTCTGGAGCCGACAAACGAACCATACGCGGTGGCAAAGATTGCCGGTATCAAGTTGTGCGAAAGCTACAATCGTCAGCACGGGGTCGATTTTCGCTCGGTAATGCCAACGAACCTGTATGGTCCGGGGGATAACTTTCACCCCGAAAACAGTCACGTCCTACCGGCCCTTATTCGACGGTTTCATGAGGCCAAGCGTGATGGTTTGGACGAAGTGGTCATCTGGGGGACGGGAAAGCCCAGACGAGAATTTCTACATGTTGACGACATGGCCGAGGCCTCTCTGTTCGTTCTTGACCTGCCACGGGACGTTTATGAGGCGAATACGCAGCCTATGCTAAGCCACATCAATGTGGGCTGCGGTGAGGATGTCTCGATCGCGGAATTGGCGGAAATGGTAGCGCATACGGTCGGGTTTACAGGGCGTGTGACACAGGATGTTAGCAAACCCGATGGTACAATGCGCAAACTGATGGATGTGTCGCGCCTTGCAGATATGGGGTGGCGCGCGCGTATCCCGTTAGAAGACGGCATCCGCGAAACCTATGCGTGGTTCCTTGCGCAGGCGGATGCCGATATTAGGGCCAAATAACAAATTGGTCTTTAAAGACCTTCCTATGACCGCTTAGAACCAGCGACCGGTCGCGATGGCTGCCGGCGAATGTTGCGTACTGTCAGCGACAGTCGAAAAGACCTGATACGAAACTGCGGTTTCTGTCGGGGCGCTGAATCCGACCGACCGAGTCAACTCTCCGCCGCTGCCGCAGACGACAGGTTTTGTTCCGTTGGCAAAGGTCACAGGGAAATCCCATAGCCCGACCGCGCTTGTGAACATTGCGCCCGACGCAGTCGTGCAACTTACGGCGTCCAGAGTAATCGTGCAAATCTGAGTTCCATCTGCGAAGCGGGCATATTCACCGTTGGCAGTGGACCCCCTTTCGATAACCGCGCCGGTTGGCGTCCCGGCGTTTTGTGACACAAGGCCCAAAATGTTGCCCGGCCCAAAGCCGAAATCTGCGCGCATCAAACGCCCTGGTGTCGTGTCGTCTGCCTCGTTCTGAATGGCCGCGCCTGTCGCAAGTGCGGTTGTCGGGTCAAATTGGATAGCATCTGTCCAGCTCGTCCCGTCGGGCGAAACCTTGATCGAAAACCCGGTCGACCCTGATAACCCCATCTCTGCATGACCGGTCCAATCGGATTGGAACAGCAAAGACGCTGTATCACTGGCGCTGGCTTTGTTGATCTTTAGCTGGTGGCCATTTCCGTCGTGGCTAAACAAGGTCGCTGGAGACCTGACAGAGAGCCTGTTGATTGCGTCATAAGCTGTTGCAACGCCAACCCCATCAAGGTTCTGGGTCGCTGCTGTGGGTTCGCTCCAGGAAGAGCCGTCCCAGATTTTCAAACAGGTTGCACTGGTGTCCCAGGCTCTCCAACCAATACTGGGTTCAAAGAAATGCCATGCGTTGTCCAGCCACGCGGTCAGTTTCCCACCCTGACCAGCCCAATCCCCAGTTGGAACAGAGCCCAACGCATACACCGCGCCTTGTTCCGGGGCTGCAGGCGGTGAAGTTGCATCAGTCGTAACAACTGTGAGCTGAACAATAAGATCCAGTTGGCGTAGAGCTTCGTTATGAGTGACGTGCTTTTGCGCTTGCGACGGTTGAATAAACGGTAGGTCTAAGTTGGGTGAGTTTTGTGACAATTGGCGCCCTCCTGCAATTCTATCCCACTGATTGAGATGCGCGCCAAACTGCTCCTAATTTAGTTAACCCTTGGCCAGTTGCTAGAACGTTCGGTCAAGAATTTAGAAAGATATTGCTGGTCATGGGAACCACACCAAAAGTCGCAAGAGGAATGTTCCGCAAAGGCCCGAAAAAGAAAAAGGCACCCTGATTAGGATGCCTCTTAACTAAGAACGAGGGTCAGATTTTATTGCGCGGCCTGATCCGTGGCGATTGTGTCGTGAAGGTATTCACGCAGATCGTCGCGCAGGTCCTCGCGTGCAAGGGCAAATGCGACCGTGGCTTGCAGGAAGCCAGACTTGGATCCACAGTCAAAGCGTTGGCCTTCGAATTTGTGGCCAAAAACAGGGACTCCGTTTCCGATGTCTTCGGCGATCGCGTCGGTAAGCTGGATTTCTCCGCCGCTTCCTTTTTTCTTCTGATTGAGGTTGTACAGAACGGAAGGGCCGAGGATGTACCGACCGATTACGGCCAAATTCGACGGTGCATCTTCTGGTTTGGGCTTTTCTACCATTCCGCGGGCGCGAACGACCGAGCCGATGTTTTCACCGACATCGAGAACCCCGTAAGCGCTGGTTTTTTCCTGAGGGACCTCCATCGCCGCAACCATGTTTCCGCCGGTCTCTTCGTAGGCTTCAACCATTTGTTGCAGGCACGGCTTGTCTGCGGCGATCACATCATCCGGTAGCATAACTGCAAAGGGCTCGTCACCGATCAGGCGGCGTGCGCACCAAACAGCGTGTCCCAGTCCCAAAGCCTTGTGCTGCCGGATATAGGCAATCGCACCACTTTCCATATTCGTTGCATTCAGCGCTTCGAGCAAATCGTCTTTGCCTTTGGCTTTCAGTTCCTGCTCGAGGATGTGGTTGTGGTCAAAATAGTCCTCAAGCGCCGACTTGCCGCGCGAAGTGACAAAAATGAATTCCTTGATCCCGGCGGCACGCGCTTCGTCGATGGCATATTGTACCAACGGCCGGTCGACCAATGTCATGATCTCTTTCGGGACAGACTTTGTCGCAGGTAGAAAGCGGGTACCCAGTCCCGCAACCGGGAAAATCGCTTTGGTGACCTTGCGTGCCATATTACCTCTCAATTTTAATTTTTTAACCGAAAACAGATCGGTTCCGGGGACTTTGCATATGCTGTAAGGCCGTAATGTTCAACGCCCCCATGAGCCAAGCCTTTAAACAAGATAGATCGTGCCATTCGAGAGACAGGAAGTCAAAACGATCCATTGTCACATGCCTATGTACATACTGGGTCGCCCCCATCACCTGAAACAATCTTTCCAATTTTTAGTGTATTGTTTTCGGTAACCGGTGAGCTGCGTCAGGATTGAGTGCTTGCAAAAACCCATGATCTTACTAAACCAAGGTCATTCTCAGCCATTGGCCATGATAGCCTCAAGCGGGTCATGCTCGGCCACGAAATGATCGGGTTTCACCTCGTTGAGGCGGGGAACATAGTCTGTTTGCCCCTGAGATAATCTGCTTGGCAGAAAACGCAGAGCAGCCTTTGGATCCATGGGTGAGGGCAACTCTCCAGGTAGTTTCAGACGGTGGCGACTACGCTCAATATCCGGGTCCGGGATGGGAACGGCAGAAATGAGCGATTTGGTGTAGGGGTGGATTGGATCCGAACAAATGACCTCACCATCGCCGAGTTCGACGATCCGCCCCAGATACAAAACCATGATCCTGTTGGACACGGCCCGAACGACTGACAGGTCGTGGCTGATAAAGATCATCGACAAGCCAAATTCCTGTTGCAACTCGCGCAGCAATTCGACGATTTGCGCCTGAATTGAAACGTCCAAGGCCGAAACCGCTTCATCGCAGATGATGAGTTTAGGCTTGTTGATCATCGCCCGCGCAATACCGACACGTTGGTTTTGGCCGCCTGACAACTCGTGTGGATAGCGATTGATCATGTTTGCATTCAGACCGACCCGCTCCATCATCTCTGCTACCATTTCCTTACGTTCCCGATCCGTCAGGTCAGGGCGATAAGTCTTGAGAGGTTCTGCAATCGACGCCGAAATGGTCATGCGCGGATCGAGGCTGGCCAGTGGATCCTGGAACACAATCTGCAGGTCCTTGCGGTACTTGTTCAATTCGGCCCGTTTCAGACCCACGATGGGGTGGCCCAACCAGCTGACATTTCCGCCGCTTGGTTCGATCAGTTGCAGAACGGCACGCGCAAGTGTCGACTTTCCGCAGCCGGACTCACCAACGACGCCCAGTGTTTCGCCCTTCCGAATATCAAAACTCACACCATCCACAGCTTTGAGAGGAATCTTTTTGCCAAAAAGCCCACCAGATACCTGAATGGGGAAATGAACTTTGACATCATCGACTTTCAGCAATGGCTCATCAGTCTTGGCCAGTGCCTTCGGTGCATCCCCGGCGTCGATCCGAGGCATCGCCGCCAGAAGCGTTCGGGTATAGTCGTGCTGGGGTGCGTGGAAAATTGCACGTGTCTCGCCCGCTTCGACAAACTGCCCCAAACGCATAACCTGAATTCGATCACACATCCGTGCCACAACGCCCATGTCATGGGTGATCAGCGCTATTGCTGTGCCTTCATCCTTTTGAAGCCTGACCATCAAATCCAGAATGTCGGCCTGAACCGTTACATCCAAAGCCGTCGTCGGTTCGTCCGCAATAAGGAGTTTGGGGTTACATAACATCGACATTGCGATCATTACGCGTTGTCGCATACCGCCAGACAATTCATGCGGATACTGATCCAGACGCCGCTTGGCCTCGGGGATGCGAACGCGGTTTAACCATTCCAAACAGCGCGCCCGCGCGGCTGATCCTTGCAACCCTTCATGAACTTGCAAAACCTCACGCATCTGCTGTCCGATCCGAAGATGCGGGGTAAGCGCCGTTAATGGATCCTGAAAGATCATTCCGACATCCGATCCGCGAATTTTGTTCAACCGGTTAACAGGCAGATTCAGGATTTCACTGCCGTTCAGCGTGGCTGACCCGGACGCCCGTCCAGCCGGTGGCAAAAGCCCCATTGCAGCCATGAATGTCTGGCTTTTTCCGGACCCGCTTTCGCCCACAATACCGAGGCATTCGCCGGGGTTGATGTCGAAGCTGATACCTTTGACAGCTTCGACCACGCCATCCGGAGTGTCGAACTGGACGCTCAGATCTTTTACAGAAAACAAGCTCATCTCAGCGATCCTTTGGGTCCAGAGCATCACGCAAACCATCCCCGATGAAGAACATGGTGATGATGATGGCGACGTAGAAAGTCAGGGGAAACAGCAATTGCCACAGTGTTCCATAGGCCATTGTTCCGGCACCTTCGGCGATCAGACGGCCCAGCGATGTATAAGGCTCGGATATACCCAGCCCCAGAAACGAGATGAAACTTTCTGTCAGGATCATCTCGGGTACAAGCAATGAGGCGTATACGATCACCACTCCCAGCAGGTTCGGTAAGATGTGCCGATACATGATGGTGAATTCGCTTACCCCCGCTGCACGGGCCGCCTCTATGAACTCGCGGTTTTTCAGGGTTAATGTCTGCCCTCGAACGATGCGAGCCATTGTGAGCCAGCCAACGGCACCCAAAGCTATGAAAAGCATGACGAATGATCGCCCGGCGACAACCAAAAGCAGGATGATAACCAAGGTTGCCGGAATGGCCAAAAGGACATCGACAAACCGCATCATCACACTGTCTGTGCGGCCGCCGATGTAACCTGCGGCGATGCCATAGCAGGTGCCGACGATCAGGGCTGTTGCTGCTCCGATCAATCCAACCAAAAGGGAGGTTGTCGTCGCCTGAATGACCCGGCTGTAAAGATCGCGTCCCAAATCATCGACGCCAAAAAAGTGGCCAGTTTCAATCGAGGGCATTCCCATCCCGCGAACATCGCCCATGACATTCCAGTCGATCTCTTCGTTGTCCCAAACGGCGAAAAAGGGGCCTATTATGGTGAACAGAACGATCAGGGTCAGAATGAACAGGCTGGCCATAGCCGCCTTATTGCGGACAAAGCGCATGCGCGCGTCCTGCCAGAGTGAACGACCCTGAATAACCGTGTAATCAGTAATGTCCTCGGCCAGATGGGCGGCCTTTTGTGATTTTCCAAGCATTGCCGGCCCCTTAGTAACGAATTTTCGGATCGAACCAGGCATAGGCCAGATCCGTCAGTAGGTTCACCAGTACAGTCAGGACGCCATACAAGATTGTTACGCCCAAAAGCACGGCGTAGTCTCGGGATAAGGCAGAGCCCACATAAGCCTGACCCAACCCGCCTGTCGAAAAGTAGATGTCCACGAAAACTGACCCGGTCAGTACGTAAACAAATACCGGCCCCAAGTAAGAGACGACCGGCAGCAGAGTTGGCTTCAAAGCGTGGCGCCAGATCACGGTTCTTGTTGGCAGGCCCTTGGCCCGCGCGGTGCGGATAAAGTTTGAGTTCAACACTTCCAGCATGGATGACCGTGTGATCCGCGCAATGGATCCCATGTAAGACGTGGCCAATGCGATGACAGGCATGATCAGGTACGGCCATTGCCCGCCGTTCCAACCACCGCCCGGCAACCAACCCAGCCACAGCGTGAATGTCAGGATCAGGATGGGGCCCATGATGAAATTCGGCAGGGCTTGTGCCGCGATGCCCAGGCCCACGGCAAAATAGTCAATCCAGCTGTTGTGTTTGATCGCAGCGGCAATTCCCAAGCCGACCCCAATCGTGGTGGCCACAAGAAACGACAGCGAACCGTAAGTCAGCGAAATCGGAAAGCCTTGCGCGATGATGTCGTTCACATCGCGGTCTTTAAACTTGAACGACGGGCCAAAGTCGAAATGCACGACGATGTTGTACAGATAGTCCCAAAGCTGTTTCCACAAAGGTTGGTCCAACCCGTACCGCGCCTCGATATTTGCCAGCACGGCTGGTGGTAATGGCCGTTCGGATGTGAAAGGCCCGCCGGGTGCGAAGTGCATCAGAAAAAAGCTGGCGACGATGAGCAATAGGATCGTCGGAACGGCAGCCAATAGCCGCCGGATGACATAGGCAAGCATTTCATGCCCCCAATTATTGGCTTTGCCCCAAAGACCTCTTCGGGGCAAAGCGTGATCTAAAGATGATTATTCGGCGATTTTGTAGAGGTTCTTGGAATACCAGTTCTGCTCTACGTTATTGACCGGCCAGTTCCCCACGTCACTGTCCATCATGTAAACGCCAGCATAGTGATAAATCGGGATAACCGGGGTTTCTTGCGCGATAATGCGTTCAACCTCGGTATACAAAGGTGCGGCGTCATCTGCGGTTTTGGCCTGAGCGAGAAGTTCGTCAACTTTGGCGTTGTTGTACTTGCCATCGTTGTAACCGGAATCCGATTGCAGCAGGTCAAGGAAGGTCGATGCTTCGTTGTAATCGCCACACCAAGCACCGCGGGCCAGATCGAAGTTCTGATTGCCACGTTCTTCCAGGAAGATTTTCCATTCCATATTGGCCAGCTTGGCTTGAACACCCAACTTTTGCTTCCACATTTGGCTGAGGGCCACGGCGACTTTTTTGTGCGCTTCTGAGGTGTTGTATACCATCTCAAAACTCAGCGGATTGTCAGGGCCATATCCAGCTTCTGCCAGCAACTCTTTTGCAAGTTCATCACGTTCCTGTTGCGACATCGAAGCCATTTCTACATCCGGAACAGTGAACCCGGCAGTGGCTTCAGGCGCGAAGGTGTATGCCTGTGGCTGACCGCCCGCCATGATGTTTTCCGTGATGATTTTGCGATCTACTGCCAGCGACAGAGCCTGACGAACGTTGGGGTCTTTGAAGGCTTCTGGTCCGCCATCCGACAAGTTGAACGTATAGTAGTAATTGCAGAGGCGCGGGAAGCTGATGGCTTCTTCTGGGTTCTCTTTCTGCAGCCTTGGGAATTGGCCGGCGGGCACTTCGGTACGATCCAACTCGCCAGCCAGATAGCGGGTCAGGGCGACGTTTTCATCGTTGATGACCAGCGCCACAACCTTTTCGATGATGGTGTTGTCATTGTCCCAGTACATCTCGTTACGCTCACGAACGGAACGTTCTTGCGGCAGATGTTCGGTCAGGACATAGGCCCCGTTTGACACGATGTTTTCGGGTTTGGTCCATGCGTCGCCAAACTCTTCGATCACTTTCTGTGGCGCAGGGAAGGTGGTCGAGTGTGTCGTCATCTGCGGGAAATAGGGTAGGGGAGCGCTCAGCTTTACTTCCAGCGTGTGATCGTCGATCGCTTTGACGCCAAGTTCTTCAACGGGTTTGTTGCCCGCAATGATTTCCGATGCGTTCTCGATCGACATCAGTTCCATGAACCACGCGTAAGGCGAGGACAGAGCGGGATCGACGGCGCGTTTCCACGCATAGACAAAATCACCGGCGGTTACCGGATCGCCGTTTGACCATTTGGCATTGTCGCGCAGTGTGAAGGTATAGACATCTTTGGTGTCATTGGTGGTAAAGCCAGTAGCTACACCGGGAACCAGATTGCCGTCCTCATCCTGATTCATCAGCCCTTCGAAAAGGTCGCGCACAATTTCAGCGCCTGTCACGTCTTCAACCACCTGAGGGTCAACTGAGCTGTGTTCGTCCAAAATCCTGTAGGTAAATGTCTGGTCTTCGGCGAGCGCTTCGCCGGTTTCGGGATGAGTTCCAGCCGCCATGGCAGCACTTGTGATCATGGTCGAGGTCAGTAGCCCCGCCAGCGATGTACGAATGTATTTGTTCATATTTTTCTACTCCCGTTATCTAGGGTAAGGCACGCGCACCCGTTCAGGGTGGCGCTTTGCCACCATGTTTGTCCGACCGGGAAAGCACCCGGAACAGGTTCAAATTTTGCTTTGTCAGATCGCAATGAACACCGCGTCGCAGTCTTTCGGTTTGCAGTCGGAAACGTAGTTGCGAAAGTCGCCTCTCACTGAGGCCGAAGGTGGCATTATTTCAAAAAAGGTTAAAGGCTTTGCAGAAAAATTGGGCTCGGAAGAGCGGATTGTGAAGATAACGGCTTAGTCTTGGAAATTTTATGCCGCTGTTTGGAGGGTTCTTGACATTTTAGTGAAGGTCCTGCGCCACGGGTTGACGGTTAACCCGGCGTAAGCCGTTGGGCATTTTAGGTCACCGTGGACGAATCGCTATTTGGTCAAAGCGGCCTTCATGTGTTTCTCAGGAAAGCAGGTTGGATCCTGACGTGTAGCTTCTTGCCAACGTCCGATTGAGCGGCGGGTTTTGAAGCCGGGCAAGCCATCGACGCCACCCACATCATGCCCCTTGTTTTCCAACGCCTGCTGCATGATGGCGATTTCGGAACGATACAGTTTTCCAACATCATCCCAACGGCCGGAAAAGTCATTCATGTTGAATTGGATACGATCGCCGACATGGCCGACAAACAAAGCGTACAGGTCACTTTTGTTGTACTCTTTCAGAGCGTAAAAGTTTGGGGTGACCAGAAACGCAGGCCCTTTTCGGCCCGCTGGCAACATCAAAAAGCCTTCGCCCGATAGTTCATGATCGGGGAAGGGCTTGCCGGAAACCCGCGTAACGCCGAGCTTTTGCCATTCGCTGATGAGTTTTCCTTGGTCGGGCCCCTCAAGAGCACATGATAGGTTTTGGGGAAGGTCGATTTCGAAACCCCAGTCCCGACCGGCAACCCATCCATGCTGCGAGAGGTAATGCCCAATCGACGCAATAGTGTCGTCTGGCGAAGTCCAGATGTCGGCACGGCCGTCTCCGCTCCCGTCTTTTGCGTAGGCTAAAAAGTTCGATGGCATGAACTGCGGCTGTCCCAAGGCCCCGGCCCAACTGCTTTTCAGTCGACCGGGTGGTGCGACTCCTGTTTCAGAAATCTGCAGTGCTGCAATCAGTTCCTGTGTAAAGAGCGTGCGTCGTGTGCTCATAAAGCCTTTGGTCGCCAGAACTTCGATCGCGTCATGCGGGATAGCGACCTGACCGTAACCGCTTTCTCGTCCCCATATCGCAAGGATGATGCGGGCAGGCACGCCGGTTTCAGCTTCAACGCGGTTCAGAACCGTTGCATGGCGACGTGCCATCTTTTTACCAACCGATGTGGCGTTCCTAACTGAATTTGCATTGAAGTAACGGGCTGGCGACCTGAATTCTGCCTGACTTTGCCGTTTGGGGGTTTTGGTTGCTTCACCGGGTGGAACAAGGTCTGGCAATGTCCAATTCAACGTTACGCCATCAAAGGCCTTTTTCAGGGTCTTTTGTGAAACGCCCTTTGATCTGGCCATTGGCCAGATAGTGTTTTCGATCCATCGCTGGAACTGTTGTTCTATTGCAGCCCGATTTTGCGCGTGGGCACCAGAGCACAGGATGAAGAAGATGGCGAAAACCAAATAACGCATAGTTAAAAAATTCGCCCTGACGCGCGTTAAGTCAACTGCGGCTTGCTGATTAAAGGTCAAAAAAAGCCCAACAGTGTTTTGACGAAAACTTCAACATGCATGCGTGCTTGAAAAGGCTTGAGAAATGAGGCGACTCTGCCGATAGTTGTTGGAAACCAGCGACGCAGGAGGATGATCTCGCTTGGCCCAGTTCAAAGTGTCATCCGCGGTTTTGCTGGTGTTTGCCACGTTGCTTGCAACCGGGTTTTTATCCCAAGCAGGCTTAGCCAGCGACAGTTTCCTGGACCCGCAGGGCCCCATCGCGGCAATACAGAAAACGCATCTGGTTCGGGCGACGCTTTTGATCTTGATTGCCGTTGTCCCAGTACTTCTTTTGGTGCCGTTTATTGCCGTCAGGTACCGCCGCCGCAGCAACAGTGCCGCGGCCTACCGACCCAAATGGGACTTCTCAGGTCCGCTTGAGTTTGTCATGTGGGGCGTTCCTGTGCTGATAGTGGCCGTACTTTCTTATTACTTGTGGAAGTCCACGCACCGGCTGGATCCCTACACAGCCGATTTCGGGCAGACCCCCGCGCTCAACGTTCAGGTTGTTGGCCTGGATTGGAAATGGCTGTTCATCTACCCCGATCTTGGCATTGCAAGCGTTGGCGAAATGGGAATTCCGGTAGGGCAACAAGTGTCCATGACGCTTACGACAGATACGGTGATGCAGTCGTTCATGATCCCTGCTATTGCCGGTCAAATCTATGCGATGCCGGGCATGACCACCAAGCTGCACGTTTCCGCCGATGCTCCCAGAATGATGCAGGGAGAGAACACGCAGTATAACGGGCGTGGGTTCACAAAGCAGAAATTCCAAGCACGAGCGATGGAAACAGAGGACTTTAACTCATGGGTTGAGGGCGTTCGCGACAATGGTGTTTTGTTGGATGCGGACACCTATGGGGTATTGGCCATGCGCACGGATCGTGATGAAGTGCAGGCAGCTTTGGGAACGCAGGATATGCCGGAAGACGCGCTGTATTTCGTGTTGGATCAGGGTGATTTATTTCAATCCATTCTGCACAGGTATCACGGTGGCCAGGCTTTGCAGCCGCATCAGCAACCTGGCACGGCGGCATATTCTCAGGAGGTTGACCAATGAGATCTGAGGGTGTGGGGTTCTTTGGCCGCCTAAGCTGGGACTCATTCCCATTGGCGGGCTTGATACAGACGCCCGATGCCAACGAGATCGTAGCCAATGCTGCTGCGGGTGTCGTGATCGTTGGCGCCGTAGCCGTTATCGCCATTCTGACATACTACCGCCTTTGGGGTCCGCTTTGGCGCGATTGGCTGACCAGTGCCGACCACAAAAAGATTGGCATCATGTATATTGTCTTCGCGATTGTGATGCTGGCTCGGGGCGTGTTGGAAGGCGTTGTCATGCGCGCGCAGCAGGCGGCTGGCCCCGGCGATGGGTTCCTGGAGGCTGAACATTTTGCCGAGCTTTTCAGCACGCACGGAACCATCATGGTGTTCTTTGTTGCCGTCCCCTTTGTGTTCGGGCTGGCGAATTACTTAGTGCCGCTGATGATCGGGGCGCGGGATGTTGCTTTTCCGGTTATGAACCAGATCAGTCTTGGTCTAACGGTTTCCGCCGGAATGATGTTGATGGTTTCGTTGGTCGTGGGCGAATTTTCGACCGGAGGTTGGACAGCATACCCACCCTATACCGGCGCGGCGTTTAACCCCGGTGTAGGGCCGGATTACTGGATCTGGGCCATCGTTATTTCGGGTATTGGTACGACCCTGACCGGTATCAACTTTGCAGTGACGATCTATAAATTGCGGGCACCGGGGATGAAGTTCATGCGGCTGCCCATGTATTGCTGGACGATCATTTGCAGCTCAATCCTTATTATATTCGCCATGCCTCCACTTGGTGTTGCGGCGTTGATGCTGGCGGCCGACAGGTATCTGGACTTCCATTTTTTCACCAACGACTTGGGTGGAAACATGATGAACTATGCGAACTTGTTCTGGCTGTTTGGTCATCCGGAAGTCTATCTTTTGGTGTTGCCTGCGTATGGCATTTATTCCGAGATTTTCGCGACGTTCTCTGCCAAACGGCTGTACGGATACAACTCGTTGGTAATCGCGACGATGTCGATCGCAGTACTGTCATTCACCGTCTGGCTGCATCATTTTTTTACCATGGGTCAAAGCGCGTTGATCAATGCAGTGTTTGGCATCGCAACCATGCTGATCGCAATCCCAACGGGGGTGAAAGTCTATGACTGGATGGCGACCCTGTTTCGGGGCCGCATCCGGTTTTCTGTACCCATGCTGTATGGTCTGGCGTTCCTGATGTTGTTCGTAATCGGCGGTCTGAGCGGTGTTATTCTGGCAAACCCGACTTTGGATTACCAAGTGCATAACACATTGTTCCTGGTGGCCCATTTCCACAATGTCCTGCTTCCGGGCGTGCTGTTTGGCTTGTTGGCCGGGTACAATTACTGGTTTCCAAAAGCGTTTGGATTTCGTCTGAATGAAAGCTGGGGCCGCATCAGCGTTTTTCTTTGGACGGTCGGCTTTATGCTGACATTTTTGCCTCTTTATTTCGTGGGTCTGATGGGAATGCCGCGTCGATCCTACAGTTGGGAAGATCCCAGTTTTCATCCCTATATGATTGTCGCGGCTGTTGGCTCGCTGGTCATCCTCGCGGCGTTGCTGTCGGTTGTGGTGCAGCTTTGGGTCAGTATTCGTGACAGGGAAAAGACCCGTGTCCCAGTCGGCGACCCATGGGATGCGCGTACGTTGGAGTGGTCGATTCCAGCGCCCCCACCGGCATATAACTTTGCCGTCATCCCGAACGTCACGGATCGCGATAATTTCGCGGCAGAAAAAGAAGCTGGTCGTGCTTACCCAACACCAGACGCATACGAAGACATTGTGATACCGCGAAACACGGCCATTGGTTTTGTGCTCTGCGTGCTTAGCGGTGTTTTGATGTTTGCGCTGGTCTGGTGGATTTGGTGGCTGGCTGCATTGATGACGGCTTTGATCATCCTTTCGTTTATCGCATGGACCTTCAGAACCGACACTGAACAAGTCATTCCAGCCGATGAAGTCCGCCGGCAACACGAAGCGTGGCTGGATGAGGTTCGAAACGCAGCTCCGGTCGATCGAGATTTTGAAACCGCTGCTGAAAACCGTGGTTTGGCCTGTCCCGACATGGAGGCTGCGATATGAAGCCCGCGCCGACGCACAGCTATCCGGGCTTGAATCTTGGTCGCAGGCACCCGGGTGCCGACAAGGCCAGTCAGGTTGTGACTTTTGGCTTTTGGGTCTTTCTGATGAGCGACCTGGTTTATTTCGGCCTGATGTTTGCGATCTATATCACCATGATCGATGCGCAGGCCGGTGGGCCGGGGCCGCATGAGTTATTTAACCTCCACAGCATTTTCGCCCAAACACTCATACTTCTGACCAGCAGTTTGACAGTGGGTCTCGCGATGCTGGCGCTGAAATACAATCTGCCTCGTTCGCGTATCGTGATGTGGTTCGGCGTAACGCTCGTTCTGGGCCTCAGCTTTCTGGTCCTTGAGATCAGCGACTTTATGGCGATGGCCGATAAAGGAGGCGTCCCGCAGCGGAGTGGCTTTTTGTCTGCTTTCTATGGGCTAGTACCTCTGCATGGTTTGCACGTAGCCGCGGGCTGCATTTGGTTGGTTGTCTTGGGCGTGCAACTCAGGATTTTTGGGCTGACGGATTTACTGATGTCTCGTGTCGTGCGTTTGGCTCTGTTCTGGCATTTTCTGGATCTGATCTGGATCGGCATCATCACGATCGTATATTTCGGGGGGCTTGCTTATGGATAACCGGAGCGAAATGCACCGCCGTGAGAGGCGGCGCTATATCATAGGATATGGCGGTTCCCTGATTATGACAGTGCTGGTGTTTGTCACTGCTTATGTCTTTGGTATCGAAACGAAAGGTGTGTTTCTTGTGATCGGTTTGCTGGGTTTGGCCCAGTTGATCATTCAGCTTGTGTATTTCCTGCACATCGACCGCCGACGCAGCAGCCGCGAAGATTTGGATCTTGTGCTGTTTTCAACATTGGTGCTGTTGATCATTATCGTGGGCACAATTTGGATCATGGGCAATCTCGCAGTGCGCATGCACACTTATCCGATGTGACCTCATCGCATTATCGCCAGACCAATCCAAAGCGCGCCCAAACATAATGCAACGCTAAGAAGAATATTGCCTGCAGCGAAAACGATGGTGCGTTCTTTTCGCAGCTCGAGCGACTGATAGGCAAAGCTTGAGAAAGTGGTGAAGCCACCGCAAAAACCGAAGACCAGCCGTTTTTGTTCCTCTGCCATTTCGACTGCACCTCCAAGGTAGCCAACCCAAATTCCAAGCAAAAGGCTGCCCAATACATTCACGATCAAAGTCGAGACTGGCAGCTCGTGTTTGATCACCAAGGCGATCCAATGGCGCAAAACGGCACCAAGCCCACCGCCAAGTCCGAACATCAAATGCAGGAACAAGTCGGTCAATCTGATTGCCTCCCTTCCAGAACCCGCCTGCCAAACATTTCGCCCAGCACTGCGGCACAGAGGCCAACGAAAATCTCAAGAGCCGCTGCAGTGACGGCGTGCCAGATGTTCTGAGACGCCATAATAACCAGGTCAGCCACAAAGGATGAAAACGTCGAAAGCCCACCACAGAACCCGACCGCGCCGAAATGCAGAACATGTGCGTGCACTCGGTTGCGAATGGAGTAAAGCCAACCAAGAACAAAACAGGCAACAACATTAATGCCAAACGTAGTGGTCAGAAACGGAGCACCCAGGATCGGCAAAGAAAAACTCTCGCGCAGCAAGGACCCAACGGCACCGCCCACGAACACTGCGACAAACATTAAGGTCGCATTTGATGCCGCCAATTTTGTCTTGTTATCGTCCAACACAAGCGCCCAAGTTTATACTTTGACCGGCATACAATTAGGTGCGTTTTGTATCAACCAGCGGCCCGGGTATTCCATGTATTTCACAAAACCACCCGTTCCCGTGATACATGGTACAAACGCTTGCAAATAGGGGCCAATTGGTTTCACGGTCCATAATTGTCTTTGCTAGATTAGGAGAGCCCGATGATTGTTCGCAAACTCTATTATTTCCTGAGTTGCGTGTGTCTGCCGCTGACCTTGGTGTTTGGGTTTTTCTGGTCGCCTGTGCACTGGCTGCTTTTGTTTTTGGTCCCGTACGCGGTGATTGGTCTCTATGATATTCTGACCACAAAACACAACGTTCTGAATAACTACCCGGTCTTGGGGCATTTTCGGTACATGCTTGAGTTTGTTAGCCCCGAGATACGCCAGTATTTTGTGGAAACAAACGAAAGCGGGCGCCCCTATAACCGGATCATTCGCGCCTTGGTTTATTCGCGCGCGAAAGGTCAGGTGGATACACAGGCGTTTGGCACACAGTATGATATTCTTTCGGTGGGATACCACAGGGCCAATCATTCTCTTGCCCCAAAACACGTGAGCGAAAGCGAAGAACGCGTAACCCTTGGCGGGCCGCAGTGCACGCAGCCTTACAACGCCTCGCGACTGAATGTTTCCGCCATGAGTTTCGGTGCCCTTAGTGCGAATGCCATCAGGGCGCTGAATGGTGGTGCCAAAGACGGTGGTTTCGCGCA
Organism: Ruegeria sp. G5; assembly: GCF_056533365.1. NCBI lineage: Bacteria > Pseudomonadati > Pseudomonadota > Alphaproteobacteria > Rhodobacterales > Roseobacteraceae > Ruegeria > Ruegeria sp. G5. Next base: position 274,104 of record NZ_JBQFOK010000003.1, on the reverse strand, counting down.
TAACACGGGCGAGGGGGGGCTGTCGCCTCACCATTTGGCAGAAGGCGGCGATATCATCTGGCAGATCGGCACGGGTTATTTTGGCTGCCGAACCATCGACGGTGAATTCGACAAGGACAAATTCGCCGAGAAAGCTAAGAAGGACGTGGTCAAAGCCATTGAAATCAAGCTTTCACAAGGGGCGAAACCTTCGCATGGTGGTGTCTTGCCGGCGGCGAAAGTCGATGAAGAGATTGCTGAAATTCGCGGCGTGCCGGTAAATCAGGATGTCATATCCCCACCGGTTCACTCGGCGTTCGAAGGGCCAACAGGGCTGTTGCATTTTGTGCAACATCTTCGCGAAATGTCTGATGGCAAACCGATTGGTTTCAAGCTTTGCATAGGTCGGCCCTGCGAATTCATGGCCATTTGCAAGGCAATGTTGGAAACAGGTATTCTACCCGATTTCATCACGATTGATGGCTCAGAGGGTGGAACAGGTGCGGCACCTGTTGAGTTTACGAACCGTCTGGGAATGCCGTTGAACGAGGCGTTGATATTCGTCAACAACTGCCTTCGGGGCGTCGGGCTGCGCGACCAGATTACGATCATCTGCGCAGGCAAGGTTGCAACGGGTTACGATCTTGTTGAGAAGTTCGCGCTTGGCGCTGATATGTGCAATGCGGCTCGCGCCATGATGTTCGCGGTTGGATGCATTCAGGCGTTGCACTGTAACACGAACCGCTGCCCATCAGGTGTTGCGACGCAGGATCCAATAAGGGGCAGGGCGGTTAATGTCCCGCAAAAACGCCAGCGTGTTCATCGATACCATGATGCAACATTGGAAAGCTTTCGCGAAATCCTTGGGGCGATGGGCAAAGAGAAGGTCTCCGACCTGCACCCTTCGGACATACGCCGCCGCACGGCCGATGAACGAGAGCATAGCTATGCGGACCTATATACTCTGCTCGAAGACGGCGCGTTGCTGAAAGACACTGTCCCGGATGAGTTCGCAGCCGACTGGAAGATGGCATCTGCGGAACAGTTCTGACTTTTTTATCGAGTTTCGCCAAGGATTGACCTTTGTGGTCCGTCTTACTCATCGTGATGCGCATGAAAACGTCGGATGAGGACTTGGCACAAGCCGCAATAGAAGGGGACGCGGATGCGTTTGAAACCCTTTTGCAGCGGCATTACGATCGCGTTTTCCGTTTGGCTTTCCGGCTGACCGGAGTGCCAGACCTTGCAGAAGACCTAACGCAGGAAATCTGTGTGAGTTTACCAGGAAAGCTTTTGAGTTTTCGGGGCCGATCCAAGTTTACGACGTGGTTATACCGTGTGGTTGTCAATGCCGCCGAAGACGCGCGAAGGCGGCGGGCAAGTCATGCGCGCGCTTCGGTCGGTTGGGGTGATGTGGAACATATGCGCCGTGCAGAGGCCGCTGAAACAGCAGAAGCAGTCGAATGGTTGCAAAAAGCCATGCGCACCCTGCCTCAGGACTTGCAAGATACACTGGCGCTGATCCTGGAAGACGAGATGACTCATGCTCAGACGGCCGAGGTCCTTGGTGTGTCTGAAGGAACGGTGTCGTGGCGGTTGTCGGAAATCCGAAAACGTCTTCGTGCGCTGCGACAGGAGGAACTGGCCCCGTGACAGATGATCTTGAACAGCTAAAGCAGGCTATGGATGCGGTGACCCCAACTGCGGATGCAGCGCGCCGGGTGAGCAATACAACCTTGGCCCGCGAAAAATTCATTAAAGCCCAAGGATTGCGGCCTGAGAGCCGTCCCACTGTCAGGCGAGGCCCACTGGCCCGCATGACAGAAGGAGCGCAATCCATGTTAAATACGCTTTCAAGCCGCAGCGCATTGACCGCAACGACAGCAATTGCAGCAGTCGCGTTGTTTGTTTTTTTACCCCAAACCCAAGGATTTTGGCGGCAGCCAGACCAATGGTCCGAAGACCATGCCGTGCAATCGATAGCTCAATCGCCAGAGGCGGAGAATGCGTTGGTAGAAGCGCCGGTTGCTTTGCACGACCTGGCAGCTGAGCCACAAACACCTGCACCTGCAGAACTTCGAGCCTTAAGTCGTTCTAAGGTCGTCGAAGAGTTGTCTGTTTCAGACGGCTTCGCTAATGAAACGCGGGTTGAAAGAACGCGATCTGAACCGATTGCCGTCGAAACAAACACTGAAACCTTTGCGAATGCGGAAAGCAACGCATTGAAGGTGACAGCCGACGAACCAGTTTCGACATTCTCGATCGATGTCGACACGGCGTCATACGCAATTGTCCGATCTTCTTTGATGGGTGGTAATCTTCCACCCCGGGATGCCGTTCGTATCGAAGAGATGGTGAACTATTTTCCCTATGACTATCCGGTGCCAGATGGTCAGGTTCCATTTCGCCCCTCTATTACGGTAAGTCCTACGCCCTGGAACGAAGGCACTCAGTTGGTGCATGTTGCGATTCAAGGTGCAGTGCCAGAGGTTCAGAACCGTCCGCCCCTGAATCTTGTTTTTCTGATTGATACGTCTGGATCCATGCAGGATGCCAACAAACTGCCCCTTCTGAAACAGTCCTTCCGATTGCTGCTGTCCGAGCTGCGATCGGAAGATCAGGTGGCGATAGTAACCTACGCAGGCAGCGCAGGTCAGGTTCTGGAACCGACTGCCGCATCAGAAAAAAGCAAGATATTAGCGGCGCTCGACAGGCTCGAAGCTGGTGGGTCGACCGCCGGTCAGGCAGGTTTGCAACAGGCGTACCAGGTGGCAGAAGCTATATCGTCTGACGGTGAAGTAACGCGCGTCGTGTTAGCAACGGATGGCGATTTTAATGTCGGGCTCGCCGATCCAGATGAACTTAAGGAATTCATTTCGCGTAAACGCGCCAGCGGTACTTTTCTAAGTGTTCTGGGGTTTGGTCGCGGAAACTTGGATGACGCAACCATGCAGGCTTTGGCTCAGAATGGAAACGGGCAGGCCGCCTATATCGATACGTTGGGAGAAGCGCGCAAAGTTCTGGTTGACCAATTGGAAGGTGCGTTATTTCCGATTGCCAATGATGTGAAAATCCAGATTGAGTTCAACCCGGCGCAAATCGCCGAATATCGTTTGATCGGATATGAAACGCGTGCATTAAGGCGCGAAGACTTTTCCAATGACAAAGTAGATGCTGGTGACATCGGCGCAGGTCACTCGGTCACTGCGATCTATGAAGTGACGCCCATTGGATCTGATGCTGTTCGTTACAGCCCTTTGCGTTACGGCACCCAAACCTCTGCGGACAAGACGGATGAAATTGGGTATTTCAAATTGCGGTATAAAACGCCGGGTGCATCCCAAAGCCAATTGCTGGAACAACCTATTTATTTTGGGCAGGGGGACGAATCCGAAGACGTTCGGTTCGCCTATGCAATTGCAGGTTTTGGCCAGTTGTTGCGCGATAGTCCGTATTTGGGCGAGTGGACTTATGAAGACGCGATCGCTTTGGCAAATACATCCCGTGGCGATGATCCGTTTGGTTACCGCTCTGAGGCGGTCACTCTGATGCGCCTTGCGCAGTCTCTAACCAAATAGCCTTGTTTACTTTCTCAGCCCACGCGGTGACCAGTCTTACCTTGGATTGTTCGTTGCGTGGGTGTGGATTCTGCGAATGCTCCATTCGACTGCATCCCGCATCGTTTTTCCAAGAGCAACATCAAAGGCTGTCACCAGATCAGGGGTTTGATCGCTTTCCGCTATCACGAATTCGCTGAAAGAGTCGGACGCGATGATTTTGTCTTCAAATTCGTCGATGATCTTGATGTTCATTCGAACTTCGACACGAACCAAGCTCGCGTCCTCAGACTCGCTTACGACGATGCCCTGAAATTCACGCAGGTCGGGAACGATTACGTAATCAGCACGTAGACCCACGGTCGACCGACCGACGGCGGCCACTTTTCCGCTGTTTTCATAACTCTCCACCATGAGCGCCTGAACAATAAGTGGGGCGCGATCAACCCAGCGGGCTCTGGACAGGTATTGCACCTGTAGGGGCGAGGGTTGCACGGCGATCTGGTCGGTATTGACTGCGGCAGTGGCTGTCGGTTCTTCGACAACGATCTGTTTTTGTATCTTCGGCAACGAGGTGGAAAACGTGCTTTTGGGCGTCAGCAGGTACAAGTCATTTGGCTTTGAAGCCTGTTGAAGCGTACCCAATCCGGTACAGCCGGTTACCGCCGAAACGGCAAATGCCGCCAGGATCGTCCTAATCATTGACGAAACTCCGATGCTTGGGTTCCCAGCAAAAAGCGCGCTGGGTCCCGTTCAACCTTATCCACCAAGCGATCCAGACTAATGACGAGCCGCTGGGATTCTTCGATGAAGCGCGTGAATTGGGGCAGACCCACGCGTAGGAAGTCGGACAATTGCCGCCGGTTTTCCTGCACAACGCCATCGATTGTCGCCAATAGGTCAGATGCCGATCTAGAGGCGCTCAGGATGTCTGCGGATATTTCGTCGATCCGATCCGTGACCCTTGTAACAGTTGTAGCAACTTGATTGGCAGCATTGCGTATGTCGTCGACTACGGCCCCGACGTCCTCGTTAATCACCCGGTTGGCCGAGTCGAATGCCTTTTGAGCCGACACAAGGGTTCCTTCGGCGGTTTCCATCGCACCTGTGATCGAGCCCAGTGTTTCATTCGCATTTAGGAAGGTTTCAGAAACCGTCGCGATCGCCACGCTGCCTTCGCCTGACAACCGAGAAAGGTTGTCTGCCAGTGAAGATGCGCGGTCGATGAACGGCTTCAGGTCCTGTTGGATGACGCGGTCCGCCGTCTCAAAAGTAACTTGGGCGCTATCCAGTGCATTTGCGGCTGACTCGGACGCTGTTTTCACGCTTTTAAGGGTGTCTGTACCGGTTTCCAGCGTGGTTTCTGCCGTATCGGCCAGTTGGTCCAACCGTCTGGAGAAGGCCGAAATCTCTCTGGCCGCGCCACCCAAATCAGCCGAAAGGGATTCAAAATCTGATAGGGTTTTGTCCAGACGGCCTGTTGCTGAGGCCACGTTTTCGAGGATTTGCGATACCGCCTGTCGGTTCTCGTCGTCAACGACCTGGTTGATGTCTTCCAACAATGTGATGGCTTTTTCCATCAGCAGCGGGGCGCCTTCGAACAAAGATTGAATCGCGCTGCGTTTGCTTTGGATCAAACTGTTCTGAGGCAGCCGTTCAGCATTGGCTGACCCTCCGGTCAGTTCGACAAAGCTTACTCCAGTAACCCCCAGAGACTGGAGTTGGGCTACGGTTTCTGAGGTAACGGGAATATCAGCGTCAACTTCAAGCCGCACGCGGACTTTCGACGGGTCGTTCTCATCCAATTCCAACGATATGACCTGACCAACAGGCAATCCGTTATAACTGACACCACCGGCCGCAGACAGGCCTGAGACGTTCTCGAACAACACGTCATAATAGGCGTATTGGCGTGATACTTCGAATTTTGCCAGCCACAGGAAAAACCCGAATGCGCCTAGAATAGCCGCAAGGGTGAACGCGCCGATCAGGATATAATTTGCTCGGGTTTCCATGGCTTGTTACCTGTCTTGCCCTTTCTCTTGCGCCGCACGCGCCCGAGGGCCGGTGAAGTATTCTTGTACCCAAGGATGATCGACTTTGGTCATTTCTTCAATCGGTCCCTCGACCAGTACGCGTTTTTCGGCAAGCACTGCGACCCGATCGCAAATGGCATAGAGGCTGTCGAGATCGTGCGTGACCATGAAAACGGTCAATCCAAGTGCATCCTGCAACTCACCTATCAGATCGTCATAGGCTGCAGCCCCAATCGGATCCAGACCGGCGGTGGGTTCGTCAAGAAACACAATTTCGGGATCCAAAGCCAGTGCGCGAGCCAGCGCAGCGCGTTTGCGCATCCCGCCAGACAATTCCGAAGGGAATTTGTCACAACTGAGTTGCGGTAAACCGACAAGACTGATCTTCAAGCTTCCAAGCGCTGACATTAGGCTTTCGCTTAGGCCGGTATGTTCTCGTAGTGGTGCCATAACGTTTTGCAGCACTGTCAAAGATGAAAACAAAGCGCCGTCCTGAAAGGCGACGCCCCAGCGTTGTTCAATGCGGCGGCGTTCTTGTTCCGGGCCGTTTAAAACGTCGACGCCCAGAACCTCGATATTACCGGCCGCTGGTTTGTTGAGCCCGACGATTGTCCGAAGCAAAACGGATTTGCCCGTGCCTGATCCGCCAACAATGCCCAAAACTTCTCCGCGCCAAACATCCAGATCAAGGTTCTGATGCACGACTTGCGGACCAAATTGATTTGTCAGGTTGCGCACCCGGATGACAGCCTCGCGTTGAGTATCCGCTTTGTTGGTTTGTTGCAGAACGGTTCCGTCCATGTCACACCCCAATCACTGAGAAGAAGATCGAAAACAGCGCGTCCAAGGCAATGACCATGAAAATGGACTGAACAACAGATGCTGTGGTGCGCTGCCCGACGCTTTGGGCAGATCCTTTGACTTGCAGGGCTTGCCAGCAGGCAATCACGCCGATGACCAAAGCAAAGAATGGGGCTTTGATCATACCGATAGCGAATTGCCAAATGCCGGTATTCTCTTTCAACCGCGTCGCGAACATGCCCGGGCTGACGTTCAGATCAATCCAGCTCATCAATCCGCCGCCAATCAGGGCCGAGATATCAGCGATGAACCCAAGGATCGGTAACATGATCAACAGTGCAACAACCCGCGGGATAACCAGAACTTCGATGGGGTCCAGGCCCAGTGTCCGCATGGCGTCTATTTCTTCCTGAACCTTCATGGACCCGATCGAGGCGGTGAATGCCGACCCGGACCGACCGGCGACGATGATGGCAGTCAGCAAAACACCCAGTTCCCGAAGGACCGAGATAGAGATCAACTCGACCACAAAAATCTCAGCGCCGAACTGTTTCAGCTGAGTTGCACCCTGAAACGCCAGGACGACGCCAATCAGAAAACCCATCAAGGCAACGATGGGGATGGCCTTGAAACCTGTCTCTTCCATTTGGGAAACAAGCGCTGCGCCTCTTAGCCTACTTGGCTGCAACAAAGTCCGCACAAGGCGATGCAGGGTCAAGCCCAGAAACCCAAGTATTGAAAGGGTATCTTGCCACGCGCCCATTGTGCCTTTGCCGACGCCTTCCACCCAATCCGTAAAGCTGCGTTTTTGGATGTCTGGGGTCGCCTCATCTGGGATATTCTTGGAAACCGTGTCGATGAGATCGGAATAAGCGGGTAAAGCGCCCTGCAACTGCAAATTGATGCCTGCTTTTCTGACGCGATGTGCAAGGTCAGCCACAAGCCAGGCTCCGCCCGTGTCCATCGCCTGAACGTCAGACAAGTCGACAACCACGCGATCACCCTCTGGACGAAAAACAGCAAAGGCGTTTTCCACGCCGCTGAGGGACTGAGTCAACAATTCACCCGACACCCGAATACGAACGCCATCGGCGTCCCGGTCCAGTTGAAGTGCAGGTTCAGTCATAGGCGTATGTGAGTTGAAACGGCCTTGGGCTGCAATGAATATTTGTCACATACTTGCTATTTGCCTGCCGGCGGGTAGGCCTGTGTGGCAATGAAAGAACAGCCTTTGAGCGTTGGGCACAGCATACTTGTCTCATGTCTGAACAAATATGATTTTCTGTGTAACTTGCCCTGTTGCCGCTATGTTGGAACCAAGCCAAAGTCCGCACGGAAACCAATTCTTTGGAATCAGGGAAGTCGGAATGCGGCAAGCCGGAAACGTTCTGTTTATTATCATCGATCAACTCCGGGCTGACTGTCTCGCCGGTGCATTGGCGGACCATGTCGATCTGCCCAATCTGCGTGCTTTCATGTCAGATGCGGTGACCTTTGAGCGACATTTTTCAGTAACCAATCCCTGCGGACCATCTCGTGCCTCGATCCTGACCGGTCAATACGCGATGAACCATCGTTCGGTTCGCAACGGAACCCCGCTGCGTCACGACACGCCGAATATCGCAACTGAAATGAGAAAAGCTGGGTATTTACCCATGCTTTTTGGCTATACCGATACGTCGGCTGACCCAAGGGTTCATGATGTCAATGACCCAATTTTGCGGTCATATGAACAGCCAATGACGGGTTTTGAAGAAGTTGTTGAGATGCGGCTGGAAGAGTCCTTTCCCTGGCGCTCGCACCTCATGAAACAAGGGTATGAGTTCGACGACTATTGGGATGTGCACACCCCGGCCCCCGAAAAAGATAGCGACCGCCGATTGAATGACCCTGCCATGTACACGTCTCAAGACAGCGATACTGCGTTTCTGACCGATCGCTTCCTAGACAGTCTGGCTCCGTTAACCGACCAAAATTGGTTCGCGCACCTGACATATATCAGACCGCATCCGCCGCTGGTGGCGCCGGCACCCTACAACAATATGTACGATCCAACAGCACTGCCGCATCCCGCTGGGCATCCGGAATGGGAAGACGAGGCTGGTATGCATCCGTTCTTCCGCCCGACGATGCAAAAACAGAAAGCTGCGGATTTTGTGTTGGGTTTTGACGATATTGAACCGACGATTGAGAACGTCCAGACCTTGCGATCCGTCTACCTGGGTCTAGCAAGCGAAGTGGACCATCACATTGGACGGGTTGTTCAGTTCCTGAAGGACACTGGGCAATATGACGATACGTTGCTGATCATCACTGCAGACCACGGTGAAATGCTGGGTGACCGGCACAGTTGGGGCAAGATGACGGTTTATGACGCGGCCTACCAAACCCCTCTTTTGATCCGTCTGCCGGGTAACCAAGATAGGGCGGGCGCAACCGTGTCTGCTCCAACGGAATCCATTGATATCACGCCAACAATTCTCGAATGGGTCGGCCAGCCGATCCCCAACTCAATGGACGGGCGTTCGCTGATACCAGTGCTTCAAGGAGAGGCCCCGGAAAACTGGCGAAAGTATTCCTACAGCGAGTTGGAATTTGGCGATCCACAAAAACAGACGCTTTGGCAGCAACATCTTGGAACAGGTGACAGCGACTCTTGTCTGGCCATTCTGCGCGATGAACGGTTTACACTTGTCGAGTTTGCTGCTGATTTGCCACCGCTTCTATTTGACCAACAAGGTCGCGGTGAACTTGAAAATGTAGCGCAAAATCCTGACTATGCGGCGGACTTGGCGCGACTGAGCCGTCAGATGTTACGGCACAGGATGCGCAATATGGATCACACACTTTCGCTGCATTCTATCACGCCAGAGGGGCCCAAACTGAAACCCCGCTACTGAAACGCCCAACCCAATCTGTCGCGCCCGACCCCCCTACACCTGTGATTGTTCCAATGCTACCCATGTAACCTTAGGGAGGTTGGAATTGGACATCACCGAAGACCAGATCAAGGCAATGACAACTGCCGGTTTGAACCTGATCGGTCAAGGTCTGTCGATTTACGATAGCCAGTTGCGGCTGGTTGTCAGTAACCGACCCTTTCAGGACATGTTCAATTTGCCGAACGAATTGGTCCAACCGGGCGCGCTGTTTCGGGACACAATTCGATACCTCGCGGAAAACGGAGAGTATGGGAACAAGTCCGAAGTGGATGAGATCGTCGAGCGGCGCGTGAAGCAGGCTTTGACGTTTGAACCTCACTATCTGGAACGTATTCGCTCCAACGGTCAGGTGATTTCAGTCGAGGGGGCACCCCTGCCCAAAGGCGGGTGGGTCGCCGTCTATACTGACATCACCAATACCAAACAGGCCGAGTCTCTCTTGCGAGCACGGTCCGTTGAGTTGTCAGGTCAGCTTTTGAACAGGGCAGAGGAGCTTTCTGCAGCGAACCGGAAACTGGCGGCGACCAACTCGGCGCTGGAAGAAGCCAAGCGCCAGTTGACAGAGATTGAGGCGCGCACGCGTATGACGACCGAAATGATGCCGGCGCATATCGCTCATCTGAACGCCGATGGGTGTTATGACTATTCCAACCGCCGCCTCAACTCTGTCATGCCGGGTAGGCCGTCTGATATCGTGGGGATGCATATCTCTCAGGCTCTTGGATCAGTGGCCTATGTCCGGGTCGAACCTCATTTGCAAAAAGCATATGCGGGCGAAACTTCCGTGTTCGAGTTCACCGAGGATCAAGGTTCAAGACGCATTCGCGTTTCTTTTTCTCCTGATGGCGATGGCGGCGTTTACATTATGTCGGTGGATATTACCGAAGAAACGCAGGCCCGGGTTGCATTGCAGCAGACGCGCCGGCGCGCGATGGCGGCGCAGATGACGAACGGTTTGGCGCATGATTTCTCTAACCTGCTGACGATAATTCTGGGCATGCAATCGCGTTTGGAAAAAATGGATTTGCCAGAATACGCGCGCGAATTGGTCGAGGCGACCCAGCAAACTGCCCGGCGGGGTGGGCAATTGTTGAACCGGATTGCGGATATGACTGGCAGCCGAACGCTGCAGCCAAAACCTACGGACATGAGAAGCCTGCTCGAAGACCTTCGCATCTTGGCGTCGCCTTCGCTGCCGCGCGGCGTTGGGTTGTCGGTGGTTAACACGTTGCCGGATGAGGTCCTGATGCTGGATCCCGGAATGGTTCAGGATGCTTTGTTAAACCTTGTTCTAAACGCACGTGACGCTTGTGGGGGATCGGGTCAGGTCACTGTCAGTTCGCATTCCATCGACAATATTTGGATCGAAATAGCGGTTTCCGACACCGGCCCCGGGTTTTCTTCCGAGGCATTGGATAAGGCCCTGAACCCATTTTTCACGACAAAGGGCAGCAAAGGGTCGGGGTTAGGGCTGCCTATGGTCTACGACACGGTGAAACTTGCGGGCGGTGATTTAAACCTGCGCAATACACCGTCGGGGGCGTCTGTTGTCTTGCGATTGCCGTATCGACCGGCTCCACCTGTACAAGATGGGCTGGTTCTGTTGGTGGAAGACAATGACGATCTTCGCAGCCAGTTCCGTGAGATGCTGGTGGATCTTGGATTCTCGGTGATCGAAGCGACAACAAAAGATGAGGCCTTGGGACTGGCGGCCAATATCGATGATATTGCCCTTGTCCTTTCCGACATTCGGTTGGAAGGGGCGGAGACCGGCTTGGACTTGCTAGATGAACTGCCGCCATCTTTGCCTAGTATTTTGATGACATCACTCCCGTACACCGACCCTTTGCACCGACAAGCGCTGACACTTGCCCCGGTCTTGCGAAAGCCCTTTACGCGTGCTCAATTGTCTACCTTGATCAGAAGCAAGGCCGCCTGATGACTCAGCCTTTGGTTACCATTGTTGACGATGAACCCGAGATCAGGCGGATTTTGACGGATGCGCTTCAGGATGCCGGGTTTCGTACCCAAAGCTTTTCTCGTGCGCGCGAGTTCGAAGCGTCGCTGAAGCGCGTAACCCCCGATGTTTGCCTTGTGGACTTATCTTTGCCCGACACGGATGGGTTGGCGCTGGTACATCGTCTTGCGCTCGAGCAAGGTGCAGCGGTGATAATCATCTCGGGGCGTGCGCAAGTCCAGGACCGGGTAACCGGGTTGGAGTTGGGTGCCGACGACTATATCACAAAGCCTTTCGACCCGGCCGAGGTTGTAGCCAGAATTCGCGCTCGGTTGCGATCGCCAAGAACCCAGATGACCCATTCAGATCTGGCCCGCTTTAACGGATGGACGGCGCATTTTGATCGTTATGTGCTGGAAGACGTCTCCGGCGCTGAAACACCGTTTAGTCATGCCGAAGGCGAGGTGCTGCGTTTGTTTCTCGAAAGCCCAAAGCGTTTGATCAGCAGGGCTCAGATGCAAGAAGCGTTAGGTGGTGCAGCCGGTGACAGTTTTGATCGGGCAATGGATGTGCGCATATCGCGTTTGCGTACCAAATTGGGTGAGGATCCCAAGAATCCACGGTTGATCAAAACCATTTACGGTGCGGGTTACATTTTCTTAGGCGACGTCGAGTGGCGCTGAACAAAGAAACCTAGAAACCCAATTAATTTTGAAATTAAAAAGGTTTGAGCGGAAACTAGAGCGGGCAAATCATTCTCGTAGTGCCCGCTCCTTAACTTTGACGACCGGTTGCATCAGGTATTCCAATACGGTTTTTCGACCAGAAAGAATGTCTACCTCGGCAATCATTCCGGGAATGATCTCGACAGCTACACCATTGGCATCCAAGATGGACTGACGGGTTTCAATTTCCACGACATAGACTTGCTCATCATTGCGTTCAGATCGGGTAATTGTGTTGGCCCCTATTCGTGTGATTTCACCATCAAGTGCGCCGTAACGGGCAAAATCATACGCTGTCAGTTTCACTTTGACAGGTTGCCCGGCGTGCAAAAATGCAATGTCTTCGGGTCTGACGTAGGCTTCCACCATTAGTCTGTCATCCAAAGGGACCAATTCAACAAGCTCTTCACCACTGCGCGCTAACCCCCCGATCGTGGTTCGGTGAATCCGATTGACGATGCCACGTACCGGGGCTTTGACCAAAGCGCGGTTTGCCCGATCCTGCAGAGCTGGCAATACAGGTTTCAGGGCTGCAAGCTCCGCGGTTGTTATTGCCAGGTCTGTTAGCGCGGCACTTCTGAACCGGCTGTGTGCTGCGTTGATGCGATCGTCAATTTCGTCGAGCCCGGTTTGCAACCTGTTAGTTACTGCTGTGGCTCTGGTCTTTCTACCCATCCATTCCGCCTCACTGCGTCGTAACGAAAGCAATGTGGTGGCAGGTTCCATCCTTTGTTCCACCAACGGCGTCATGATTGCGCGTTCCTCAGCGAGTATCCTGAGTGTTTCATCAGCTGTAACCTTATCAACCAGCCCTTCTTCATATTCTCGCTGTCGTTGTTGTCTTTGCCGCTCGAGGATTGCGATTTCAGCGCGTAGTTCAGCCTGGCGTCCTTGGTACAGTGCCGTTTCCGATCGGATTACGTCTGGTGCTCCGTCTATGAGCTCTGGGGAAAAAACCAGAGCGTTTCTTTCGATTTCTGCCTGTAGCCTCTCAGCGCGGGCCATCAATCCAAACGCGCGTTGTTGTTCCTGACTGAATTGGCTATCGATCTGGGTGGCATCAAATTCCATCAACAACGCACCCTTTTCGACGATTTCACCTTCGCTGACATACAGAGATTGAAGAACCCCGGCTTCTGTCGCTTCAATAACCTGAACATCGGCAGAGGGTACGACCCTGCCGTCAACGCGCGTTACATCGTCCAGCTCTGTCAGATAGGCCCACCCCCCCGCACTCACAAGGCAGCCAAAAATGGCAAGCAGCAGTAACGAACCTCGCAACGGTGACTTTCCGCGCATCTCGCGAGCCAGATTGGCCAAGTCATGATGTCGCGACATTTAGGTGCCCTCTGCTTTTCTCAGCGTATTTCACTATCGAACTCTTGGGTCCATCCACCTTTATCCGACCGGCTTCGACAACAATCACACGGTCAACAAGGGCCAATAGGCTTGGCTTGTGTGTGATAATTATTGTCGTTGTCTCAGCAGTTGATTGTTTGAGGCGTTGGATGACTTCCGTTTCTGTCTTTATGTCCATGGCACTTGTCGGCTCATCCATCAGCAGGATCGGAGGTTGACCGACCAAAGCCCTTGCGAGGGCGATGGATTGTCGTTGCCCTCCGGACAGTCCTTCTCCTCTCTCAGATAAGATCATCTCATATCCGTTTGAGGTATGTGCTGCGAACGCATCAACGCCTGCAATCCGCCCTGCTTGAAGGATATCCTCGTCGCGCGCGCGAAAACTGCCGCTGGCGATGTTGTCGCGGATAGAGCCTGAAAACAGCCAGACATCCTGCAAAACAGAACCAATACTTTGCCTCAGATCACCTGGATCCAACTGGCGAACATCAATGCCATCCATTGCGATTGAGCCTGAATGCGGTTCGTAGAGACCAAGAAGCAGGCGCGCGATCGTACTTTTCCCGGATCCAATCGGGCCCAAAATCGCAACTTTTTCGCCGGGTTTGATCTCAAACGATACGTCTGAAAGGGTGTTGTCGGTTTGGTCGGGATAGCTAAAGCACACGTTCTTAAACGAAATTTGGCCTGTGAAAGTTGGGCGACTGATCCATTTGCGTCCTTGCGGCCTTTCGTTCTCGGCGCTCATAAGAGCGTTCAGATTTCGATAAGCGCTTTTGGCCTGATTTACGCGCGTCAGAGTTTGAGCAAGCTGCCCAAGCGGTGCGAGGGCACGGCCGGTCAACATGACAGATGCGACCAACGCGCCCATGCTTCCTTGGCCATCAGAGATTAGAAATACACCAAAAAACACGATCAGCACTTGCGCGGCTTGTTGAGTGAAACCCGTCAAGTTCAGGGCGAATTGAGTTATTGCTCGACTGCGCGTGCCGTGTGATGATTGCCGCTCAATCGCGGCTTCCCAGCGTGACCGCATTTGCAGCGCCGCTGTCGTTGTCTTGATTGTCTCAAGTCCTGACACCGTTTCAACTAAGACGGACTGTTTCGACTGACCGTCTTTGAAGCTATCATCTGCCAATCTTGAGAGAAACGGTTGTATCAGGAGGCCCGTCACCAAGACGATTGGGACTGCTAAGGCGGGAACCAAGGCGAGCGGACCCCCGATCATATGTATTACCAAGATGAACAGTGCAATGAAGGGCAGATCGACCAATGCCACCAGTGTTGCCGAAGTAAAGAACTCACGCAGAGTTTCGAATTCTCGGATCGTGCTGGTCATTGCGCCGGTAGATCCCGTCCGGGAGCGCATTTTGATGTTCAACAACTGCGCAAATATCCGGCGGCCCATCAGCATATCTGCCTTTTGTCCTGCGCGGTCGATGAATCCGGCACGCAATAGTTTAAGGAGGAAGTCGAATACCAGCGCCAAACCAACGCCCATTGTAAGTGCGATCAGAGATTCTGTTGCTTCGTTAGGCAATACACGGTCATAGACCACCATAATGAAAACCGATGTCGACAAACCAAGCAGGTTAGCCAACGCAGCAGCCAAAATGACCTGAGTATACGACCAACGGTTAGCCAGCATTGCTGCCCAGAACCAGTGCCCTTGAGCGTTTGCTCCGTTTAGGCCCGGGTCTCGCTCATGGGCCCTTCGAAATAAAATGGCATACCCGGTATACGAATTGTCTAGTTTGCTTTCTGCAATCTGGCCAATTTCATCACCAAGACTCGGATCGAAAATTAGAATTTTGCCTGATTTTGAACGCCCGTGAAATACTACAGCGCGTTGGTTCTCCAACAGAAGGATTGCAGGCGTCAAACTGTCATCGAAGTCGTTTAGTTTCCTGTTGCCGTACCCGGTCTGAAGCCCCGCAGTTTGCGCTGCGTCAACTACATCTCGAATGTTGGCTTCCTCGGTTCTTCCAGATTGATTGGCAAAAAGAGCTGTTTGTGTAAGTGCGCACTCCAAGTGATCGGCGACATGCAACAGGCAAGCTTCAATCTCTGTCAATCTGGGGCTGTTCGGGAAAGGTTGAACGATACTCATCGGGATTGGCCCTGTTGTTCAGAAGATACCCCGAGCAAGTCCAGTATGTCCCCAGTCAAACTGAGGATTGAATACTCTGTCAGAAAAAAGCTTTGTTCTGCCAAAATCTGCCTTTCCTGAGCGTTCACAAAGTCACGTTGTGCGTCCAAGATTTCGATCAGACTGCGGCGCCCGATTGTAAATTGGGCACGAGTGGCCGTTACGTTATCGGCGTTAGTCTGTGCCGCAATACGGGCAGCCCGCAGTCTTTCCGCTCCGGCTTGCTGGTCTGAACGAATGAACTCTAACTCGCGTCTAATGGACCGAACAACATTCTCGCGTGCAAACTCTGCTTCGCGCACGTTCGCCTCCGCGTTTGAGATTGCGGCGCGCCGTCGACCTGTGCTGTCCAACTCATAGTTGAAAGACATATCGATCCCGAAATTTGCGTCGTTGTTATCATCTCGATCTGCAAAGGCGGCGACCTCAACACTTGGCTTGCGTCTTGCGATCGCGGCCGTTTGTTCAGCACGCGCGGCGATCAGTGCAGCATCTGCACGACGGACCAGAGGGCTGTTCTCTATGATCTGAACATCGGAAAGCGCAAGGCGTGGTGCAGAAACTGGTGGATCCAAGGGACCTGGCGTTTGGCCGAAGACTTCGCGAAAGTTGGCTTCGGCACGGTCAGTTCGCGCGTTTGCATCAGCCAAGCGTGTCTGGGCATCTGCCAATCTGGACTCTGCGGCCAAAACGTCTGCGTTTGACCCAGCCCCTTGGTCAAACCTTTCCTTCGTTTGCCTGACAAATTCCTGATGAGTCTCCACGTTTCGAACCAGGATTTTCTGAATCTCACGATGATCCCGAACAGCCACATAAGCCTCGATCGCTTTCAGCGCGATGGCAGACGCGGTCTGGAGTTGCTCGCCACGCGTTTCGACAACTCTGGCTTTTGCAGCAGCCAAGTCCCCAGACGCGGCTCCGCCGTCATAGAGAAGTTGCGATACGCGTAAAAAGGGAGTGACATCTGCAATATCAGTGTCGATACGCTCTGTTCTGGCGTTCATCCCCAAGGATACGCGGGGAAGAAATGCACCTCTTGCGGCAACCTGATTTGCGGTCGCTGATTGGTATCTCGCATCGCTTTGCGCTTTTGCTGGGTTGTTTTCGACGGCGAATTTGACGCGTTGTCCAAATTCACTTTCTAACAGTTCAGGAAATTTCGTTTGAGAATCTGCATCGACTGAACCAGTTTCCAACGGAACTTGCAGTCCGGTAATATCGGGGGTTGCAACACAGGCCGACATCCAACTGGCCAGCGTTAAGAAAAGCGCTTTTGTTGCGTTGTTTCGATTGAGCATTGGTGTTTCACACCTCACTGAATTCCAATAGGTCTCCGCTGTGGGCGTTTGCGAAGGCCTTCATGAAATCGGAAACACCTGAATTATCAGTAAATTTTTTTGAGGTGGTGTTGTTGGCAAATCATTTTGTGCGTTGGCCCACCACGCGCAGTGAGACAGCGAAACAAGATGCGCGTAAGTCAACTGCATCGCACCATGGTCAACGAGAGGCTTTAGCGCATGACATTCATCTCATCAGCAAAATCTCTAAGGGTTGGGAGAAAAGTTTGAACCTTTTTCCAACTCACTGGACAGATTGTCGCTATCACTGAGGAATGCTTCTTTTGTCGGGCAATCCCCGACCAGTCCCGAAGCTTAGTCTACAAACAAATGGAGTTTTCTGCTTACTGCGCGTGGAGCGTAATAGCCAAGTTGAAACTGGAGACAGCTAAGAGCCAATAGCACGTAACCCGAAAGCCAACGCCCACCTGGCGAGACGAAGGCAGATTTGCCCTCTTGCGTTAAAGAGAACAACGCTCTCGGTACAATGCGATAACCATCTTTTGGAATTTAATCGGAAACGCCGCTGCTACCTGCACGGCTTCGATATGGACGATCTCGGATTCAAATTGTTCGTTCGCGAAAAAGTAGTTGGTAAATCGCGACCAACTTCGGTTTCTGCAACTGACATAAGTTATTGGAACGAAATTTATTTCCCCTGGCAGCCTGTTTTAATTGAGTAACCCTGCCGGCATTTGAGGCCAGCAGGGCAAATAGGATCAGGCCGTCGCGCCAGTTGGGTCGGTGTGCAGAATATTGTCAGATGTCAGACCGCTTAGATCATCCAACCCGTCGAAGTGGGCCATAGTGTCAATTGAGGCAGTGGTTGGGTTGGAATAGTCAACCTTGACCAATACACTGTCATTGCCGTCAGTTGCCAAAACGAAGATCTCATCTCCTGCTTGGGTGCCGATGAAGCTCTCAACCGCGGCTTCAACTGTTGCGGAAGAAAGATCATCAAGTACTGTAGTCAGCCCGACAACGCCCGTGTTCGTTCCCAAGGTGCCACCCGTTGCCAGGGTTTCCACTTCTGTTCCGTTGCCTCTGAGAGAACTAACGTCCAACCCGCTGAACATCAAAGCGTCCGAGACATCTGCAGCAGGGCCTAGTGTGAATCCTGTAATGGTATCCAAACCGTTTGTGGAAGGGTCTGCTTCAAAGACGACCACGTCTCGCCCTGCATCGGAGACATCTATCGAGTCGTTGCCTTCCTGACCGCGGATCACTGTGTCCAAATCCGAAGCGACTAGCGTATCGTTTGCGCCGGTGCCTAAGACGTACATAGTTGGACCGCCATCGGGGGTTGTAATGGACAGCTCAACTGGTTGAGTGGCGTCTTGAACCGTCATCGTAAAGGTGACCAGCGGTTGGGAAAGGTCAGTAAAGACGGCGGCCGCACCCCCGAAACTGATTGTAGAACCGTTCACAGGGTTGGTCAGGAACAGATCAAATGCGCTGTTTTCGACATCTGATCCGTTGTCGAAGGTAACGACCGTGGGATCGAAACCTAACTCAGCAGTAACGGCCAACCCACTGGAAATATCACGGTCGGGGTCGGCATAGATTTCGAACGTTATGGTCGTGCCGTTGTTTCCAGCCTCCACGATCGTATAAGCCGCTGGTTCGTAGGCCGTGTTCTGCTCGGATGCAGGTAGAGGATCCGGTCCCGCGGCAACTGTGGCTTGTACTTGAAAATCCATGCTGTCGCCGACGTTGATCCCGGAAAACGCGGCAGACCCTACCGCCAATGACCAACTGCCGTCGGGCGCAACAGTGGTGCTGCCGACAGATCCGTTGTTCAGAGTTACGTTGACAACTTGTCCGGACGCGAGGCCGACCGACGTGCCTGAAATGGTCAGACCATCATTTTGTGCATCGCTCAAAGAGATAGCGCCATTGGTGCCCACTGGGTCGATATTGAGAATAGGTCGCAGATCGGTTGCCAGACTTGCCGTGGCCGGTGTTGACACGTTGCCAGCACCATCGTTTACAGTCGCGGAAACCACAAAATTGCTGCTGTCGGGCAGCGCTGCCAAGTCAGCTGCAGGTAGTGTTGCTGACCAGGTTCCTCCTGAGATGACCCCGGTATAAGTCTGACCGTTGAGAGTAACTGTGACAGTCTGTCCGTCCCCGGCATTTGTTGTTCCCGAGACAGTCAGATCATTGCTGGTTTCGGTGATGTCCAATGTTGCGCCGACGGGCAACGCATTCATAGTAATCGATGGGGCGGTGAAATCAGTGGAAAAGCTTTCAGTGTCGCTGGCGGTATTTCCGGCGGCATCCTCGACGCTGGCACTGACCTGGTAGGCTATACCGTCTTGTAAACCGCCGAGTTCTGCGACTGTGGCTGTATAGCTCCAGTTGCCGCTAGCGACTGTGGCTGTTCCAGAAATGTCCACCGTGCCATCGGGTTGAACGATTTCTACCGCGATAACCGTTCCGTCCACAGCGTCAGACGTTCCGGTTATTGTTAGGTCTGTGCCTTGTTCCACAGCATTCATAATGCCGTCATCTAGAACACTGGCGATTGAAATCATCGGAGCTGTAAAATCGGTCGCGAAGCTATCAGTTGCTTGAAGTGCGGGGTTTCCGGCAGCGTCGGATACATCAGCAGTTATAGCTATTGTTGCTCCGTCGGGCATTGCGACTAAGTCGGCGGATGGGACTGTAGCGCTCCAATTCCCTCCCGAGACCGTGGCCGAATAGCTACTGCCATTCAGGGCAACAGTGACGATTTGGCCATCTTCGGCGTCTGTCGAACCGGAAATTACGAGGTCTACAGCGGCCTCTGCAGAATTCAATACCGAACCAGCGGAGAGGGTATCAATGCTCAGGCTTGGGCCGGATACGTCTTTCTCGACGGGGACGCTTGCCTGAGGTGCCGGAAGGCCGTCAGTGTCAGAGACATCAGCAGTAATCGTAAACGATCCGCCGTCCGCCAAGTTGACGAGATCCATGGATGGTATAGTCACGCTCCAGCTGTCACCGGACACCATTCCGGTATAAGACTGGCCATCCAGCATGACGGTGACCTGCTGCCCGTCCGGCACGTTGCCTGTAGAACCGGAAATCAACAGGTCAGATCCAATTTCCGCAGCATTTAGTACGCCGTCGCTCGACACTGGAGAAATGCTGATTGATGGTCCAGTAAGATCAACTGGCACGAAAGCCGTCGCTGGAAGAGACACATTACCTGCGGCATCATTTACAACGGCGCTGAAGGACGCTGGTATCCCTGTCGATAGTTCAGATAGGTCAGCTACTGGTATGTCAACGCTCCAGCTCCCACCTGAAACGGTCGCGGTATAAGTTTGGTCGTTGAATGTCAGGGCAACGTTCTGTCCGTCACTTGCGGAAGTTGACCCAGACACGGTCAGGTCGCCGATTACGTCAATCAGATCAATCGAACCGCCAGCAACCTGATCTATCGAGACGGTCGGCGCAGTGAAATCCGTCAGGAAACTGGAACTTGCCTGAGTTGCAGGATTGCCAGCTTCATCCAAGACGTCGGCTGTCACCACGATTGTCGACGAATCTGCTAATTGGGCGACATCGGCAGCAGGTACCTCGATTTTCCACTTTCCGCCTTCCGCGCTGCCCTTGTAGGTTTGACCGTCGACGGTGACAGTCACAGTTTGTCCGTTTTCTGCATTTGTCGCACCCGTGATAGCGAGGTTCGAGGCCTGTTCGGCCGCGTTCAGTGTAACGCCACTGGAAAACCCAGTGATGGATATTGTTGGTGGCACCGTATCGACATCGAGTTTTACACTATCGACTGACAACTCATTGCCTTCCGAGTCCAGGCTTCGCACCGTGATGTCTGTGACGCCTTGAGGCAGGTTCTCAGCTTGATCTTGTGTGAGTGACAAACTCCAGCTTCCGTCATCATTCAGGATTGCCGGAGCCGTAAATGAGCCAATGACAACCTCGACAGCGGCGGTGTCTGCAGGAGCCGCTATTTTCAGCGCAGCGCTACTGATTGCGTCGGCCTGTGCGCCAGCAAGATTCAAGTGCGGATACGTTGGAGTAGGGGGGGGCGTGGGTGTCGTATCTTCGTCACCACCTCCACCGCCACCGCCGCCTCCCGCGGCGGCAGCTCCAGCCAGCCCCAAACCGCCAAGTGCAAGCCCTGCGCCACTAATGCCGCCGGTTGCTGCCGCTGCGCCGCCCGCTTCGGCAGCAAGACTGAACTGGGCAATTTCAGCCACTGCGCTTTCTGCAATCATGATCGCACCGCTGTCCAGAACCTGAACGTTTTCTGCTTCCACAACTATTTTTCGACCATCCGTCATTTTCAAAAGAACGTCACCGTTCTCCAGAAGTTTCACGGAGCGAACCCCAGTTATGGTGTCGGCAAACTGAAACGCATAGAGTTCTTCAATGGTGGCTTGTGCAAATGCCGGAAGTGCAAGCAAAGTTGATGCGAGACCTCCACCCAACCCGCGACCCGCCCAACGACGCATTTTAGCATCCATCCATTTTTGCAACCGTGACTGAGAGGCCTTGTTGCTTTCAGAGTCATTTACTTGGGATCTTGTTTCTTTGGTCATCATACCCTCACATGTGGTGTTCGTGTCCGCCCGAGGGGGTCGGTTGCCGTTCATTTGTCTTACCCGTCCGAAACTCATGCGAGCGGATGGCAAAAATTGATTTAAACTCAAACTGAACTTCTCGTTTTCACCACAATCCCGCTTTGGTTTCGGCCTGGGCATCAGATCATCCTGTTGATGGGGCCAGGTAACGGCGTGGGATGATTGGTTATGATGCTTCAGTTCAAAAGTGTGGTTGCAACAAGCAGCGCAGCGCTTGATTCAGGTATCGGCGATACGGCTTTAAAAACGTTTAACGGCGATACGTATCTCTACAGCGTGACAGGACCGGGTGGCGGGATCGTGGTCTGGAAGCTGGACGAGGGTTCGGTGCCGCAGGTCCAGGATACCGAATATTTTAGCGGTACTATTGCGTTTCAGGTCGGTCGAACAGCGACTCCAGTTTCTCTGGCTGACGAGGATCAGCTGATTCTGGACGTTGATATTGCAACGGGTCTGATAGGCTATGAGTTGAACCCGGATGGTACAATCGGTGTGCTGACTGAAACCGGGTCGCTTACTGGTGGTGGTGACGTTTCGTCCGTGGTTCAATGGTCGACCGGTGCCGGAGATTTCTTAGCGATCGCAAACGGATCTTCAGATCAAATCACGACATACACCGTCAACAACGACGGGACGCTGGGTTTTGTAGGGGTGAACGCAGGGCACGCAGACTCGATGCAGGTTTTGCAAACAGCATCCGGCCCGGTCGTCATCGCTGCCAATGCTACGTCGGACTCAATCGAAACCTATTCTGTCGACAGTAATACCGGCGTCATGAACCCGGTTGATAACCAAGAGACCCTTGGGACCTTGGGTATCGCGGTGCCAACTGCTGTTGAAGTTGTACAGGCCTACGGTCAGTCTTGGGTCATCGTAGCCGGTGCTCAAAGCAGCTCTTTGAGCGTGATGAAGCTCGGAAATGACGGGAGTTTAAGCCCGACGGACCACGTGTTGGATTCACTTCACACGCGTTTCGGTGGTGTCCAGGATCTGGAAATCATTGAGGTGGATGGCCATGTTTTTGTCGTCGCAGGTGGTGGGGATGATGGCGTTTCATTGTTCACCATGACGCCGGGCGGGCAGTTGGTGCACCAGCACAGTTTTGAAGATACATTGCAAACTGGTCTGCAGAATGTGGAGACGCTGAGTGTCGCGCATGTTGGTGACGAGTTGCAAATCTTTGCGTCATCTCAGCAGGATGCAGGCTTGACGCAACTGACGGTGGATGTGTCCCAACTCGGTACTGTGCAGACCGGTTTTGGTACCGTTTCCGGGACGGCGCAGAATGACATCCTGAGTGGTAGCATTCTAGAGACCACGCTCGTTGGCGGGGCAGGCGATGATATCCTGATCTCGGGTATTGGCTCTACGACGATGACAGGTGGAACAGGGGCCGACATTTTTGTCGCTCAATTTGGAAGCGATCCCATGACCATCACCGATTTTCAGGCCGGGATAGATCGTTTGGATTTGTTTGACTATCCGCTGCTGAGGACACCTTCGCAGCTTGATTTCACCCCGACATCTATGGGGGCTCTGATCCAATACTTAAATGAAGAGATTGAGGTATTCTCGTCCTCAGGCGGGCCACTTTCGATCGAGCAGATCTTTGGAGCGGGATTTGAAGGGCCTGACCACATCCCCGTTGATTTTGGAAACTTCGGAGGTTTGCGGCCAAACAGCTCGGACGGGGTTCAAGGCGACGTAAACATAGATTCGGAAACGGAGAACGCTGCGCTTAGCGATGCTGAAATCCGTTTTACACCGGATGGTGGTGGCACGATCAGCGTCCAAGCTGATGATGACGGCCGGTTCGATCTTGAGCTACCTTCCGGGACGTTCGACGGAACACTGGAAATCGTCAAATCCTATTCGACCGCCAGTTCCGAAATCACCGCACTGGATGCCTTGCAGGTATTGCGAATTTCGGTCGGTCTTGATCCGACATGGGGCGCAGCATCTGCAGAGAATCTGATCGCGGCTGACATAACGCGGGACGGAACTGTTAACGCGTTGGATGCCCTTGCCGTGTTACGTGCTGCAGTTGGGCAGCCGTCGTCCCACGAGCCTGAATGGGTGTTTCTGGATTCAGATGCTGATCTGTCTGGCATCACGAAATCAAACGTCAATTACGAGGTCGGCGCAGAACTTACTGTGATCGACAATGTTTTCGCAACGGACATGACGTCCATACTTTTGGGCAACCTCGAACAGGTTTGACCAAAAGCGTTTTTCACTCACGAAACGCCCGGTTGAAATAGTCAGACAATGGTTTGAGCAGAAAAGACAAAGGCGTACGTTCATCTGTCTTGATCATCGTCTCGACCGGCATGCCGGGCAAAAGCTCCTGACCGTTGAGCCGTTCAACTTCGCCTTCGTCCGGAGCCACTTCCGCGCGGTAAAATGTCTGACCTGTCGTTTCATCGGTGAATGTGTCCGCTGAAACGTTGGTTACTTTGCCCGATATCTCAGGCGTTTCACGCTGGTTAAATGCCGTGAAACGCAACAGCACAGGTTGTCCAACATGCAACTGGTCGATGTGGATTGCGTCGACGCGTGCAGCCACCAGCAATGGCGTGTCTTGTGGCACAACATACATCATCGGTTCTGCCGGCTGCACCACGGATTGCAGCGCAAATACCTGGCTTCCATATACAGTCCCTGCGACCGGAGCCCGGATGTCCAACCGCGATAGCCGTACTGTTAACGAAAGCCGTCTTTCCGCCAGCTCCAGAATTTGGGACTGCACGTCGCGCAACGTCGCGATCGCTTCTTCCCGTCGTGTAGCTGTCAGTTCGACAATCGCTATTTCGGTAGAAGATATCTGTCCGCGCAACCGGGCCACGGACGCTTCGAGCCTACCGATTTCGCCAGTCAGATTTGCTTCTTCCCTCTGCAATGCCAAAACCCGACTTGCAGGTGTTAGCCCGCGTTGGAAAAGTGACTGCTGGTCATCCAGTTCCTGCTGTATAAGCTCCATTTGCCGCCGCAGAGCTGCCAACTGCGCGTCGTTTCCACCGATTTCGCTTTCGATCTGAACCAATTGCTTGCGCAACTGCTCTGTTTGTTGATCGAGCGTGTCCAAACGTGCTTCGAACAGGCGTTGCTGGCCGTCAATCAAATCAGAAGGGATACCTTCACTTAGCAGAAGTTCGTTCAATCTGCTGCGGAGAGCTTCGGCATTTACTCCATCACGTTCGGCTTCCAGTCGCGTTCGTCTTGCCAACAGTTCAAACAGCTGTGCCTCGACAATGGTTTTCTCGGACGTCAGAAAGGTGTCGTCCAAGCGAACCATAAGATCGCCGCTGTCGACGGCATCACCGTCGCGGACATAAAGTTCCCCAACCACTCCACCATCCGGATGCTCGACCACCTGACGGTTGCTTTCAACTTCGATGATACCCTGCGAAACGATTGCACCGGCCAGTCGCGTCTGAACAGCCCAGATGCCCAGCCCGCCGACTAAAATCGCCAATGCAATAAAGCCGACTGTTGCTGGAACAGTGATGCGCCAGAGTTGTCTTGCCTCGCCCTGCATTAGCTCTTTGCCTTTGTTTGGGCCGCGTGAATATCTACAGGACGCAGTTCTTGTTTAATGGAACCTGCGTTTTGCACCATAGCTTTTAGAACAGCATCACGCGGTCCCGACTTAATGACTTGTCCTCTTTCAACGACGACGAGGTCCTCACACTCGGAAATGGCTTGCGGGCGGTGGGTCATAATTATTACAGATTTTCCTTCGGCCTTAAGCCCACGAATAGCGGCATTCAATGCCTCGGTCCCATCCGCGTCCAAGGCAGAATTCGGTTCATCAAGGACCAGTAGAACGGGGTTTCCGTACAAAGCACGAGCCAAGGCAATCCGCTGCTTTTGCCCCCCTGACAGCTGACTGTCGTTACCGTCGAGATACGTGTCATAGCCTTTAGGCAGCGAAAGGATTAAATCGTGGGCATTCGCTTTCTTGGCCGCATCAACAACTGCTTCGGCTTCTGGACTTTCAGACATCCGAGCAATGTTCTCTGCCACTGAGCCACTAAACAGGGTAACGTCCTGTGGCAGGTATCCTACATGTTGGCCTAACTCTTTTGGATCGTATTGGTCCAAAGCTGCTCCGCCCAAGCGGATTTCGCCTTGGACAGGCACCCACAAGCCCAGCAATGCCCGTGCTAAGGTGGATTTGCCTGACCCACTTTTACCAATTACCCCTAACGCCTTACCGGGAGCTAAGGAAAAAGACACATTGCGCAGTGTCGGCGTTTTTCCACCTGGTGGAACAAGTGTCAAACCCTTGGCAACCAAACTGGCTTCGGGAACAGGAAGTTTTGTTCTTGTTTGGACCGGCGGGTTGGCGTCCAGAAACTTGTTCAACGAAACCCAGGCGTTTCGAGCACGCTGTACCATCGGCCATTGCCCTATCGATTGTTCGACTGGTGCTAGTGCTCGTCCCAACAGGATTGACGCCGCGATCATCGCACCTGGTGTCAACTCATTTCTCAGAACCAACAATGCCCCCAGCGCCAGCATCGCGGATTGTAGAAACAGTCGAAGCGACTTCGTAAGCGATGAAAAGCTTCCGGTCCAGTCGCTTGCGGATATGGTTTGTTGCAAAGCGTCCGAACGCTGGCTTTGCCAACGGGAGGTGATATCCGCTTGCATACCTTGCGATTCTATCACCTCAGCCGCGTGGCGCGCTTGCTCTGAGAAAGCGTTGGCACGGGATGACGACAACTGAGCGGCGGCTACTTTGTCATGTGTCAGCCTCTGGTTCACCAAGGCGATTAGAATAAGAAGAGCTCCACCACAAACGGCTAACCAGCCGAGTAGAGGGTGGAATAAAAAAATAGCTGCTAGGAAAACCGGGGTCCAAGGCATGTCCATCAAGGCAAGTAAAACCGGTGAAGAACAAAGGTTTTGAATGGACTCCAAATCTCTCAAACCCATCGCCGGTGCAGACCGGGCTCGAGGGTGTAGAGCTTGCCGCATCGTGGCCCTAAAAACGCGCTGGTCCAATTGAGACTGAAACCGAGCGCCGAACCTTGCAACAATCCGACCCCGTGCATAATCCAGCATAGCCATAAGGCCATACAATAGCGCCACAAGCAGGAAGAGCGCGGTCAATGTTTCGACTGCCCGTGAGCCCAAGACGCGATCATAGACTTGCAACATGAAAAGCGGGCCAGTCAGCATCAAGAGGTTGACAAAAATACTGAATAAGAATGCCAGCGCCAGAAAGGTTAACCCTTGGTTGCGTGCCTTTTTTAGCTCTGCACGCGGCTGAATAGATGCTTCGAGTTTGTTATGCACGCATGAAACCTTGGGTGTGATGTAATAAGGGGGATCCTAAACTGTCACGTCCCGAGAAAAAACGAGCGTTTCCTTCCGGCCGGGAAAATACCGTCTTTGGTCTGCAAAATAACAACATCATTTGGTGTTTTTACGGCTTACTGGTCTCTAGCGCAGTTTTACAGAATGATCGCACCAATCGTGACTCCGTGCGATCATTCAGGTGTGCCAAGTAGTAACGTGTTTCAATTTTCGCATCTCGTATAGGAATTGCGCGCAGGTTGGGATGTGACACAAACTCAAAATCCGCGACGAAACCGATGCCAATCCCTTGTTCAACGGCTTTCCAGATCGCCTCGCGACTGCCAAGTTCGAGTATCGTATCCATTTCGACCCCGCGTTTTTTCGTCTCGGATTCGATGGCTGATCGTGTGGTGGACCCAGCCTCACGGCGAACGACTTTTTGTCTGTGCAGATCAGAGATCGAGATTCCGTCTTTGTGGAAAAAAGGATGATCCGAGTTTACGAAGGCCACGACCTCGTGCGTGCTGTAAAGCTGCGTCGTCACTCGGGGGTCAGATTGCACTTCGGCCAGGATCGCAACATCGGCGTCATAGGACAGGACGCGGTCAAAGCATCTTTGAGAGTTGCCGAACCAAACCTGCAGATCAATCGCGGGGTATTTGGATTTGAAAGCGACAATCATGTCCGTTGCATGAAAAGGTCCGACGGCTGCAATACTGAGGCGCCCGGCATGAAAACCGCGGAAGGATTCCAGCAATGTCTCGGCATCCAACTCGGCTTGTTGCAAGCGAGACGTGATCGCAAGCAGCTCATGGCCGGCATGGGTCAGGTGAACTTCGCGGCCCACCCGATTGAACAGCTCAACCCCATATCGGTTCTCCAGGTCCTTTACCTGGGTGGAAAGGGTCGGTTGCGTGATGTTCAGTTCTTTTGCAGCAGCGGAAAATCCGCGAAACGTGGCGACGGCATGAAACGACCTGAGTTCGGATTTAAGCATTGATCCAGAGTATTTAGTTTTCAATAAGCATCGAAAAAACAAATACCAAAATTGTTCCACAACGGGAAGTATGCGACGCTTGAAAGTGTTTCTATCGACAAAAAGATAGGCTCAGAGAGCTACGCCATCTGTTGTTCTACCTTTAAAACCCGGGACTTAGGATATTGCGCCTGCGGAGTTCACGAAAATCGAATAAACCGAAGTTGAAGCCGTAATAAAAAGGATATTCCCACGTGGCCCGCCGAATGTCAGGTTCGCGACAGTCTCTGGGACCAGGATCTTGCCAAGCAAATCTCCGTCTGAAGAGAACACGTGCACGCCATCGGCGGCTGAACACCATATATTGTCATGGCGATCAACTCGCAGCCCGTCGGGCAATCCATTATCGATCTGGCAGAAATCCTTACCGTCGCTGAGGTCTCCGGTCGGAAGCACATCAAACACGCGCAGAACCGAAGGAACCGATGGGTCGTGGCTGCTGCCGGACTCTGCGATGTACAGCTTTGCTTCGTCGCGTGTGAATGCCAATCCATTTGGTTGCACAAAATTTTTCGCGACCGCCTTTATCTCAAACGATGTTGGGTCGACGCGGTAGACGAAACTCCCCTCTTGTTCCGGCTCTGCTTTGTATCCTTCGAGATCGGACAAAATGCCGTATGTCGGGTCAGTAAACCAAATTGAACCATCCGAGCGAACAATAACGTCATTCGGCGAATTCAGGGTTTTTTCAGCGTGGTTTTCGGCGATGGTGGTCGCGCGTCCGTCATGTTCCGTCCGCACGACAGATCGTGTTCCATGCTGGCATGTTACAAGACGGCCTTCAGGGTCGCGTGTATTGCCGTTCGCATAATGTGATCGCTGACGATAAACACTGACACCGCCGTTTTCGGTCCATTGATACAGACGCTCGTTTGGGATGTCGGAAAAAAGAAGAAGGTTATGCGCTGGAAACCAAACTGGGCCCTCGGTCCAAATGTGACCGGAAGACAGCCGTGACAAGCTGACATTCTTGTGGATCAGGTCGCAAAACTCTGGCCGTACGATGTCATATGGATGTGTATGCGTCATACGTCATATCCTTTGCGGCTGGCCAATGCGACGACGCCTACGATGACGATACCGGTTGCAATCAAGCGGATTCCGGCCCCAAGCCCGTAAGAGTTCAGCATTGAAACGATTAAGAACATGAACAGGGCCGCGCCCCAGATCCCCGGCACGTTCGAATTCCCGCCACCGATCGACGACCCTCCGATAACGACCACAGCAATGGACATCAGCATGTATTCGGTGCCCATGTTCAGGTTTGCACCGCCCGAAAAGCTTGCCAGTAAAAAGCCGGCCAAAGCTGCACAGACGGCAGAGTTTACGTAGACGCCAAAGCGGACTGCGCTCACGGGTACGCCGCTTAGGCGTGCGGCGCGCAAGTTTTGGCCAATGGCAGATATCCACCGCCCTGCAATCGCGCGCTCCAGAACGATCCAGGCAAGGACAGCCAGTGCGATGCCAACCACGGCTACGTTGGGAATGCCCAGGGCGCCTCCCGTTGCAAAATCCGCAAGAGGTTCGGGTGGCTTGATGCGTAGCCCTCTGTTCGACCAGATCGCGAGGGATTGGTACAGGAAAGATGCAGATAGCGTGGCAATAATGGGCGGAATACGCAGCAGCAGAATGAGCGCAAAGTTCAAAACGCCGCAACCGATGCCCACGCCAATCGCAACAAGCAACCCCGGCACAATCAAAGATGTTTCGGTGTTCATGAACTTGAGTGCAAGCGTCGCGGACAAGGTCATCGAAGCCGGGATGGACAGGTCAACGTTGCCCGGCCCAAGCGTAATGACCAGCATTTGACCGATCCCGACGATTGCTGAGAAAGAAGCAAAGGTCAGGGCCGCATAAACCAGCGAACCAGCCCCTGAACCGGCGATCAAACTCGTCGCGGCCAGCGTTATCCCCGCCGCAAGATACGCCCAAATCCAGGGTTTTCCCAGTATCGCACGCGCAATGTTGTTTTGTTCGACAGGGTTGGACGCATTGTCAGTCATGCCGGAGCCCCCTTGCGAACGAATACCAAGCGTACGGCAAGAACCAGTATCAAAATCGCGCCCTGCGCCCCAATTTGCCAGTCTGGCGATAGTCTGAGAAAGGACAGGAAACTTGCTGCGAGTGTCAAAGTAAGCGCACCAACCACCGCACCGAACGGAGAGATCCGGCCGCCCACGAACTCACCGCCACCCAAGATGACACCGGCGATGGATAGCAGTGTGTATCGCAAGGCAATGTTAGCGTCGGCTGCAGTAGTGAGCCCGACTAGTGACATCCCGGCGAGGACGCCAAAAAGCCCAGCCAGCCCATAAGCCGAAGCCCTTAGCCTAACCAGCGACCAGCCGGCGCGTTCCAGCGCGCGGTCGTTCCCGCCCACACCCTGTAGGATAACCCCGACCCATGATCTCTTGATCAGCAAGTGTACCACCAAAGCGATGACGAGGGGGGCGACTACGGCAATCGGCACCAAAGGAGTTTTCAGACTCATCAGAGATTTCAGCCATTCAGGCGACGCCCCACCCGGTGAGGGCAGGATCAACACGGCTAAGCCGCCCCAGACAAAGGACATTCCCAAGGTGACAACGATTGCAGGCAGTCCGCGTAGCTGGATCAAAGCCCCCAGCATTGCATAGCCCATGATGGCGGCGGCCAGAATAGCGTACCCTAATAGTGGCGTGTCATGCACGAAGGTCGCGGTAACGCAGGCGCAGAAGCTGACAAAGGTTCCGATGGACAAGTCAATATCATTGACCATGATGATCATCATCTGCGCTATGGTTGCCAGCGCAACGGGAATAGCCAGGTTAAACAGCAGATTAAGGCCAAAATAGCTCATGGCGCGTGGCTGCAGGTAGAATACTGCCCCAAGCAAAACGACAAGAGACAAAACGGGCAGGGCTAGGCGCAGGCGATCACTGGTCATTGCACGGCGTCCTGCATTTCGAAAGATGCGTGAAGGATGTTCTCTTCACTAATGTCGTCGCCGGTCAGTTCGGCCGAAATCTCCCCGGCCCGGAACACGAAGACCCGATCGCATTCGAGGATTTCGTCAGTTTCGGTCGAATACCACAAGAAGCTGCGGCCTTTGGCGGCCTCATTCTGGATCATCTGATAGACTTCTTTTTTTGTTCCGATGTCCACGCCGCGCATCGGATCGTCCATCACAACCAACGGTGCGCTCGAAGCAAGCGCGCGCGCAAAAAGGACTTTTTGCTGGTTGCCCCCGGACAGGGAAAGGATGGGGTTCAACAGGTTGTCGGTGCGAATCCCGATACGTTCTTTCCAGCCTTGGACCAACTGGGATTCATTTGCGCGTTCCACAAGGAACCGGCGACTGAATTCGGGCAACGTCGTCAAGGACAGGTTTTTCAGGATCGACCACAAGGGCATGACACCATCGCGTGCACGATCGCCTGCAACAAAGACGACCTCGGGCTTTTTGCCGGATTTCCAAACCGAGGAATGGTCGAAAAATATTTGTGCAAGGGCTTCTGCCTGACCGTGGCCCGCAAGGCCGGCAAGGCCCACAATCTCACCCTGTTTGGCGTTCAGGCCATTGGCGGCGCTTACGATTTCCGGGCCCAGAGTTTTTTCAGAACGTGCGGAACCTTGGGCGTCTTCATCTGGTGCCACGTGCCCCATGGCGTCCACGATGCTTTGGCGTGTGAAGGCTTGCGCCGGTTGATCATCTACGATCTGGCCATCCTTCATGACGACGATGCGGGTCGAAACCTCAAAGATTTCACCCATCATGTGCGAGATAAACAAAACGGCTCCACCCGCCGCGCAGTACCGTTTTATGTGGTCCAAAAGCTGCTGGGCGATCGCCGCATCCAGCGAAGACGTGGGTTCATCCAGTATGACCAGGCTAGGTTCACGGTCGCGATCTGCGAAGGCTATCGCGATCTCAACCATTTGACGCTCGGCAATACTTAGGTCACCGACCGTTGCGCGCGGGCGAATGCCGTGGCCCGGGAAGACCAAATCCAGTGCTGCGGCCATCTTTTGTTGCGCAACTTTGCGCCAACCCTTGCGCGGCATGCTGCGATAGGGGATCCGCAGGTTTTCAAGAACTGTCAGATTAGGACACAAGGACAGTTCCTGAAAAACACTGCGAACGCCGGACGCCTGAGCGTTCTGACTGTTTTTAAGCGCCGGGTCGCTGATGCGATACCGTACGGCACCCTGGGTCGGCGAAAGGCGTCCGTTGATCACATTGGCGAGCGTTGATTTACCCGCACCGTTGTGCCCAACCAAACCGACGCATTCGCCAGCTGCAATCTCGAGCGACGCTGCCTTTAACGCTTGAACGGGTCCAAACGACATATGGGCTGCGTCCAGCGTGACAACCGGCGCATCTGATGCGCCGGGTATCTTTTGAGCGTCGTTCATTGGATTACTTGGCCGAGGCGATAACGCCTTTGGCCTCTTCCAACGTATATTCCACGTTGGCCACGGACCCTTTGGGCGTGGTTTTCAGAGACTCTTCCAATTCGCCTTGTGTGATGGTCAGGAAGGGAACGGTCAAATCCTTCGGGACTTCATTGCCATCCAGAACCTGCTGAGCAACCCAGAATGCAAGGGTGCTTACACCGGGGGCAATAGACAGCGAGGTTGTTTCGTAGCCGTTTGCCGCCTTTTCATCGGCCCACCACTGCAGTTCGTCCTGCCGGTTGCCCATCACGATTGTCGGCATTGAGCGGTCGGTCGCTCCGATAGCCTGTGCAGCACCATAACCGTCGCCGCCTTGCGTCACGACACCGACAATTTCCGGCAGGCTCGGCAAGATACCGGCGACAGCTTTTTGCGCCACGTCCTGCGCCCAGTCGCCGTGAACCGAACCGACGATTTCAAAGTTCGTGTTCTTTACTTCGTCATGAATACCGGCGCTGATTTCGTCATCTACGAAAACGCCTGCCAATCCTCTGATTTCCAGCAGGTTGCCACCATCTGGGTAGCGTTCAGCAAGGTATTTGACCTGCTCGCGGCCCATTTGCTGAAAGTCGACTGCGATGCGCCATGCGCAGGGTTCCTGCACGATGCCATCAAACGAAACGACAGTAATTCCGGCGTCACAGGCAGCCTTGACCGCGCCATTGATCGCTGTTGGCGACGCTGCGTTGATCACGATCGCGTCGTAACCCTGCAGGATCATGTTCTGGATTTGGGCGGCCTGTTCAGTGGCCTGGTTTTCGGATGTTGTGAATGCGTCCGCAGCGGCAACCATACCGTCTGCGACAGCGGCTTCCCCAACTTTCTGCCAGCTTTCAAGCATGGCTTGCCGCCAAGAGTTCCCAGCATAGTTGTTGGACAGTGCGATGCGTTTGTCGGACGTGTCCGCCACGGCGTTGGTCGCTGCAAATACCGTGATCCCGGCTGCCGCGCCGAGCATTATGGCCTTGAGTGTCATTCTTTCCTCCCTCGGCGGCCAAAACGCCGCCCAAATACCGCGCCCGCTGTTGCGGGCCGACGCCGAAAGGATTCCGTGAAGGGGCTGAAAGCGTAAGAGTAGAATGCGCGCAAAGCTTGCGGGTTCCCGCAAAACTGCTGCGGCAATCCGCATGACATGGTGCCGGTGGGCTTCTATACTCTGGATCGCCAGTTGCTGCGGTCTGGTTTTTTGAAAGTGAACTCATGGCTGATCTTGCCTACTACTTGCGGATTTCCAACCATCTGGCTGGCAAGCTCGATATCAAATCCGCGCTGCGCTCGGTCAAATCCGAGATCGACCGCATTTTGCAGGTCGACCATCTGGATGTTTGCCTGATCGATGACAAAGGCGGCTGGAACACCAGCTATGAGGTAGGGCTACGCACCAGTTGGAGCCGCACCCGGGCACCCATAGAAGTGTCGCCGGTTCGGGATATCCTGAGTGGTCAGTGTGATAGTCTGTTGACCGGAAATGCCTTGGAAGACCCCCGGTATGTATTCGAAGGAGCCGACTGCGAGCCGATCATAAAGCATAAGATGCGCAGCCGTGTTAACGTCGCCATGAAAGTTCTGGGGCGCACGATCGGTGCCTTGAATTGTTCGTCGCAAAAGAAGGACTTCTACGATGAAGAGGCCGTCGAACAAGTTCGCAACATTGCCGATATTCTAGCCCCATACTTCTACGCTCTACGTGCCAATGAACAAACCAAGCGCGAGGCGATCATGCGTGCCGAACTGCAGGCGCGCGAAGAAGGTTTGCGCCTTGGCGCGCTCAGCTTGACCGACGCCCTAGAGCTGGAACGGCAGCGCATTGGCATGGATCTTCATGACCAAACCCTGGCAGATATGACCCGGATCAGCCGCGAACTTGAACGCTGTAAAACGCGGCAGGATATCGAGACGCTTCGCGGGAACATGCAAAATTGCATACAGGGTCTGCGTGAAATTATTGATACGTCGATACCGTCCTTGCTGGAGTTGTTTGGATTTCAGCATGCCGTGCGAACCCATCTTGAGCGTGCGGTTGGAACCAATCAGGAAATCGAGATTGATGTCCGAGACCAGTCTGACGGTTTGATTGACGATTTGCCACAAACCAAGCGGATTGCGCTGTTTCGCATCGCGCAAGAGGCCATCAACAACGCCGTGCGCCATGCCGAGGCATCCTCGATCGAGGTCGAAATTGCGTGTCAGGATGGGTTGCATCTTAGGATTCGTGACAACGGCGCATCCAACTCTGCGATGGAGCCGACAAAAGCGTCTGGCGGGTTAACACATATGCGGACACGTGCGCATCTGATCGCAGCAAAATTCGACATTCAGTATGCTAACGGGACCGAGATCAGCGTGCGCCTGCCATCGTCGGAATGCCCCAGCAAAGAGGTAATCGCATGAAAGTTCTGTTGGTTGAAGATGACGCCATGCATGCCAATTACCTCAAGGAACTGGTGCAAGAAGCCTTACCTGAGGCCACGGATGTCAGCCTTGCGACGAATGGCCGGGACGGCGAAGTGCAAGCGCGCCAAAACGCGGTCGAAGCGATTGTAATGGACCTTCGGATGAAAGAGCGGAACGGCATTGAAGCCGCGCGAACAATTTGGTCGGAACGACCGGATACGCGTATTCTGTTTTGGTCAAACTATTCGGATGAGGCGTATTTACGAGGGATCGCACGGATCGTACCGAAAGAAGCTGCCTATGGGTATGTCCTGAAAACGGCCAGCCCGTCGCGGATGCATTTGGCCTTGCGTGCTGTCTTACTGGAAGCGCAAATCATGGTCGACCGTGAGATTCATCAGATTCAGCGGGACCAAAGCCGTTCTGGTGAGGCACTTACAGAAGTCGAACTGGCCATTTTGACTGACCTGGCGCTTGGCCTTCCGGATAAAGCCATTGCCACGCGCAGAAAACTGGCGCTGCGGACGATCCAAAACCGATTGCTTTCGATCTATGAGAAGCTCGATGTAAACGATCTGCTCATCGATACGGACGACATCGCGATTAACAAACGCGTACGCGCTGTGTCTAAGGCGATGACTTCGCAAATCCTGAACAACGAAGCCATCGCTGCGGCCGAGAAAGACCTAAGTGCCTGGTTGGCCCGAGCCTCTTTTACGATGTAAAGCGCAGGCTCAAGCTGGCAAAATATTGTGGTTTATCCGAAATAGGTTATCCGGATCATAAGTTCTTTTGACCTCCGCCAGTCTTGCAGCATTCGCACCGTATGCTCCAGCCATATAGTCTGCTTCGTCAGCGGGCATGAAGTTCACATAGGCGCTGCCAGTGGCGTGCGGTGTCATGCGATCGTACAAACCTCGTGCCCACGCGATGCAGGTGTCATCCTTGGCGGGATCTTCCCAGCGTGTATGCACATTCATAATGAAATGTGCCGATCTTTCGGGATATGCCGTTGAATCGGCTGGTACACGCGCCATTGCGCCGCCAACATGTGCGATGAAAACTTCGCAGGCCGGATCAGGAAGGTTGGATATCGCGTCCAGCAGGCCAGAAATTGCCTCTGTAGTCAGAGACCTAAAATCATGGCTCTTCCAATAGTTCCGCGCGCCAGGCGTCAGCAGGGGATCAAATGCAGCCTGCCAGTCGACGAAATTGTGGGGCGAGATAACGTCGGCGATCGGATCACCTAGACCTCTCAACTCTGCCATCGCCTTTTCGCCGTCTTCCATAGAACCTGTATAGCAGGCGGCAAAGATCAGAACTTCGCGGCCATGCCAGTCTTCGGGCAAAAACGGTAGGGGCGGGGCTTTTCGCATGACGCTCCAAACGGTCAGTTCGTCAGGTGCGGTATCTGCGATTTTGGCGTATTTGGCCAGCAGTTCAGGTGCAGCCTCGATCGGGTGCACGACCAGCCCTGAAAGGACTGCGGGGCCCAGCGGGTGCAACTGGAATTCGAAGGACGTTACGACCCCGAAATTGCCGCCACCGCCACGTATCGCCCAGAATAGATCGGGGTGGTTCGATGCGGATGCAGTGACAATCGAACCGTCTGCCGTGACAACCTCGGCCGAGATGAGATTGTCGATGGTCATTCCGAATTTGCGGGTAATCCAGCCAAAGCCACCGCCCAAGGTCAAACCAGCTGTTCCTGTCGTGGAATTAATGCCGAGTGGCACCGCAAGCCCATGTGCCTGGGTTTCCCTGTCCACGTCGCCTAGTACCGCGCCGGGGGCCACGCGGGCTGTTTTCGCGACCGGGTCGACGTGAACTGAACGCATGTGGGACAAGTCCAGCATAACTGCATCATCCGCCACAGCGTGACCGGCGATCTGATGCCCGCCGGACCGTATGGATAAAACCAGACCAGCGTTGCGGACGAAATTCACCGCCTTTTGCACGTCACTGGCGCCCAAGGCGCGGATGACAAAACTGGGATGCCGATCCACGATGCTGTTCCATGTCGTGCGGGCCGTGTCGTACTCTTCGCAACCCGGGCCGTAGACCGCCCCTCGGAGGGACGCGCTGAGCGCGTCCAGCGCAACCTGATCAACTTCCGTCGAATTGCCATCCAGAGTTCTTGAATCGAACATGTATAATACCTTCCGTTCTTAAGGAAGGTTTCTTGCCGGTTGCCTCAGCCAGAATTCATTGGTGGTCGTCGATGATTAAGGGCGCAATGCCCCGTCGACTACGAGGCCTTTAGGCAAACACGCCCGGATCAATTCGATCCACAGGTGTGATTACATCAGCCGGAATGTTTAAGCGCTCGGCGGCCTTTCTCAGGCTTTCCTCGTCAGGTGCCTCGTACAAGCAATAGGTTTTGCGTTTGTCCGCGCTGAGGAACGAAAAGATCCATTCGATCCCTTCCTCGTCGTTTATTTCTTTAATTTTAGCTTTGTCGTCGTCGTTGATGCTTAGTTGTTCGGCGAAATGGCGTTCAATAATATACCTTGGCATATGCACCCCCCAGGGCATGTGTTCAGGGACTAACTCACTGTACCTTCAAGCTTAGACATAAGTGCAACCATACCTAAATTTTGCGCAGTTGCCAACGCTTCGGCCTCAAGGCGAAATGCCGTTTCCATGTTCTGCCTATGCCCGAATTTTCGCATACAAGCGGCGAACGCAGCTTTGCTATGCGCGATCCAGGGCGGGCTGGCCATGCGTGTGTCTATCTCAATCGCTTTGGTGAACATATGTTCAGTTGTTTCCCAATCTCCCAAAAGGGCGGCCAGCTTACCAAGGCGGCGCGCGGCAGCACCTGTGCAAACCGTCGTTGCGCCAGCAGTGATGGTTAGGTCTTCGTAGGGCAGAAGCATGTCGAACAGCGTTTCTGCATGATCCTTACGTCCCACGGCATCGCAGATATCGGCCAGATAGGACAGGGTAGTCGAATACATTGCATCTGCCGGCAAGGTGAAGCCGTTTTCAGCCAGTTCGTTCAAGATACGCTCAGCGGGTTCAAGATAACCAAGTTCAGCAGCAATAAGGCCAAAGCCGGGTTTCCACTTTGCGTCTTCGGGATCATCCGACATCAGTTTCTTTATGACCGGAGCGACTTCGTGCAACCTGTTCTGTTCGCGCCGAATAGTGAACATCTGGACGCCATAGACGCCTTCGATGTGTTTCCCGTGGGTTTTGCGCCCTATTTTGACGGCTTCGTTCGCGAATTTCTCAGCCTGTGCCCAGTCGCCATCCATGATGGCAATCATCGCCCGGGCATGGATTTGAACCCAATAGAGCTGAAGGTGGTTATCTTTCTGCGAAACTTCGGTCAAAAGTTTCAAGGATCGATCCACTAACGCCCGATCGGCCATTTCCATCCCGACAAACAGGCTGAGCGTACGGTCACGACCCTGGTCAATAGTTCCCAGCTTTTCCGCCACTGTGTGCATGGCTTTCAGGTTTTGGCGCCAGTTTTGCGCCTCTTCGTCCTGGCGTGCCACAAACGGCGCGCCGAAACGCATCATCATCACGGAAAACTGTGATTTATGATCCCCCAACCTAGCGGCAAGTTCCATTGATTGATGCCCGTATCGTGCGCCTTCCGAGAGTTGACCAACAAACAGATACGCGCGTGCCAGCTGGCTCATCAACTGGCATTGCCGCCTTTCGTCGTCTTCGGGCAGTTCGCGAAGCGCATCAAGGCAAAGCTCGATAGCCTCATTGTGGCGCTGGCTCGACATCATGCACGAGTCGGCAAAGTGATGTGCGATTTCGGCGGAAAGCTCTGCATGGCCAAGCGATCGTGCGGCGTCCGAAGCTTTCTTGAGTGTTGCTATTCCCTGAGGCAATTCGCCCAAACTGTCGTAGCTGCGCCCTACAAGGACCATTGCCTTGATTGTCTCAACGCTTTGCTGCGATCCAAGGTTCTTGGCCGCGTTCAGCGTTTCGTTTGCATTGACCATTGCTTCCTGGCTGGCCGACCGGGCAAGAGCCATCTCTGTAGCCACCTGCCAGTTGGAAAACGCTGCGGTCCAGTCTTGTGCTTCAGTGAGGTGGTGCGCGACAAGCTCTGGGCGACGGGCAATCTCAGCCGCGCGCAGGCGGGTCAACGCGGCCGCAACACT
Organism: Ruegeria sp. G5; assembly: GCF_056533365.1. NCBI lineage: Bacteria > Pseudomonadati > Pseudomonadota > Alphaproteobacteria > Rhodobacterales > Roseobacteraceae > Ruegeria > Ruegeria sp. G5. The sequence continues at coordinate 235,366 of NZ_JBQFOK010000003.1, read as the reverse complement.
TGCGTGCTGTTGTCGGCGGGTAGAGCTCAGCATGGATTGGTAGGCGGTGTCCCTTATCAAAGCGTGACGGAAAACATAGTTGCCTTTGCTGTTGCCGCTTTCAAAAATCAGGCCGGATTTGCAGAGTTCGTTCAATCCTGGATTCACAGACTCAATGCTTTGGCTCATTGCATCGGAAAGGACGTCGGACGAGAATTCCCGCCCGATGACTGCCCCCGCGAGTGCAACTTGTTTGGCCTGTGGTGATACGGCATCCAAACGGGCCATCAACGCGCCTTTTAATGACGAAGGCACCGCGATGTTTCCGTCTTCGCCAGCGTCCAGATAGGCGCTGGTCAGTTCTTCGACAAACAACGGTACGCCATCCGTTTTTTCGACGATTAGTTTGACAAGCTGATCATCCGGATCGCGACCAGATATGTTCTTTATCAGATTGGCAACCTGCGCGTAGTCGAACCGCCGTAGGTGCAGGGTTTGCACATGGGGATCGCCGTCATCTTGTTTCAGATCCCACCCGGGGCGATGCGTGATCAGGATCATAAGCGGTAAGTCCGAGCAGATCGCTCGAAACCGCTCCAAAAGCGCATTGGTGGATGGGTCGATCCAATGGGCGTCTTCGACGCATAAAATGACGGGTTTTACCTTTGAGCGCGCTTTTACAGTGTTGATCAAGGTCTGGATAGTAAGGTCCCGTTGTTCCCTAGGCGACAGTTCCAGAACTTCCCGAGCAGGATCGCTGCGCGGTGCCACCAAAGCTGCGAAAACGGGTAAGACCTGATCCAGTTCTAATCCCTGCCTAGAACTCAACATGTCGCGCACGTGACTTAGAACCAGATTGTCATCAAACCCGGGCTCTACGCCTGCATCGCTTGAGATGCGCTCGGTCACAGGGTGGAATGGGCTGCTTGTCAGGTAGGGCGAGCAATTCAGCCGGATGATATCGGCGTGGTCCAAGATGGTTTCATCGTTCAGAAACTCTTCTGTCAGCCGAGATTTGCCGATACCGGGTTCGCCTGCCAGCAGGATGACTTCGCCATGCCCTGTTCGCGCACGCTGCCATGTTTGTTGTAAGATGCCCTTTTCAAAACTGCGGCCCACAAGTTCGGTACTGGTATCCTCGCTATAGGATGCCTTGAACCGACTTTCCGCTTGGTGTTCGGATACCACCTGCATCAGCTCACGCGGTTCGTCGAAGCCCTTCAATTGTGTCGCGCCCAAAGAGGAAAACTCGAAAATCCGGTGCAGGCTTGCTTCGGTTTCTTCCCGTGTCACCACGACCGAGTTCGGAAGGGCTTTTTCTTGCAAACGTGCTGCAAGATTCAGGATTGGCCCGGTCATCGCGCCTTCTTCGTGGGTGTTTTCGCCGATGGTATCACCAACAACAACGTCACCGCTTGCTATCCCGATCCGTGCGGCCAGCGGTTGGCCGTCTGGTGTCTTCAAGTTCTGAACACGCGCAACAGAGTCCAACCCGGCTTTGATGGCGCGGATTGCGTGGTCTTCAAACGCTCTGGGCCAGCCGAAAAAAACCAAAAGCCCATCACCCAGATACTTGGCGACATATCCACCGTATCTGGATACGGCACCCGCCACAGCATCCTGATAGTTCTGTAACAACAGGCGCATGTCTTCAGGGTCGAGCCGGTTTGTCAGTTCGGTCGAACCAACAAGGTCAGCGAAGAATACAGTCAGATGCCTTCGCTCGGCTGTGGCGGGAGTGGGAGGCTGGGGTGAGACTTGAGGTGTACTAGCTGTGCTTTCAGGCAGCTGTTTCATGCTTTCGATAGCGGCCAGAAGAATTTTCCGATGCCCGAGAGAGACACCGATTTCCTTGAGGTCATCATTTGTCAGAAGCGGCAAAGCACGACCGTCGACGTCATTCTCCAAAAACGCGTCAGTATACTGGTCCAGTCCAAGTTCTTTCAGCCAAGGGCCGACCTCAAAACTCATTCTGAGATCATGCGGTCGAATCCGTTTTTGATCAAGCGGAGCGAATTGTGCCCACATGGGACATGAGCGCGTCATCGTTTTTGCTTGGCTGTGCGCAAAAGCAGAATGAAAACGAATACCGAACCCAAAGAAGTCGTTACGATACCCACAGGTAATTCCTGCGGGGCAAGTATGAGGCGGCTGAGTATGTCGGACCCGGTCAACAGGACCGCCCCAACAACTGCCGCTGTTGGAATCAGATGGTGGTGCAACGGGCCGGCGATGCCGCGAGCAATGTGCGGCACCATCAGGCCTACAAACCCGATAACGCCCGCTACTGACACGAATGCAGCCGTCGCCAGTGCCGCAACGAAGAACATTTTGAACCTCAACCCCTGAACCGGAACACCCAACGTCGTTGCCGTCAGATCACCGGTGAGCAAAGCGTCCAGCCAACGCCCTCGGTAAAGTGCGTATGCCAGAACCAGCAGCAAACCGGCGCAGACCAATGGAAACATCTCCCATCTGGCCAGACCGAGACCACCCAGCATCCAGAAAATCACAGAATGCGCCGCGCGATTGTCTCCGGCAAAAATCAAATAATTGGTTACTGCGGAAAAAAGAAATGACACCGCGAGCCCGGCCAATATCAGTTTTTCGGGTGCACTGGTGCGCAAGCCATGCACCAAAGCCAGCACGATGCCCGAGGCCACCAACCCTCCGCAAAAGGCGGCCAGAGGCAAAGTCCAGACCCCAAGAATATCGCCGGTAACGGTGATGACAAACACAGCCCCTGCCGCCGCACCGGAAGACAGCCCGAACAAAAACGGATCGGCTAGGTCGTTTCGCGTGGTGGTCTGCAACACTACGCCGACGACGCCGAGGCCTGCGCCAATAACCGCCGCGAAAAGAGCCCGCGGTAAGCGCAGATCGAACACGATGCGATGACGGGGGGACATTTCGCCAACTGACAGACCGGTTCCCAACAGAACGGCATCGAAAGTCTCCGACACAGGTATGTGGGTCGTTCCGTAGACTGTTGAAACCAACAAGAGGGCCGCCAGAATGGCCGCCCCCCCAAGCAATGTCAGACCCAAGTGCCCCAACTTAATTCAGGTCAGGATGCATGGCCCGCGCCATTTTCGAGATTGCCTCGATATTTGCGGGTCCGGGTGTCAGTTCCTCGTAACGCAAGCCGATCCAGCGTTTGTTTTTCACGGCATCGGTTAGGGACATAACGGGGTGTTCCTGAAGAAACCTGAACGTGTCTTCGGCACCGTTTCCTGTTTGATAGTCCAGCAATACAAGGAATTCTGGGTTGGCGGCGGCTACAGTCTCCCATGACGTGCGACCCCAACTGGTGTCCATGTTATGGGTTACGTTTTCTCCACCCGCCGCCGCAATCATCGCATCCGGTATTGCAAATTTACCTGCGGTAAATGGCGCGTCTGCCGGACCATCCAGAAGAAAGACGCGAGGTTTTGTAAGACCCGCCGTTTGTGCTTGGATTTTGGCAAGCTCATCTCTCCAATCTCGAACCAAGGTTTCGGCTTTTTCTTCGACATGCATCACTTGCCCCAGGCGCAATACATCGTCGAACAAAAGGTCCATGCTGGCCACCGGACGGTCTTTGTTGATGTGGACACAGCTTTCCGTAAGGATCATTGTCTTGATCCCGAACGGTGCCAAAGTATCCGGCGTCACCTCGCCACCAGGTCGCATGCCATAGTACCATCCGGCAAAAAACAGGTCTGGCTCTGCCGCAACCAGATTTTCGATGGTGGGATATTTCGGAGCAAGTTCGGGAATGTCACCTCGCAGGGTATCGAACTCGGGGCTTGTCTTATACCAACCGGTGATACCTGTAAGACCTACGATTTTGTCTTGCAGACCCAAGGCAAAAGCCATGTCGGTCATGTTCATATCATGAACAACCAGACGTTCGGGTTGTGTTTCGAACACAAGCGGTTCACCGCAATTGTCGACGGTGATTTCATGCGCTGCAACACCGCCTGTCATGGCTGCAATCAAAGCCATAGACACAACTAGTTTCATTCAGGGGAACTCCGGTTAGAATTTGAAACAGAGGATTTTCGGATATCGAGCGCCGGGATCTCGCGCCCTTCGTGGTGAAAGCGCAGGTACTCAACGCCAAAGGTGTCACGTACCCGCTCAGCTGTCAGAACGTCGGCCACTGCACCAAACCCGGACAGCCTCGCAGATTTCATCAATGCCACATGGGTGGCGAACTCAGGGATCATGACCAGATCATGAACGATCATCACCACGGTGATTCCAAGATCTGCAATCAAGGAAAGCATTCGACCCTTGGCGTCCGGATCCAGATGGTTTGTCGGCTCGTCCAGAAACAAAAGCGACGGTCTTTGTGCCAGCGCACGCGCAATATGCGCCCGTTGGCGTTCACCACCGGACAAAACGGCCATACGCTTGTTCGCCAACGCGGTCAGACCAGTACGATCGAGAATGCGGTCTAAATCCCGTGCGTGCTGATCGACAGAGCGGTCTGCCTGGATCGGTATCTGGCCCAAAGCAACATAGTCTTTAAGGAACAAGCGGCCGTCGGGCAGCTCTTGCTGACTGACAACTGCGATCATCCTTGCCCGTTCGACCGCCGACAATGCGCGAAGACTACGCCCTTTGATTTCTATATCGCCGTGAACCAGCGTCTCTGCGCCACATAGCAGGTTCAAAAGTGTGGTTTTGCCCGCGCCATTCGGCCCCGCAATTGCAAGGATAGAGCCTTCCTCAAGGTCGAATGAAACATCCTGCAGCAACGCCTCACCGGATTGGGCAAAATAGCTTACGTCACTGGCCTGCAAAAAGGTTTTCTGGCTCATTTCTCTGGCCTCACAACCAAGGCAGGTATGCGCGCCAGCGTCTTTTCGTATAGGGCGGCAGGTCGATCTGAGGCGTTTGTCCAACCGTCGACGCTTTTATCATATTGGCGCGCAAATTCGGCCAGAGCATCGAGGTCTTGCGCCGTTTCAATTCCTCCAAAGAGGTAATGTGCTTTTCCGTTTCCCTGAAACCCAACCGTGGTTGGGGATGCACATCCGGCCATGCAATCGACGGTTCGGATGACAAAACTACTGGGAAGTTCCGGGCGCAAAGCCGCTGCAATTGCGTCGGCGTTCACGGTCCCGCGACAGGTTGAGCATACCAAAAGAACGTGATCTGCCGCGTTAGACATGGCACGGCCTGCTGAACGCCCGTGAGCCGGGTGATTTGGAAACGATGCCAGCCGGCGTATGCAGCGCCATGATGCCTCCTTCCAGGACACCCCGCCCCGGGTTGGTTACACTTCAGATGGCAGGTCTCCTGACTTACGGATCAACGCTATGCCACCCTTCCCGGCCCAAGTGGGCCAGTGGGAAATTGGCGTCGCTCACCGCTTACAGTTGCGGGGGCAGTTACGGATTTGGCTCGAGTTCACGCGCCTCACCGTATTCCCTTTTCATCCCTGGGGCTCAGCCTTTGGGAACCATCTGTCGCGTCATTGCCCGAGATCGTATTTCTGGTCAATACGAAAACAGACGTAATCGAATTGTCGCAATTTCATGGGAATTAGTTATGGCGCTTGACCTGACTGACCCGAAGCCTACAACGGCGACGACCTCTCAATTCCAGATCAGCGTTCCTTGCAACAGACCCGCTGCCAACAGCAAAGCTGACAGATCATGAAGATATTGGAAAATCGGACCTTTTCACAACTGAACGTCGGAGATCAGGCACAGTTGACGCGGTTGTGCACAGTAGACGACCTATATGCCTTTGCGTCAGCATCGGGCGATCACAACCCGCTGCACCTTGCTGCCTATGACGGGGATGGGGATGGGCGACCAGAAGCGATCGCCCCTGCGCTTTGGCCAGCAGCGCTTATCGCCGCTGTTTTGGGTAATATTTTGCCGGGTGCGGGTACACAGACCCGTCGCGTGGACTTAACGTTTCACGCACCAGTGGTGGCCGGTGATGAGCTGACTGCCTTTGTCACAGTCGCTGAAAAGCGCGACGACGGCGATTTGGTATGCACAACAGAAGTACACCGAGTGGGCGATAATATTCAGGTGCTAAGCGGTTCTGTTCAGGTCACGCCGCCGACCCAACACATGGAATTCGACTCGGTCGAAGTGCCGGGTCTTGTGGTACAGCGGCATCGCCATTTTGATGCTCTGCTTGAAAAAGCCCGACCGCTGGAGCCGATGCCAACTGCCGTGGTGGCACCCGAGGATCCAAATTCGCTTGGGGGCGCGCTGCTTGCCTATTCCAACGGGATCATTTTACCCATTCTAGTGGGCGATCCAGACAGAATTGCCAAGGCTGCCGCAGAGTTGGATGCCGACTTGGACGGGATCGAAATCGTCGAGGCAACTACCCACAGGTTGGCAGCACACCGTGCGGTTGATCTTGTTTTCGAGGGGCGCGCGCAGACCTTGATGAAGGGATATCTTCACACGGATGAACTGCTGCACGCCGTCTTGCGCCGTGAAAAAGGGCTGCGCACGGGGCGTCGCTTGTCGCATGTTTTCGTTATGGACGTTCCCGGCATGTCGCGCCCGATTATGGTTACAGACGCTGCGGTGAACATCGCGCCGGATTTGGAAACCAAGGCGGATATTGTCCAGAACGCTATTCATCTGGCCCATTCGATCGGAATCCAGACACCCAAGGTTGGCGTGTTATCTGCTGTGGAAACTATAAACCCGCACATGCCGTCATCAGTTGATGCGGCGCTTTTGTCCAAGATGGCTGAGAGGGGTCAGATAACCGGCGGTCTGGTGGATGGACCCTTGGCGATGGACAACGCGATTGATCTGAATGCGGCCCGAACCAAGGGGATCAAATCCGAGGTTGGCGGCGCAGCCGATATTCTTGTCGCCCCGAATATCGAGGCGGGGAACATGGTGGCCAAACAGCTGACCTTTATTTCCCACGCCGAAGCTGCTGGTATCGTTCTTGGGGCTGCCGCGCCAATCATTCTGACGTCTCGATCGGACGATGACGCATCGCGCTTGGCATCCTGCGCGGTGGCCGCACTACACGCAGTTGCAACGAAGGGTATAATCCATGGCTGATCACGTATTGGCGTTGAACGCCGGTTCCTCGTCGTTGAAATTCGCACTGTACGAATTGGTCGAAGATAACCGCCCAAGCATGCGATGGCGGGGTCAGATTGAACGGCTTGGGGATGCACCGCGTCTGATGGCACAGTCCGCGGGTGGCCGGTCGATCAACCGACCATTGGCGAATACCAAAACACATGACGAAGCGATCCATGCGTTTCTTGAGACAGCGCGGGAATATCTGCCAGATATCCATGTCCGGGCCATCGGGCACCGGGTTGTCCACGGCGGTACGATCTATTCTGAGCCCGTTCTGATCGACGACGGCGTCATCGAAACCCTAAGCAGCTTCATCCCGTTTGCACCTCTGCATCAGCCTTACAGCCTTGCCGGCATCCGTGCCGCAAGCGCGGCTTTTCCGGGCACCACTCAGATCGCTTGCTTTGACACAGCGTTTCATCGCACGCACCCGTGGGTTAACGATACGTTCGCGCTGCCGCAAAGCTACTATGAAAAAGGGGTGAGGCGGTACGGTTTCCACGGCCTCAGCTATGACTATGTCTCGCAAAAGCTGAAGGAAATCGCGCCGGGCCTCTATGACGGTCGGGTCGTTATCGCGCATCTTGGCAATGGCGCTTCCATGTGTGCGGTATCGGGCGGGCGGGCCGTCGCGTCGACCATGGGCTTTTCGGCTTTGGATGGTTTGCCCATGGGTACACGCAGCGGGCAGCTCGATCCGGGTGTCGTGCTTTACATGATGCAACAAGACGGAATGACCGCGGACGAAATCGCCGAGGTGCTTTATCGTAAATCCGGCTTGTTGGGGTTGTCTGGGATCTCTTCGGATATGCGCACTTTGCTTGCTGCAGATGCGCCCGAAGCGCGCAATGCCATTGATTATTACGTCTTCCGTATTCGCCGTGAGCTTGGAGCGCTGTCAGCCGCGCTGGAGGGGATCGACGCGCTGGTCTTCACTGGTGGTGTCGGGGAAAACTCGGCCAAGATCCGGCAACTGGTTTGCGAGGGCATGCGATGGATCGGGATCGAACTGGATCATGCCCGGAATGCTGATGGCGGGACGGTTCTTTCCACCGATTTCAGTCGCGTACGCATCTTGAATATCCCAACGAACGAAGAGATGGTCATCGCGCGCGCGGCGGCGAGTATGCTTCGATAGGTTCAGTCGTCAGATTTCTTGCGACTGCGCGCGTATCTGATCGCTGTGCTTAGAATTGCGCTGACGATGTCTGGCGTAAGCGTCCCTATCGGGTCACGCCTTATACCGGTTACGGCGTCTCGAGCTTCAGACAGGCTTTCCTTGATCTCGGATTCGATGTCTTGCAGGGCCATATCACGTAGTTCGATCGCTGCAGATGTGTCCGTTGGCGGCGTCATTCCGTTCGCGAAAAGGGCCAGCCCCACTGCGACCAGCAGGTTTACACCAGCCAGAATAAGCGCCGCGGCAGGTTTGGTGAGCGCTGCGGACAACCAGAAAAAAGCGGCCACGTTCAGCATTATGACGGCAAGGCCTACGGCAAAACCCGCAGCGATGTAGAACCCTGTCTTTTTGGCCGCTACAGCGACCTGACGCTGAGCGATAAGGCGTTCTGCGCGCAGGATGATCGAGATATTGCGTGAGATACGGCTCATTTGCGCACTCCTACCGGGACCGACCGATAAGGTAGCCAACCGCAAAAACACCAAGCGCAAAGAGGATCGGTTTCTTATGCGGCAGATCCTCAAATTCGGTCAGCACTTCGTCGATTTGGGCAGACCACGCATCGAGATTGTCGGTAAAGGATGCACTTGCGCTTTCTTCGCCTTTTGGTGGCTCTGTCTTGGTGTGTTCAGCCAGTTGTCGGCGAAGTTCGGCGACCTCTGCTTCCAGCTCGGCTTTTGTTACCATCGTGACGGCCCTTTCAAACCTGACCGGGCATACGCCCGTATCGCTTACTGAATTAACGATATGGTAATCGGTTTTTCCTTTTTAGGGAAAGAGCTTATCCAGACGCCAGTAATAGACGTGGCCGTTTCATCGCTGACCCGAATTGATCTTAGTAATCCGCGACAAGCAAAAAGTCCGGAGTTGTGTCTTCTTCGATGGTTGCGAAACGCGGGATCGGGTCTTCGAACACGTTGTCCGTCCGGTCGTCGTTCACGGTCGAAACCTCGCCGATAAGGCAGTCCCCTTGTTCGGCCCAAAAGGCATGCCAAATGCCGGGCATCAGGGTAACGCTTTGGCCGGGCTTTAGGCGCAGCAATTCGCCCGGCTTAATGGTTACAGGGCAATTGTCGCTAGGCACCGTCACCGGGTTCTCGCGGTCAATACCGCCGTCGGGGTCAGAGGCGTAAATCTCCATCACAAGGTCCCCTCCGCCGCGGTTGATTATGTCTTCTGCCTTGATGATATGGCGATGCATGGGTGAGAGTTGTTTGTCCCGAGAAACCAACAGCTTCTCGGCATAGAGCATACCCCGGCCTTTGTTCAGATCGGCCACATCACCGTTGCGGAGGGTGAACAGGAACAACCCTAGTTCGTCGAACTTTCCCTGACCATAATCGGTTATGTCCCAGCCCAGACCCCGTTCACGGATGCCTTTCGCCTCGTCGCTGCGTAACCGATCTGGAGACCAATCAGCGAATGGGGGTAACACCGTGCCGAAGGACCGGATGAATGCTTCGGCTTCTGTCTTGATTGCGTTGATCTCAGATCGTTTCATTGGTGTCCCTCTCGCGGGTCAAAGTTCATGTGCCCAAGGCGGATTGGCCCCGGCACGGGATACGGTGACGGCGGCCACTTCTGCACCTTTTGTCAACGCGGCGTGCAATGCGTCTGACCCCACGCTGCGCAGCCCTTGCTTTGTCAGATGTTGCGCGCGGTCCAATTCGGCCAAAACGCCAGCGTTAAAGGTGTCGCCCGCGCCAACCGTATCGACGACATCGACTTTATTCACCGGCACTGAGGTTTCACCGCCGTTTGCAAGGTACCCAACTGCACCGTCGCTGCCTTTGGTTACAATCACGACAGCGGGACCCGTTTGCAGCAGTAGCGACACCTTTTGCGAAATGTCTTCTGGGCCGGGGATGATCCAATCAAGATCTTCATCGGAAACCTTTAGAATATCCGTCTGAGCAATCATACGGTTCAAACGCGCGCGATACCGGGTCTGGTCCTGAATGAAGCCGGGTCTAATATTTGGATCCATCATGACCGCACGTTCCGGTCCAAACCGTTCCAGAAGGGCAGCGTAGGCATCAGCGCAAGGCTCACATGCCAGGCTTATTCCCCCGAAATATAGGGCGGACACGGCCGGTAACTGCTGTGGCATGTCCTGCGGCATCAGCATACGACCAGCCGAGTTATCATCGATAAAGTTGTAGGTGGCGTGGCCGTCCACAAGTTGTACGAATGCCAAAGTCGATGGGCGGTCTGAAAAGATGACCTGGCTTACGTCGACATGGCTGGCTTTCAACGCTTCGGTCAGTTGCACTCCGAACATGTCTGTCGAAAGACCGGTAAGCATTCCGGCAGAAGCACCCAATCGGCCCAACGCGATGGCCGTGTTGAAGATCGCGCCGCCGGAATGCGGCACAAAACCTTGTTCGCCTGAAACTGTTGGGGCGGCGATCATATCAATCAGGGCTTCACCGCAGCATAAGATCATGCCGGGTCCTTTCTGTGTCCGAGTGTCAGGCGGTCAATCTACCGCGCAAGCGCACTTTTACAGAAGTTGTTAGCGCCAACAATGCCAAATTCGTCCTGTTTCGAGACATAAAGGTTCATGGACCTGCGTAAATCACTGAACCGACCCCCGGCGTTGAAGGCATCGCGGAACGCGTCTTTGAACAGCCAACGGTTTTTTTCGGCTACACCGCCAACAAGGAACACCCCGCCCGCAGGCATCATGACGACGGCCAAATCGCCCATCACAGCCCCCAGATGCGTTGTGAACATATGAGCCGCCTTTGCAGCTAACGGATCAGAGTTGTCGCGCGCGGCTTCGAGTATGGATTTGGCCGACCTTTCCTTGGATACGGTTTGACCAGCAGCAAGACCAATAGCTTGGTACAAAATTGGCAATCCGGTGCCGCTCAGGAACATCTCAGCTTCAAGCGTCAGGGTGTCGTCAAAAAAACACTCTGGTGCGACCTGACGCGCGGCGCGGAAAATCTCGACTTCATCTTCCTGTCGGGGCGACAACCCCACATGACCGCCCTCACCAGATACGGTGTGAAACCTGCCGTTCGAGTGCAAAAGCGAACCGACGCCAAGCCCTGTGCCGGGGCCTACGACAAGACGGGTCCCGACCGGTGGGGTTTGAAGGCCTTGCAGCACGTCAACATCATCGCCCGTGACCTCCGCAACCGACCATGCAGCAGCGGTGAAATCGTTGATCACAAAGGTATGCTGTGCTCCGGTCGCCTGGGCGATATCGCCTTCGGAAAGGTCAAGCTGGGCATTCGTCAGGCGGATCGTTCCATTGTGAACGGGCCCGGCCCCGGCTGCGACCACGGCACGTGGATCAGTACCTGTTTCGTCTCGCAGGCTTTGAAACGCCTCCAGCAATTGAGGAAGTTGACCTGTTGGCGACTTGCGAAGCTCGGTCAGTTTTCCATTTGAGATTACGCCAAGCCGCGTGTTTGTGCCGCCAATGTCGGCGACAAGGTTCCAATGCTCGTGCATGGCGCCTGCTGGCTGGGCCAGAGGCAATGATACGGAACCCTGAGACAGCGCCGTTTTCAGTGCCTGATACGAAGCTTTGGGCGTGCGCTCCATCGTTTCAAAGTCAACGTCAACCAGCCCGAAACGTTTCTCATATCCCAAAGCCCATTCGTAATTGTCCAGCAGCGACCATATGAAATACCCCTTGACCGGCACACCGACATCTAAAGCGTCCTGTACAGCACCAAGGTGTTTGTTCAAGTAATCAATCCGGTCGTCATCCTGCCGTCGTTCGGGGCTGGCCATGCCGTTTTCTGTGACATAGACCGGCAGGTCTTTGGTATAGTCATCTGCCGCCCGTTTCAGAAACCGGGTGAGAGCGGAGGGTTCGATTTCCCAGCCCATTTGCGTTTTCGGCAGTGGCCCGGGGACTTCTTGTAAACTGGGCCAAGAGGTCTCCGCAGGTGCGATCAGTTTGCGTGTGTAGTAGTTCAGGCCACACCAATCGACGGGGGTGCCAATGGTGGGAAAATCATCCTGCCAGCCTGTAGGCAAATGCGGTTCAAGCCCTTCCAGAACGTTCTCTGGGTAGGCTTTGTTGAAAACGCCGCTCAGGAAAAAGCGATTGTAAATTCCATCGTAAAGATCGGCTGCCTTTTGTGCTGCTGCGCTGTCATCTGCGGGTTCAGCCCATTCCAGATTGAATACTGCGCCAAGATTTGACATGCCCAAACCGCGCATAGCCTCGATCGCGCTTCCGTGGGCCAGCAGAACATGATGCATCGCACGCGCAGTGGCCCGGATGTCGCGCAGACCGGGTGCATGATGACCATCAAAATGGCTGAGCCAACTGACGCACCAAGGTTCGTTGATGGGCGCAACGCTGTACATCCGATCGCCGATCCGGCCCATGATGACTTCGGTGAAGTCCGCAAACCACCCGGCGATATCCCGGTTTCGCCAACCACCCAAATCGGCCAGCGCGGAAGGTAGTTCCCAATGATAGAGTGTTGCACAGGGACGGATGCCGCGCTCCAACAGCGCGTCTGCAAGCCTGTCGTAGTAGTCCAGCCCAGCCTCGTTTACTGTTCCGCGGCCTTCAGGCATGACGCGGGCCCAACTGGTCGAGAAGCGGTAGCTGTCAAATCCAGCATCCCGGACCAGATCGAAGTCTTGCGCAAAGCGGTTCAGATGATCGCAAGCCAGATCCCCATTTTCCTGACGCACCACATTTCCCGGTGTTCTGGCAAACGTATCCCAATGGGTTTCTCCCGCGCCTCCCTGTGCATGACCTTCGATCTGGTAAGCAGAAGTTGCGACACCAAAGATGAAATCTTTGGGGAAGTCAGTACGGGTATATTTCATTGTCAGAACCTGTTGGGAACGGGGCCGGTTGAGCCGCCAACTACCAGTTCGGCCTCCAGCAATCTAGTTTTTACCGGATCATCCGGTGATTTGATCCGATCTATCAGCATTTCAGCGGCCATTTCCCCGGCTTGGCGGACGGAAGACCTTGTCGCCGTGAAAATTGGAACGTTCTGTCCGTTTTTCAAATAGGACAGATCATCGTCATGCGCGATGACAGATACATCGCGACCCATTTTCAGACCGGCTTCGTTCAAAGCGCGGCGAACCCCTATGGCTGAAATCATGGATGAAATAAGTATCGCCGTCGGCGGGTTTTCCAACTGGAGCATGTCTCGCGTTTCGCGATGTCCATAAACCTCGGTCATCTCGGCGCTGCGCATCAAGGCCGGGTCAACGGTCAACCCGGCCTCACCCAGGGCTTCCAGATACCCGGCGCGACGTCTTTGTGCGAAGTCCATATCCTCAAGCCCGTTTATCAGTGCAATCCGGCGGTGACCTAGGTCGATCAGGAACCTAGTTGCGCGCAGAAACGAGCTTTTGTTGTTCACATCAATCCAGTCATAGGGGACCTCAACACCGGTCGAGCGCCCATGTACGATAAAGGGAACAGCCATGCGGTTCAGAACTTCGATGCGGTGTTCGTTGACCTTTGGGCCTTGCAGAACCACGCCGTCGACGGCTCCGCGTTGAAAAAGGTCCCGGTAGGCGCGTTCGATTGACGTGTCGTCGGCATTCGTGAACATCATGTCATAGCCATGTTCAGCATAAGTGCGGGCGGCACCGGCGACGAAATCGCCAAAGATCGGGTTTACCATTTCATGCTGGGATGAGCTGGGGATGACATGTCCAATAACCATTGACCGGCCTGTAGCCAACCCTTTCGCCCGGCTGTTCGGGCGATACCCATACTTGGCCGCCGCCGCCTGAACCCGTTCCCGCGTGGCTTCGTTCACTTCGGGGTATCCGTTTAGTGCGCGACTTACCGTTGTCTGCGAAAGCCCGAGGGTTTCTGAGAGCTGCTTTAGGTTCATAGTATTCAAAGCGCCTTCAAATTCATGCTTAAAACGTTTTGTGGGCAAATCGCGCATAGGTCAACATTTTTCGCGAAACATCTGCCTTTATTAAAATTATCGCCGAAGAAAAACGAATTATTGACAGAGCGTGATTGTTGGCGGATAAAACCTGCCATTCAAAGCGCTTTGAAAAACGAGTCACATGCGCGTGAAAATGTTGGGAGGATACTTCATGAAACACTCGCTTTACACAGGTGCGGCAGCGTTCGCCCTGATGGCGGGCGCGGCGCAGGCCGACAAGGTCACCGTGTTCGGCCCGTGGTTGGGCCCGGATCAGGAAAACGTTGAAAAGGTCTTGGATGGCTTTGCCGCAGCAACCGGACATGAGTACGCCTATGTCGGCTCGGACAGTTTTGAACAGCAGATCCGGATCGACGCCGAAGCGGGTTCTGCGCCCAATGTGGCGGTCTTCCCACAGCCCGGGTTGGCAGCGGATATGGCGAAGTCGGGATTTCTGACCCCGCTAGGTGATGGAACTGCAGATTGGATTCGTGACAACTATGCAGCTGGCCAGTCCTGGGTTGACTTGGGGACGTATGAAGGGGCCGACGGGCAGGATCACCTGTACGGCTTTTTCTACAAGGTCGATGTGAAGTCTCTGGTCTGGTACGTGCCCGAAAACTTCGAGGATGCCGGTTACGAGGTGCCAACCACGATGGAGGAGCTTAAGGCTCTGACGGACCAGATCGTGGCGGATGGCGAGACACCGTGGTGCATCGGTCTGGGCTCTGGCGGAGCGACCGGATGGCCAGCGACAGATTGGGTCGAAGACTTGATGTTGCGGACCCAATCGCCCGAGGATTACGACGCCTGGGTCTCTAATGAGATGAAGTTCAATGACCCCAAGGTTGTTGCCGCCATCGAAGAATTCGGTGCTTTTGCACGCAATGACGACTATGTCGCGGGCGGCGCAGGCGCAGTTGCCACCACCGATTTCCGAGATAGCCCCAAGGGCATGTTCAGCTCACCGCCACAATGCTACCTGCACCGTCAGGCCTCGTTCATTCCGGCGTTCTTTCCCGAAGGTACGATTGTTGGCGAAGACGCGGACTTCTTCTATTTCCCTGCCTACGAAAGCAAGGATCTCGGTAGCCCTGTTCTGGGGGCCGGAACCCTTTGGGCGATCACCAATGACAGTCCCGGCGCGCATGCTCTGATCGAGTATCTGCAGACACCCGAGGCGCATGAGACCTGGATGCAGCTGACCGGTTTCCTGACTCCGCACAAGGGTGTGGATACGTCCCTGTTCTCAGATCCAACTTTGAAAAAGATGAACGACATTCTCCTGGGCGCGACCACCTTCCGGTTTGATGGATCTGACCTGATGCCTGGTGGCGTAGGTGCCGGTACGTTCTGGACCGGCATGGTTGACTACGCTGGCGGCGCACCTGCTCAAGAGGTTGCGGATGAAATCCAATCCTCTTGGGAAGCGCTCGACTAAGCGTTCGATCCCTGGCAACCCGTCTTTTCGGGTTGCCTAAACACATCGTCGCAAGGGAGACGCGGCATGCATCCGGCATTACAAGGCCTGCTGACCATCGCTATCGGCGTGTCAGGTTGTGTGGGCTATTTTTACCTGTCGAACCAGTTTCTGGACAAAATCCTGTTTCCCGCGCGGGGGCCCAATGCGGGGCGTAACATCAACCGGGCCAATATGATCCGGCCTTGGCTGTTCCTGTTCCCGGCTCTTGCCGCTTTGGGTCTTTACCTGGCCTATCCAGTGGTCGAAACACTGCGCCTGTCGTTGACAGACCGGGTGCCCGGGGGCGGGTACGAGTGGGTCGGCTTGGACAACTATGTGCAGATGGCGAACGAACCCAAATTCTGGGAGGCCATGCGCAACAATATGTTCTGGTTGATCATTGTTCCTGCGCTGTCGACCGCGTTTGGTTTGTTGGTGGCGCAGCTAACCGACCGCATCCGCTGGGGCAACGTCGCAAAGTCGCTGATCTTCATGCCGATGGCGATCTCTTTTGTAGGCGCGTCGGTGATCTGGAAACTGGTCTACGACACTCGCCCGGCTGAGCAAGATCAGATCGGGATGCTGAACGCGCTCTATATCTTTTTCGGTGGAACCGAGCCGCAAACCTGGCTGACCATCCCGTTTTGGAACAGCTTCTTTCTGATGGTGGTGCTGATCTGGATTCAGACAGGATTTGCCATGGTGATCCTGTCCGCCGCCCTGCGCGGAATTCCCGAAGAAACCATCGAGGCCGCCATTCTGGACGGCGCCAACCCGTTCCAGATTTTCTTCCGTATCAAGGTGCCGCAGATCAAAACCACCATTCTGGTTGTCTGGACCACGATCACCATCACCGTCCTCAAGGTCTTTGACATCGTGTTCGCGATGACCAACGGCCAATGGGAGACGCAGGTATTGGCCAACTACATGTATGACAAACTGTTCCGTGCCAATGACTGGGGCGTTGGATCTGCCTCGGCCATGGTGATCATGTTGCTGGTGACACCAATCCTGATCTGGAACGTGCGCAACGCGCGCAAAGAGATGGAGTGAGGCCATGAGCGATATTGCAGGAACCAAACCGGCGCTGCGCTGGGTCGTCCATGCCTCGGTCATCTTTTTGGTGGTGCTGTGGGTTGTTCCGACGCTGGGGTTGTTGATTTCATCGTTTAGAACAGCGGACCAGATCGCAACCAGCGGCTGGTGGAAGTCCCTGTTTCCATCGGAACAAAATCTGACGCTGCGAACCGCCCCGCCAGATACTCAGGTGCAAGAAAACGGGTTATACGTGATCGAGGGTAACCTGTTTGACGCCGGAACAACGGCGACGATTTCGAAATGGGGTGTCAGCTCTCGCGCGGTCGATGCATTTGTTCCGGGCGACACGGCAGAACTGCGCCGGGGTGGCACGGTCACGGTGGACGCCCAGGGCAACTACAGAATGGAAAATACCGAGGCGTTCTCGGGCAGTCGGGGCGCGCGTGTCTTTGTCACCGCTGAGTTGCCGCCCGAATTTACGTTGGACAATTACCACAAAGTCCTGCTGGCCGAAGACAGTACAGACAGCATGGGGCGCGCCTTTTTTAACACGCTGACGGTGACCATTCCGGCCACGATCATCCCAATTCTCGTGGCTGCTTTTGCGGCCTACGCCCTGGCATGGATGGATTTTCCGGGTCGTGCGCTACTGATTGCTGCCGTTGTCGGTCTGCTTGTCGTGCCACTTCAATTGGCCCTGATCCCCTTACTTAAATTCCACCTGAATATCGGCATTGGAAAGGGTTACCTTGGTGTCTGGATGGCGCACACAGGGTTTGGGATGCCTTTGGCGATCTACCTTTTGCGCAATTATATGGCGGGTCTTCCGCGCGACCTGATTGAAAACGCTCGGGTCGATGGTGCGACCGAGTTTCAGATATTCACCAAGCTGATACTGCCCCTCAGCTTCCCGGCTTTGGCCTCCTTTGCCATCTTCCAGTTCTTATGGACATGGAACGATCTGCTGGTTGCCAAAGTGTTTTTGATCGACGCTTCAGGGCAAACCACCGTCATGACCAATCAAATCGTCGAGTTGTTGGGAACGCGCGGCGGTAACTGGGAAATTCTTGCCACGGCGGCTTTCGTGTCGATTGCTGTGCCGCTGATGGTTTTCTTCGCAATGCAAAAATACCTGGTTCGCGGTCTGTTGGCCGGGTCCGTCAAATAGAGGCGTCCGATGAACGTGCAAAACAGTGTGAAAACGTCAAACTCAACCAGAGCAAACGCGGATTGGTGGCGCGGTGGGGTGATTTATCAGATCTACCCGCGCAGCTTTCAGGATAGTAACGGTGACGGGATCGGCGACCTGAAGGGCATCACGCAGCGTCTCGGCTATATTGCCTCTCTTGGGGTCGATGCGATCTGGATATCTCCGTTCTTCAAATCCCCGATGAAGGACTTCGGCTATGATGTCAGCGATTATCGGGATGTTGATCCGATGTTTGGCACAATGGCTGATTTCAAGGATCTGCTGGATCAGGCGCATGGTCATGGCCTGAAGGTGATGATTGATCTGGTTCTGTCGCACACGTCGGACCAGCACCCTTGGTTTAGCGAGAGCCGCGCAAATCGGGAAAACCCAAAATCGGATTGGTACGTTTGGGCCGATCCCAAACCGGATGGAACGCCCCCGAACAACTGGTTGTCGATATTCGGCGGCTCTGCATGGCAATGGGATGCGCGGCGGCTGCAGTATTACCTGCACAATTTTCTGACGTCGCAGCCGGACCTGAATTTTCATTGCAAGGATGTACAGGACGCGCTGCTGGATGTTGCAAGGTTTTGGCTGGATTTGGGTGTCGATGGGTTCCGTCTGGACACGATCAACTTCTATTTCCACGACGACCAACTGCGTGACAATCCCGGTCTGCCGCTGGATCAACGCAACGCGTCGATTGCCCCGATGGTCAATCCGTACAACCACCAGGATCACCTGTATTCAAAAAGCCAGCCGGAAAACATCGCATTCCTTGAACGTCTACGGGCGCTGACCGACGAATACGAAGGTCGCGCCTGTTTGGGCGAGGTTGGTGACGCCCAACGCGGTCTTGAGATCATGGGAGAGTATACGTCCGGCGATAAGCGCATGCACATGTGTTATGCCTTTGAGTTTCTTGAAAAGCGTAAACTGACGGCGCTCTATGCCAAACAAGTCTTCGATCAGCTCGAGGATAAAGCCGGTGATGCGTGGCCCTGTTGGGCGTTCTCGAACCATGACGTGCAGCGCCATGCGTCTCGATGGGATCTGGACGAAACGGCTATCCGTCAATACGCGGTTTTGATGATGTGCCTGCGCGGTTCAGCTTGCCTATATCAAGGCGAGGAACTGGGCCTACCCGAAGCAGACGTCGCATTCGAAGATTTGCAGGACCCGTACGGCATCGAATTCTGGCCCGAGTTCAAGGGTCGTGATGGGTGCCGAACGCCAATGGTCTGGGCGTCACAGGACGAGCAATCCGGGTTTAGCACCAGCCGCCCTTGGTTGCCGGTCAGTTCTGCGCAGGCAGAACGCGCGGTGGATCGGCTTGAAAGGGACCAGAACTCCATGCTGCATCATTATCGCGCTGCGATTGCGCTGCGGCATGCTCATCCGGCGTTAATGGCGGGGTCACAAGAGAAGATGGCCCAAACGGGATCTGTTCTCACGTTCTATCGCGAGGATGCAAGTGAGCGCGTTTTTTGCGCCTTTAACCTCGGGACAGACACCGCTGAGGTCGGCTTGCCTGAAGGCAGTTGGCGGGTGATCGGGGAGGAATTGGGCAGCGTTGCGGGAACAGGGACGGTGTCCCTGGACGCTGCCCAATTCTGTTTGATGGTCGAAGAGAGGGGATAAGCCATGTCAGAACTCAATCTCACGGATGTGGCCAAAACCTATGGCAATGTTGATGT
Organism: Ruegeria sp. G5; assembly: GCF_056533365.1. Taxonomy (NCBI): domain Bacteria; kingdom Pseudomonadati; phylum Pseudomonadota; class Alphaproteobacteria; order Rhodobacterales; family Roseobacteraceae; genus Ruegeria; species Ruegeria sp. G5. Next base: position 215,863 of record NZ_JBQFOK010000003.1, on the reverse strand, counting down.
CCTTAAAAATATCAATCTGGACATCGAAACCGGTGAACTGATTGTTTTCGTGGGCCCGTCTGGATGCGGGAAATCCACATTGCTTCGGATGATTGCGGGGCTCGAAAAAATCTCGGGGGGGACGCTTGAGATTGAGGGTCAGGTGATGAACGACGTGCCCCCGGCACAGCGTGGCATTGCGATGGTGTTCCAAAGCTATGCGCTATATCCCCACATGACGGTCCGTGAGAACATGGCTTTTGCGCTCAAGATCGCCAAAATGCCAGCGGCTGAAGTGGATGCCGCAGTTGAACGTGCGGCACGTATTTTGCAGCTTGAGCCGTTTCTGGATCGCTTGCCTAAGGCTTTGTCGGGCGGGCAGCGGCAACGCGTGGCCATCGGTCGAGCCATCGTGCGCGATCCCAAAGTGTATTTGTTTGACGAACCGTTGTCGAACCTGGACGCCGCATTGCGGGTCGCCACGCGGATCGAAATTGCACGTCTGAAAGAGGCTATGCCGGACAGCACGATGATCTATGTTACGCATGATCAGGTTGAGGCGATGACATTGGCCAGCCGGATCGTGGTCTTGGCGAATAAGGGAATCGCCCAGGTTGGCACTCCGCTGGAGCTGTATGAGACACCCCAAAACGAATTTGTCGCTCAATTCATAGGCTCGCCTGCAATGAACCTTTTGCCGGGGGTAATTACGCAGACCGGCGAAAAAACCACAGTAAAACTGGATGGCGGGGGAGAGGCCGTGTCAAGCATCCCGACCAACGCGTCGGATGCGGGTAAAAAGGTCAATATCGGTGTGCGTCCAGAAGACTTTCGTCCAACAGATGAAAACCCGATTTTAGAAGGGCTGGTTGATTTCACCGAGGCGCTTGGAGAGGTGACGCTGCTATACTTTGCAGCTCAGGAGGGTGCAGATCCGATGATTGCAAAGCTCCCTGGCGTTCAGCGAAACATGCGTGGTCAATCCGTCTCGGTCACGGCGGACCCGGACAAAGTTCATCTGTTTCACGATGGCATCTCAATGAGACAGTAGGGTTTTGGCCGCATTGCGCTACGTTCAAAACCGCGCAGCTTAAAGCGGTGCCTTAACGATGGCGTTTTGCGCCAAACGACTGAATTTCATGAAAACTGGACCTATCGAAAAAAAGAACTGAAACTTTTGGACTGACAGCCGTGTCGGGAAAGTCTAGCGTGTAACCACAAAAACAAAAAAGTTAACAACGGGAGAGACGACTATGACTGAACGGAAAAACCTGTCCAGACGTACAATACTCAAAGGTGCAGGGGCCGCAGCGCTGGCCGCTCCGCTTTATAGCAAAAGCGCGTTGGCTTCGTCGGGTGAAATAAACATCCTCATGTGGTCCGACTATCTGCCGCCCACTTTCCTGCAAGAGTTCGAAACCCTGACCGGCATCAAGGTGAACTATACCGGTATCGGGTCGAACGAGGAAATCATCAACAAAATGAAGGCCACCAAAGGGCAGGGTTTCGACATCGTGTCGCCGACCAACAACCGCTCTTTGCAGTGGGAGCCGCTGGAGTTGCTGCAGCCTTTCGACATGAACAAAGTGCCAGTTGACCTTGTGAACCCAGCTATGGCAGCGATCGGCACAGATGCGTGGAACTTTGGCGATGCTGGCGTCCACTGGTTGCCACACATCTGGGGTACCGAGGGCGTCGCTTACCGCACAGACCTGTGGTTGCCAGAGGGTGACGCGCCATCTTATGGTGATATCTGGTCCGAAGAAAACGCAGGCAAAACCATGGGTCGCGCGCATTCGATGATGCTGGGTGCCGGGCTTTACATGGAACGCTCAGGAGAGATGGAGCCTGGTTCTGTTTGGTCTGCCTACAACGACGAAGAGACCATGCGGAAGGTTTGGGGTCAGATCACTGACTGGTGCATCGCGCGCAAAAACCGGATCAAGTTGATCTGGAACGATGCCGATACCCAAAAGAACGGCCTGTTGAATGAAGGTGTTGTTGTCGGTCAGACTTGGGATGGCCCGCCTTTGGCGCTTAAATCCGCAGGTGAGCCGGTGCACTATCAGGCACCTGTCGAAGGCGCGATGGCTTGGGTCGATGGTATGTCCATTCCGACGGGCGCGGCGAATATCGACCAGATTTATGCGTTCATCGACTTCGCCTATCAGGCGAAACCGGCAGGTGTGGCAATCGACAGCCACGGCTATAACTCGCCAGTTCTGGGCGCCGATCAGTACTCTGGCGACACCTACAAAAAGAACTTTGCCGAAGCTTACCCGGGTGACTCGCTTGCCAACCTGAACCCTTGGCCCGCCGAAGCTCCTTGGTACGCCGAAACCAGAACAGAGTTCGTCAACAAGTTCAAAAGCGCCTGATCGCTTTGAAACGGTGCCCTCCGCGATGTCGCGGAGGGTTGTCCGCCCGTCCGCCTATGCGTGACGGAAACAAGAAAGGTGCGCACCGCGATCGCACCAATTGGAGATACCGAGATGAGTGCTGGGGTCGGTGTAGATCTTGAAAACCTGTGGATCCGGTTTGGCGATTTCGTCGCCGTCCGAGATGCCAACGTGAATATCAACGGTGGGGACTTTTTCTCGTTCCTGGGCCCTTCTGGGTGCGGCAAGACAACGATCCTTCGGGCGGTTTCAGGCTTTCTTGATCCAAGTGAAGGGAAGGTGCTGATCGGCGGAAAAAACATGCAGGGCATCGGGCCGAACAAACGGCCGACCGCTTTGATTTTCCAAAACCTCGCTTTGTTCCCGCTGATGAAAGTGTGGGAGAACATCACCTTTTCGATGGAGATCAAAGGTGCAACCGCTGCTCAGCGTCGAAAGCGCGCTGATGAGTTGTTGGACATGATCGCACTTCCCGGCCAAGGGGACAAACTGCCTAGCGAATTGTCAGGCGGTCAGCGCCAACGCGTCGCGATTGCCCGCGCATTATGTGCAGAACCAGATGTATTGTTGTTGGACGAACCTTTGTCTGCGCTGGACCTGAAATTGCGGCAACATATGCGAACAGAGCTACGCGAAATTCAGCAGAGGGTTGGCATTACGTTTATCTACATTACGCATGATCAGGGCGAGGCGCTTACCATGTCCGACAGTATTGCGGTCATGCGAGCCGGTGTCATCGACCAGATCGCGGATGGTAAGACGATCTATAATGACCCATCCACTGCATTTGCGGCGTCATTTGTCGGCGAAAACAACGTGTTTCGCGGAAAGATCAAGAAAGTTATGGGAAATGAAGCGCTGATTGAGACCAATCGCAGTGGCGATCTTGTTGCGCGCATTTCGACAGCCAATCAAGGCAAAATGAAAGAAGGCGATGCCGCGATGATGTTCCTGCGCCCCGAGGCCTTTGCGATCGCTTCGACGCAGGCACCCGGAGAAAACTCTGTTACTGCGCGCGTGAAACACGAAGAGTTCGAAGGAAACGTCTTTAACATTTTCACCGAAGGTGAAGGTGGAAAAGAGATCAAGGTCTCGCTGCCGAATATCGGGCAATCATTTGAGGATCATACAGGCCAGACAATCACCCTGGAATACGAGACCCGTAATGCGGTTCTGGTTCCGGCGGGTGAATTGGCGGCGGAATAAGGGGGGATATAAAAGATGCCCCGGTTCCTGAAAGAATTCTTCAATCGCAATGGCACTGGAATGGGTCTGGCGATCCTGGGTCTGGTGATCTTTTGGACGATCGGACTGATCATTCTGCCGCAACTGTCGATGTTGGACTTTTCGTTCCGCCCAAACTTACCACCGCCTGAGATTGGTGGACCGAAGGACGTCTATACCCTTGAGAATTACAAATACCTGATTTACGGCCCCGAGGGCGGCAGTCAGGACTATAATGCTGTCGATCTACGGGTGTTTTTCCGCACTTTGATTGCGGCGGTTTGCGTTACGATCTTCAATCTGATCATCTGCTATCCGATTGCGTATTATTTGGGCCAATCCAAGGGCAACCATATCCGCATCTTTGCGATCATGTTGATCATCCCGTATTGGATCAACGAAATCCTGCGCGCATTCGCCTTGCGGATTATCTTTGGTGAAACCGGGGTGTTGAACACGCTTTTCGTCGGGTTGGGTATCTTTGACACGCCGTTCGATTTCATCCGCAATGACATCGCGCTCTATGCCGGGTTGGGCTATGCCTACATCCTTTTGATGATTTTCCCGATTTACAACGTGATCGAAAGCCTCGATCACAATCAGATTGAGGCTGCGCGTGATCTGGGGGCACCTTGGTGGCGGATTCACTGGCGCGTTGTTATTCCTTACGCCAAGCCGGGGATTAGCTCTGGCTGTACAATGGTGTTTATGCTGTCCGCAGGGGCGCTGGCTGCGCCGCAGATTCTGGGTGGGCCGTCATCGTTGTGGTTTACGCAGCTGATCTACCAGCAATTCAACGATAACAATGACTGGCCGCAAGGCGCGGCATACGCAATCGTTCTACTGGTGACCTGTATCCTGTTTGTGTTGGCCGTAATGCGTCTGTTCAAGGTGAACATGGGGGATATCGGGAAATGAACCTATCCTTCCTGCGTGTCAGTATTTGGGTCTATCTGGCCCTGTTTTTTCTGTATCTCCTGGGCCCGCTCGTGATTATGTCGGTCACGGCCTTCAATTCGTCCGCGTTTCCGCGAATGACGCCTTGGGAATGCCTGACCTTCCAGTGGTTCGGAGAGCTGTTCCAGGATCAACGCATCCTCAATGGTATCAAAAACTCATTGATCATCGGAGCTGGTACCGTGGTCCTTTCAGTGGCGATGGGTCTGGCGGGCGCGCTGATGTTGACGCAGATATGGCCCAAGCTGCGTGCGACCTATTACACGATCATCATCGCGCCGATCCTGATTCCGGGCGTGGTTCTGGGTATCTCGACGCTGGTGTTCTGGGACCGCATCAATCGCATGTTGGGGCTGGGTGCCGACAGCGTTCTTTCGAACGGAATCTTCCTGACCGTTATTGGCCAGTCCACCTTTATCGCGAGCTATTGCATGCTTGTTCTGGTCGCCCGTTTGCAGCGTTACGATGTGGCTTTGACCGAGGCGGCACTGGACCTGGGTGCAAGCCACGCGCAGGCGTTTCGCAAGATTTTGTTGCCATTCATGCGTCCTGCCATCGCCAGCGCGGCCGTATTGGCGTTTCTTGCATCCTTCGAGAACTACAACACGACGACTTTCACTTTTGGTGAATATCCGACGCTTACAATCGAATTGGCGCAGAAGGTCCGTTATGGCATCACGCCGTCGATCTCGGCGTTGGCGTTTATCATTGTAGCGCTCACCATTTTCTTTGCATTGTTGAACGAGGCGAAGCTCAAGCGTCAGGAACTGGTTGCAGCGGCTCGTAAAAATGCGACCGTGGAAGAACTGGCAGGCAAGATCAAATTGCCCGGTTTCTTTGCGGGCAACATGGCTGCTGTGTTTCTGGTCATCTTCGCAATCGCAACGATTACTGTCGTCGGAACGGCCACCGCGTATAATCCTGCGCAGTGCATCGCCAACGTGAAAGAGCAAAAGCAGTTGGAAGCGGAACAGCGTATTCAGGAATTGCGCAAACAGCGCGAAGAACAACGCAAACAGCGAGAGGCCGAAGAGGCCGAACAGGGCGGCGCTCAACAGTCCGCACCCAAACCTTCGAACAACAGTGGCTTTGGTAACGTCTTTGCGCCCAATGCTTTGGGCGGAGGAGATGCGGAAGCAGAAAGCGCACCGGAAACCTCAGGCAACGGAGGGTTCGGTGGGGCGTTCGATCCAAACGGCCTCAAGTCTGAATAACAGGCGCTGATCAGTGCTGTTACCTATTGGCAGAGGTTAGTCCTCTGCCAATTCACCCTTTTTCAGGATGGTTACATCGCAGGCGTCAATCACATGACCATTCCACGTCACCGGTTGCGCGTTGTAATTGATCAGGAACGTGTGCTCTGCCGTGTCACGGCGGCGCAGGCCGCCGGGCATATCGTGCAACGTCAACCCTGCGTGGCGCCCAGCCATGTTGACTACACGGTCCCAGAGGGTTTCGTCTGGAAAGCCAGCCAGGTACCACAGTTTTTCAGTGCCTTTTAGCGCAGCGGTCCCGTCCGCAAAGGTCAGCAGGTCGGGCGCGGCCCCGGACAAACGATCAACCCAATGCAACGCGGCCCCACCATCGACCACTGTGCGATGAGCTGTCGGCGGAAGCGTTTCGACCAAGTCGACGTTGACGTTCAATTCGGCCAGGCCGGGCCGGCCAGACCCGGGGATCTGAAAATCCCGCGTGATCGCACCAGAACGCGGCCCAAGGATTGCCAGATCGCAACCTTTGATCAGCCGCTCTTCCAGGGCGTCGTTCATTGTGGCAAGGCCGGGGGCCACGATCACCTTATACCCCTTTTCGGGGATGGTATCGGGGGACAGGAAATCGATTGACAATCCGGCACGCCGCAAGGCGCGGTATGCCGAGAAAACAAGGCGGAAATAGTCAAAACCTGCCCCATGCGGCAGCGTCGCCCATGCCCAATCCGAGGCATAGTCAAACACGATTGCCACTTGGGCCTGTTCCTGTGTCACATCCCCCAAAGTCGCCAACGTGTCAGCGGTACGCCGCGCTTCGGCGGATGCCGGAGCGGGTTCGCTGTTGGATGTCAGCAATCCGGCATGCATTTGTTCTTGCGCGAAAGGGGCCTGCCGCCATCGGAAATAGCTGACGACCTCTGCCCCATGCGCCACCGCCTCAAGCGACCAAAGACGCACCATACCAGGAAGAGGGGCGGGGTTATAAGGTGCCCAGTTTACCGGACCCGGCTGCTGTTCCATGATCCACCAGCGGCCACGGCCAACGGCGCGGTACAAGTCATGGTGAAAGGCTTGCATGTCGGGATCACCTTGCTGGAGGAACGCCGCCTTGTGCGCGTCATCCGCTTCGAGCCGATCAGACAGAAAGCCGATCGGATAGCTGTCCCATGTTGCAATATCCAGGTCTGCGCCAACCTTAAAGTGGTCGAACTCCAACACCCGGCCCATGTAATTGTGCAGCAGCGGTGCATCTGTCAGCGGACGCAAAACATCGACTTGCGCCTTGTTAAATACAGCTACCTGATCCGAGCTAAAACGACGGAAGGCCAAAACATGCGCTGGATTGGGCACCGTCACGGTCAGGTTGGGCAGGTCAATATCATCGAAATTGGCATATTCCATTGACCAGAACACGTTGCCCCACGCCTCGTTCAACGCGGCAATGGTTCCGTATTCCTGTTCCAGCCAAGACCGAAACGCGACTAACGCCGGTTTGCTGTAACTTAGCGTCGTGTCATGGCAGCCATATTCGTTATCGGTCTGCCATGCAGCAACATGAGGGTTGCGACCATATCGTTCGCCCAGAATGCGGGTGATCCGTTCACATTCCTCGATGTACCCTTGATGGCTGAAACAGTAGTGCCGCCGCGATCCAAACTTGCGCGGATGCCCTTCCTCATCATAGGCCAGCATGTCGGGATGCTTTTCCAGCATCCACCGAGGTGGGGTCGCAGTTGGAGTTCCCAAAACGACTTTCAAACCAGCTGCGCCAAGCGTGTCGATTGCCTTGTCCAGCCATTCCAATTGCAGGTCGCCGGGTGTGGGTTCCATACGGCTCCATGCAAATTCGCCGATCCTAACCCAAGTCAGACCCGTATCGACCATGCGCGCAGCGTCCTCGGCCCAGGTATCTTCGGGCCAATGTTCGGGATAGTAGCAAACACCAAGTTCAGGTTTCATATGATCACTCTGTGTTCTGGTTGGCCTTGGCCTACATCGCTTGCGCTGAAGGTCATGCCATTTGACGGATGTGTTTCCAAAGTCGTTGCATCCAGGCCTTGGCGAGCCGTCGTGCAAAACAAGGTGGTCAAGTCAGGCCCACCAAAAGCCGGGCAAGATGTATGTGCGGCACCGAACTGCACGGCCTTGATGAACTGGCCGTTTTGATCATAAGCCGCGACCCGATGAGCACCCCACTGGGCGATCCAGATATTGCCGTCCTGATCCACCACCGCACCGTCCGGATTCAGATCCTCGTCGCGCAGATCTACGAAAACCGTACTTTCCCCTTCGGGCCAACCGTTTTCTTGGTTCAAAGACCAACGCATCACCTGTTGGGTCGCGGTGTCTGTGAAATAAACGCACGAGCGATCGGGCGAAAAACAGATTGCGTTCGAAATTGTTACGTCCGGAACGAGCCGCCGTAGTTCGCCGCGCCAATAACGGTAGATTGACCCGGCACGTTGCTCTGCCTTTTTGCCCATTGTGCCAATCCAGAAGCCCCCCCAAGGGTCCGCGCGGCCATCATTTGATCGCGTAATAGGGTTGTCAGCTTCAAGTGGCACGATCAATTCTTGTGCGCCGGTCGTCATGTTGAAACGCCACAAGCCAGTTTCCGACGCCATAAACAGCGTCTCTTGATTCACCCAGCCAGCCGCCGAGACAAATTCGGAAAACTGCCAAGTGCGTTGCCCACCGTCTTGCTGCGTCATCAGACGCCTGCTCAGAATGTCGAACCAGAACAATTGGTTCCGTTCCGGGTGCCACAATGGCCCTTCGCCCAATTCACAAGGACGGTCGTCAAATACGATACTCATCAGATTGCCTTGTCGTACGCGCTAACAATCTGTGCTGCGCGGTCCGCAATCTCGGCAACAGACATACCTGGTTTGAACAAAGCCGATCCTATGCCAAAGCCGTCGGCACTCGCTTTGATCCATTCGCCGAAATTTTCGGGGCCTGCGCCACCGACGGCGTAGACCTGCGTGCCTTTCGGCAATACCGGCCGCAGAGCTGCCAAACCAGTCGGGCCCGCCATAACTCCGGGAAACAGTTTGAGCCCTGTGGCCCCAGCCTGCAGCGCTGCGAAAGCTTCGGTTGGCGTAAAGATCCCGGGCCAGCTTTGCAGGTTCAAGGCGACCGAGCGCCGGATGACCTCAACGTCGCAGTTGGGTGAAACGATCAGCTTACCACCGACGTTTGCGACCTCTTCGACTTGTTCTGGAGTGAGAACTGTCCCGGCGCCGATCAAGGCGCGATCTCCGAACTGGTCGGCCAGACGTTTGATGCTGTCCAACGGATCGGGCGAATTAAGAGGGACTTCTATCTGATCAATTCCGGCGTCGATCAGTACTTGCCCGACATCTTCGGCCTCTGCAGGGGTGAGGCCGCGTAAGATCGCGATAATGGGGCGGCTCATGCTGTTTGTCTCGTCAGGTTTCGGGCTTGTTGCAGGCCAGATAGAGTTGAATTGGTGTCATCAGAAATCTCGACAGACGCGCCTTGCTGCTTAAGAGCTTGCGCATAGATCTTCGATAATCCTTCCGCGCCAATGATCGCGATTTGCTGACCCAACCAGTACGGTCGCGTGGCTGAAAGTTCTGCACCAATCAACAGGCCCGATAGACGGGCGCTTGCAATGCCTTTGTCTTGTGCTTGCAAAAGGTCTGCGGCCCGCAGGGTAAACAACCGGCCTGCCAATTGATCAGGTTTGGCAATTGCATCTGCCGTGGCTTCAGCGAAGGCTTCGTCGTTCCAACCATCCCCGACCGAATGCCTAAGGACGGATTGTCCGCGCAGCAGGTTGAATAATTCGCCGGTCATGAACGTCCGAAAGCTGACAACTTCGCTCGCACTGACCTGAACCCATTTTGTATGTGTGCCGGGCAGGCAAATCACGCCATCCCAGTTGCTTCGACCAGCCAGATAGCCGGCGATCTGGGTCTCCTCGCCACGCATCACATCCGGCGGGCTGACCTGTTTCAGGCCGGGAACCACGAATGCACGAATACGGGGGTCTGTACCGGGCACGCGGATCGGCGGGGCAGGAACAGGGGCGGAAGGAACGGAGCCATAGGGGGCTTCCACCCATCCCTGACGTGCGCCGACCATACCACAGGCCACCACGTCAATGGGGGCAGTGCCGAGCCAGTCGCTGATAAGTTCCAACAGTGCGCCCTGAAACTCATCTTTGCTCAGGCGTGCCATGCCTTTTTCGGATTGCGCCTGATCCACAACCTTGTTTCCCTGCATGGCCCAAACCCGCAGGTGTGAGGTTCCCCAGTCTACCGCGATCCATTCGATAGTCATGACGTTACCCCGTTACCACCACGCCGCCATCCACGACCATACACTGGCCCGTCATTGCGCGGCTGGCCTGTGACGCAAGGAAAAGTGTCGGTGAGATCATGTCTTCAGGCTTGAGATGTTCCTTGAGACACTGGCGATCCAGATGAGCGGCCAAGTCCTCGGGTGTGGCCCAAAGATCAATCTGTTTTTGCGTCAGAACCCAACCGGGGGCCAGTGCGTTAACGCGGATGTTCTGTGGTCCAAGCTCTCGGGCCAATGACCGCGTCATTCCCGTTATGCCCGCATTCGATGTGGCGTAGATCGGATATCCGGCATTGCCCATCATGTAACTGATCGAGCTGAAATTGATGATTGAGCCGCCTTTACCTTGCATCTGCTGTGCTGCTTCCTGACAGGCAAAGTAATAGGCTTTCAGATTTACTTCGATCATCCAGTCCCAGAATTCGGTCGTCGTTTCCTCGAGGGAATGACGTTTGTCGTTGGCGGCGTTGTTGATCAAAACGCTGATCGGACCGTGCGCCTCTTGCGCCTGTTTCATCGTGTTTCGAAGCAGGTCGGTATCCGTCATGTCGCCTTGGAGAAACAGCGGAGCGCGGCCGTGCTTTTCGCGCATTTCTTCAACAAATTCGGTGGCATCCGAGCGGCCGATAAAAGCCACCTGGGCACCCTGCGCCAGGAACCCATCGGTCAAAGATGCGCCAACCCCCGATCCGCCACCGGTGATGTAAACCGAGGCACCCTCAAGGTCTTGAAATTTGGCGGGTTGGTCCATTAGTGGCTCTCTCTTGTTACGAGGCGGGTGTCTTTGCCCACTAGGAAATCAAGGTCAGCACCCTGATCAGCTTGCAGCACATGGTCGATGTAAAGTCTGGCATAACCGCGGGTGTAGTGTGGATCCTCCGGTTGCCATTCGGACCGGCGTGCCTCCAGTTCCTGTTCATCCACTAGTAGCTCAAGTTCGCCCTTGCTGGCCGATACGCGAATGCGGTCGCCTGTTTTGACAAGCGCCAGCGTACCGCCCGCTTGGGCTTCGGGGCTGACATGCAGAATAACGGTGCCGAATGCGGTGCCTGACATGCGCGCGTCCGAGATACGGATCATGTCACGCACGCCCTCTTTCACCAGTTTTGCCGGGATTGGCATGTTGCCGACCTCGGGCATACCCGGATAGCCCTTGGGGCCACATCCTTTGAGAACCAGAATGGTTTCGGGCGTTACGGGCAGATCATCGCGGTCAATATTGGCTTTCAGGTCTTCGATGCTTTCGAAAACGAACGCCTCGGCCTCGGTCTCAAGCAGTTCATCCGTTGCCGCTGAGGGTTTAACGATAGAGCCATTGGGCGCGAGATTGCCCCGCAGGACACGAAGACCAGCGGCGGGTTTGACCGGGTCATCAAAGCTTTTGATGACGTCAGAGTTATAGCATTCTGCGCCTTCATAGTGGGCCGAGATGTCTTTGTTCAACACAGTTTTGGCAGGGCGCAGGAACGTCTTTAGCTCGTTCAAGACGACCGGCACGCCACCTGCGTAGCAAAAATCTTCCATCAGGTATTTACCAGATGGCATACAGTTCACAAGCAGCGGGATTTCAGAGCCGATCTCAAAGTCTTTCAACGTCAGGTCAACGCCAACGCGACCTGCCAGCGCCAACAAATGAACGACGGCGTTGGTCGACCCGCCCACAGCAGCATTGGTCAGGATCGCGTTCTCGAACGCCTCTTTGGTCAGGATGTCCGAGGGTTTGAGGTCTTCGTCCACCATTTCGACAATCCGCTTGCCGGTCAGGTGCGCCAGTGCCATGCGGCGGGCGTCAACTGCGGGCAGGGCGGCGTTGGTGGGCAGGGACATGCCCATCGCCTCAACCAGCGATGCCATGGTGGATGCGGTGCCCATTGTCATGCAGACACCTTTGCTGCGCGACATGCCGGATTCTGCGTTCATGAAATCCTGCAGAGTCATTTCGCCCGCGCGGACCTCTTCCGAGAATTTCCAGACGTCCGTGCCAGAGCCGATATCTTTGCCTTTGAACTTACCGTTCAGCATCGGGCCGGAACTAACCACAATAGAGGGCAGATCGACCGAGGCCGCGCCCATCAACTGCCCCGGTGTGGTCTTGTCACAACCGCCCAGCAGGACAACGCCGTCAATGCCATATGCGCGGATCGATTCCTCGACATCCATGGCCAGCAGGTTCCGGAATAGCATGGCGGTCGGCTTCATCTGGGTCTCGCCCAGCGACATGACCGGGAATTCGACGGGGAACCCTCCGGCCTCCCACACGCCGCGTTTCACCCCTTCGGCCAGATCGCGCAGGCCGGAGTTGCAGGGCGTCAGTTCAGACCATGTGTTGCAGATGCCGATAATCGGGCGCCCGTCAAAGGCATGATCGGGAAAGCCCTGGTTCTTCATCCACGAGCGGTGGATGAAACCATCCTTGTCCAGCTTTCCGTACCAGTGTTCCGAGCGGCGTTTCTTGGTCATTGGCTAGGCCCTTTCAAGCGGCTTTGGCAGGCTGACACCAGTCGGGCAGCCAATCAGAATGTGCGGTCAGTAGATCGGACACCAAATTGCGGATCTGGCGCAGGTCCAGTTCGGCGGCAGTGTGCGGGTCCATCATCGCGGCGTGATAGATGAATTCGGGGTTCTGGTCGACCAACGCCCGAACTGTCAGTTCCTGCACGTTGATCTGCGTGCGCATCAAGGCAACCAGTTGGGGCGGGATATCCGTCACGACCGAAGGTTGGACGCCGTTGCTGTCCACCAGACAGGGTGTTTCCACGGCTGCCCCGAGTGGCAATTGCGGAATTTGACCTGTGTTCGGCAGATTCCCGTAAGCCACATAAGGCGTGTCCGTGACGATCGAGTTCATGAGATCTGCGGCGAACTCATGGCTGCGGGTGACTTCGATGTCGCGACCATCCGTTAGTGTCTTGGCCTGTTCTTTCCAATTGGCCACCTGTTCAACGCAACGTGTTGGGTACTCGTCCAATGGGATCGAGAATTTGTCGATCAGGTCTTGCCGCCCGTCCTTGATGAACCAAGGCACATATTCTGCAAGATGCTCCGAGCTTTCGGTGCAGAAGTAACCCAGATGGTCCATTACTTCGTAACGTACCTTGTTCGGGCAGCGCGGCATCAGCAGCGGTGGCTTGGGGATCTGACCGCTGGCATATCCCTGACGTAAGGCGGGGTAGAGGTCACGACCGTTGTGTTCCAAGCGCAAAAAGAAGGCGACGTGGTTGACGCCCGCCACCTTGTATCGGAATTCATCTTTTGGCAGGTTGAGGTCATGGGCCAGCTCTTCGACGGTGTTCTGTACCGAATGGCACAGGCCAACTTGTTTGAGCGCTGGAAATTGCTCGGCCAAGGCCCAGGTGTTGATCGCCATTGGGTTGACGTATTGGAGCAACGTCGCATTCGGGCAGAGCTGCATCATATCCCGCGCCACGTCCCACAACACGGGCACGGTGCGCAACCCGCGCATGATGCCGCCGACGCCTAGTGTGTCTGCAATGGTTTGGCGCAGGCCGTATTGCTTTGGAATTTCGAAATCAGTCACGGTACAGGGCTCGTACCCACCGACCTGAAACGCGGTAATCACGAAATCGGCCCCGTCCAGTGCCGCGCGGCGGTCTGTATGGGTGGACACTGTGGCACCGGTTCCGACTGCGCGGATCATGGCACGGGCAACGGTTTCGCTTTCGGCCAGGCGCTCGGCGTCAATATCCATCAGGGCAAAATGGCTATCGGCCAGAGATGGAGTCAGAAGGGCATCGCCCACGATATTTCGCATGAAGATCGTGGAACCTGCACCAATAAAGGTAATCTTGGTCATGGGTCGGACCCCTGGTTTGACTTTATTTTACGGCACCGAGGGTCAGACCCGCGATGAAGTGTTTCTGCATGAGAAAGAACATGGCCACCGGTGGAAGAGCTGCGACAATGGAACCTGCGCTCATCAATTGATAGGCGGCGCGAAACTGCGCGTTAAAACTGGTGATCCCCGCCGTTACCGGTTGGCTTTCCGCGCCTTGTGTCAGAACAACAGCCCAGAAATAGTCGTTCCAGATGAACGTGAATATCAGCACGCTGAGCGCGGCAATAGCCGGTTTCATCAGCGGCAGAACAACGTACCAGAAGATGCGGACCTCGCTGATACCTTCGACGCGCGCGGCCTCGATCAATTCGTAGGGCAGGGCACGAATGAAGTTGCGCATAAACAGGGTGCAGAACCCGGTTTGGAAGGCGATGTGGAACAGCACAAGCCCGGTCTTGGTGTTGTACAGGCCCAATTCCAGCGTCAGATCGCGCACCGGAACCATCAGGATTTGGAACGGTACGAAGTTCCCCGCAACGAACATGAAAAAGATCCAGAGGTTCGATTTGAACTTGTAGATCCCCAGCGCAAACCCGGTCATACAGCTTAGCGCAACGGCTCCGATCACGGTTGGGATGGTGATCAGGAACGAGTTCAGCAAATACCGCGGCATGTCCGAGTTGAAAAAGACCTGACCGTAGTTGAATGCGCCCTCAAAACTGGAGGGCAGACCCCAGTAGTTTGCGTTGGTGAAGTCTGCCGCCGGTTTCACCGAGAACAGGGCAACTGCAAGCAATGGCCCGAGCCACAGCAGCAAGGCGATAGGAAGCATGGCCTGATAGGTAATCTGAGCCGCGCGGGGTTGTTTTTCGATTGGTTTGGGAAACATTTCAGTGCCCCTTTTCTTCGCGGTACATCGACCACAGGAAGTAAGCGATGAAACACAGCATGATGAGGAACAGGATCACGGCGATAGCTGCACCATACCCCATTCGGAACCCGTATTCGGACAGGGCGACCTCGAACATGTAATAAGCCAGCACGCGGGACGAACCGAACGGGCCACCTTGAGTCATGATCGAGATCAGGTCGAAGCTGCGCAGCGCGCCGATGATCGTCACAACAAAGGCAATGAAAGTCGCAGGGCGCAGTTGCGGCAGGATGATGTGCCACAGCATACGTACCCCTTTTGCCCCATCCAGACGTCCGGCCTCAATCTGCTCGGGGTCGACGGCGTTCAGGCCGGTGAGATAAAGGATCATGCAGTAAGCAGTTTGCGGCCAAAGGCCTGCAACGATGATGCCGTAGGTTACGTACCGCTCGTCGCCCAAGACGTTTATTGGGCCAAGTCCGAACACTCCGAGGAATTCGTTGAGCAGTCCGAAAGTCGGGTCATAAAACCAGGTAAAAACCAAGCCTACGACGACCTGAGAGATCACGAAAGGGAAGAAGAACAGGGACTTGTACAATCGGATGCCCCAAACCGTCTGGTTCAGGAACAATGCGATGAACAAGCCTGCCGGGATTGCTGCCAGATAGAGAACCAGCCAGATCAGGTTGTTCTTGAGCGACGTATAGAATGCATCACGATCGACCCATTCCCAATACAGATCCTCATAGTTTCGGAACCCGACATATTCGGCAGCGCCAAGCCCGTCCCATTCGTAGAGCGACAGGTTGAAGGACTGGAAAACCGGGATGATCACGTAGACCATAAAGAAGAGCAGGCCCGGAGCCAGAAATAACCAAGGTGCAATGCGCTGTTGGTTTCTGTGGAACCAGCTTTCCTGCTCGGGGACGTCGGCGGTGACAACGGTCATGGGGAAACTCGGCTAGGTCAAAGGAGTAAGGTGGGCTGACACCCACCTTACGCAGGTCTTGGTGCAGGCCGGGCATGCGCCCGGCCCGACCGGATTAGTTTTCGTAGATACGTCCGCGGGCGCGTTCCAGCTTGGACAGAATTCTGTCCAGATTGTCTGGTTTGACCATGAATTCCTGGAAGCCCTCCATCGAAACCTTGGCCATTTCCGCTGGTGCGTCGCGATCCCAGAACTGAGCTACGCCGCCGGGGCTGTTGGACGACAGCATTTCGAAGCCCTGGTTGATGAACTTGTCGTCATCAATCTTCGCTGACGCGTTTACAGGAAGCTGAGCCAGACCATCTTTACCGTTCATGATGGTCTGTTCATCCGCCGACACAACAAAGCGAAGGAACTCACGCGCAGCTTCTTTGTTTGAAGCGTTGGCGGGAATATGGAACGTATCCGTTGGTGCGTCTTCGGCCAGTTCGACATCTGGATTGATGGTGACGAACTGATAGAAATCCAACTGATCGTCGGTCAGGCCTGCTTCGCGCAGCGGAGCGACGGCAAAGTTGCCCATCAAGTAAGCCGCGGCATCGCCGTTGACCATGAAGGGCAGCGCTTCTTGCCAGCTATAGGTCTGGTGGTTGTCAATGAATGCACCCATGTCGATCAACTGCTTCCAGTTGGCAAACGTTTGCTTGACGCGGTCGTCTTCCCAGCTGATCTGGCCGTTGGCCAGTTGATTGTGGAAGTCGAAGCCATTGGTGCGCATGTTCAGGTAGTCGAACCAGCCGCCAGCGGTCCAAAGGAACTTGGTGCCGATGGTGTAGCAAGCGCGACCGGAATCGACGATTTTCTGGCAGTTGGCCAGTTCTTCTTCCCATGTGGTCGGCTCGGTCAGGCCCAACTCGTCAAAGATATCTTTACGATAATAGACACCCCACTGGTAGTACGTGTACGGAACGCCCCACTGCTTGCCGTCGATGGTCATCGCGCCTTTGGTCGATGCAAGATTTTCTGCGATTTCGGGTTCTGCCCACAGATCGGAGACGTCCTCGAACAATCCCGCTTCAACATAAGGCTTCATACGATTGGCAGCGTACCAGGTGGCAACGTCAGGCGTATCAGCAGTCAGAAAGTTACGAATCTGGGTCTTATAGGCTTCGCGGTCGATCACGGTTGTTTCGATCTCAAGCCCAGGATGTTTTGCAGCGAAACGTTCGATCGCAGCTTCCATCGTCGCGCGCGGTGCTGGGTTCGATGTATCAAGGAAAATCCGAAGTTCGCCGGTCAGTTCGGCGGCTGCCGGGGCAGCAAGTGCAACGCTCATGGCCAGCGCGGCCGCAGTGCGCTTGTAGATGGAATGCATGGTGTCCTCCCTTAGCTTCCATAGTGGTTTCATTTATTGAAACCTTGTTTTACATATTGAAAACTACACATCGAATCAGTTAGCGTTGTCAAGACCCCCGTGGAGGAGACTCGGGGCTGCAGGAGGAGATCAGGGCTTTTGGCTGGTGACGGAACAATAGGCAAAGCATGCGATGTGCTGGAGCAGGTGGCAGCGTTCGAACGCCCTGTTCGGTTTGCCGAGCTGTTGGAAACAAGCAGCTTTCCCAAAGCCTCGCTTTATCGTTTTCTGCAAACCCTGAGCAATCAGGGCATGCTGTACTACGATCCGGACCGGCAGACCTATTCGCCGGGTTTACGCCTGGTGCGTTTGGCGCATTCCGCGTGGACACACAGTTCCATTGCTCCGATTGCGCGGCCAATCCTTGACCGGCTGAGCCTTGAAACAGGCGAGACAGTGCATCTGGCGCAACTGGATTCCAGTCAGGTTCTGTATGTAGACAAACGCAATGCGCGACATCCGATCGAAATGTACTCAGAGGCTGGCAAGGTGGGCCCCGCCTATTGCACGGGCGTGGGCAAGGCGATGTTGGCTTATTTAGATGAGGAGCGGCTGGATCAGGCCATCTCGCAGCAAAGCTTTCATCGCTTTACGGATAAGACGCTGGCCTCGGACGCTGCTTTGCGCGCTGACCTTACAGCCATTCGTGAGCGCGGGTACGCGCTGGATGACGAAGAGCATGAGCCCGGCATCATTTGTGTTGCATGCCCAATTCTGACCTCAGGTGGGCGACCGGTGGGTGCAATCTCGATCACGGGCGCTACCGCACGGATGGGGTTCGAACAACTGAAGAAATGGGTTCCGATGGTTCAGCATGCTGCCGAGCAAATCGGAACAGAAGTACAAGCGTGGCGGTTCCCCGAGAGCCAAAAGAACAGGATGCAAGCATAATGACCGGCGTTACACTCAACAGCGCGATCAAACGGTATGGCCAGACTCAGGTCATTCACGGGATCGATTTGCAGATCGAAGATGGCGAGTTTTGCGTTTTCGTCGGACCCTCGGGTTGTGGGAAATCAACCCTGTTGCGGATGATTGCAGGTCTCGAAGAAACGTCGGAGGGGCAAATTCATATCGGCGCACGGGATGTGACGCATATGGATCCCGCCAAACGCGGCGTGGCGATGGTTTTCCAGACCTACGCTTTGTATCCGCATATGAGCGTGGCCGAGAATATGGGATTTGGTCTGCGCATGAACGGTGTGCCCAAGGCTGAAATCGACAAAAAGGTGCAGGAAGCTTCGAATATTCTGAAGCTGGATCAATACCTCAAGCGTAAGCCCAAGGCGTTATCGGGTGGTCAACGCCAGCGTGTTGCCATTGGTCGCGCCATCGTCCGCGGCCCAGAGGTTTTCCTGTTCGACGAGCCGCTATCAAACCTTGATGCAGAGCTGCGCGTTGAAATGCGCGTTGAAATCGCGCGTCTTCACAATGAAATCGGTGCGACGATGATCTATGTGACGCACGATCAGGTTGAGGCCATGACCATGGCCGACAAGATCGTTGTATTGCGCGATGGTCGGATCGAACAAGTCGGTGCGCCGATGGATTTGTACCGTGATCCCGACAACAAATTTGTTGCTGGCTTTATCGGTTCACCCGCTATGAATTTCCTGGAATGCGATATCGTGGATGGTCGGGTCGTTCATCCGGCTATCAGCCAAGAGCTACCGGTCACCGCTGCGGTTCCGGCAGGTGCAACAAAAGTGACGCTTGGTATCCGGCCCGAGCACATTCAAGTCGACCGATCTGGTGATACATGTACCGTCGATTTGACCGAGGCGCTTGGTGGTGTCAGCTATTCCTACCTGCTGACATCGAATGGCGACAAGCTGATCGTGGAAGAGCGTGAAGACGAGCGCAGCAAGCAAGGTTCTAAAATTGGCATCGCGATCCGAGCCGAACGCGCCATGTTGTTTGACAGCGAAACAGGTTTACGACTGCGTTAAGAATTTCCAGCAGTTAGATCTTAGGCGTTGGGTGAAAACTCGGCGCCTTTTGTTTGCAGAAATTACTCTGGATTTTGTATCCAATATCCGATAACGCAGGTAAAAAGGAGACACTCATGTGTCTCGCACCTGCGGTTAAACAAAGGGAAACGCCAATGTCGACCAATGTCTTTTCGGGCACGATGCCTGCACTCATGACACCCTGCACAGCAGACCGACTGCCTGATTTCGAAGCTTTGGTACGCAAGGGTCAGCAAATGATCGAAGCGGGGATGTCTGCGGTCGTTTATTGCGGCTCGATGGGTGATTGGCCTTTGCTGACTGATGAGCAAAGAATGGAAGGGGTGGAATGTCTGGTAGGAGCCGGTTTGCCAGTGGTGGTCGGCACGGGCGCGATCAATACCAAATCGGCAGTGGCTCATGCGGCGCATGCTCAAACGATGGGTGCAGTTGGTTTGATGGTGATACCGCGTGTCCTGTCTCGGGGCAGCTCTCCAAATGCGCAAAAACATCACTTCAAAGCAATTCTGTCTGCCGCGCCGGATGTACCCGCGATTATCTACAACAGCCCATATTATGGGTTTGCCACGCGCGCTGATCTGTTCTTTGCCTTGCGTGCAGAACATCCCAACCTGATTGGGTTCAAGGAATTTGGTGGCAAAGATGACCTGCGGTACGCCGCTGAAAACATCACCAGTCAGGATGATCAGGTGACGCTGATGGTTGGTGTTGACACCGAGGTCTATCACGGCTTCGTCAATTGCGGTGCGACCGGGTCAATCACCGGTATCGGTACTGCGCTGCCACGCGAAGCCTTGTTGTTGGCCGCACTTTCCCAAAAAGCTGCACAGGGGAATGCAGAGGCCCGACAACGTGCGCAAGAGTTGACCGAAGCCATCCATGTTTTGTCGAGCTTTGATGAGGGCCCGGATTTGGTTCTCTACTACAAGCATCTGCTGGTGCTGAATGGTGAACAGGAATACCGCCTGCATTTCAACGAAACCGATGAACTGACAGACGCACAGCGCATCTATTGCGAGCAGCAATATGCTCTGTTTAAAACTTGGTTTGCAGATTGGAGCAAACAGGGTGGAGTAATCGCCGAGTGCATGTAATCGACAGCCATACCGGAGGAGAGCCTACGCGCGTCATATTGGATGGCGCTCCCGATCTGGGTTCCGGTCCATTGGCGGGCAGGGCGCAAAGGTTGGCCACCGAGTTTCAGGCTTTCTATCGGTCCATCATGCTCGAGCCGCGGGGGCAACCTGCAATGGTCGGAGCCTTGCTGGTTGAGCCCGTTGACCCGTCCTGCGTCACCGGAGTGATCTACTTTGACGTCGATGCTGTTCTGGGTATGTGTGGGCATGGGACGATTGGTCTGGCAGTCACATTGGCTAAGCTGGGGCGCATTGGAATAGGAGCACACCGCATCGAAACTCCGGCAGGTGTCGTTACGGTCGAATTACATGATGCAAACACCGTAACCGTTCAGAATATCGAAAGCCGACGCGTGCACCGCAATGTGCCGCTAGATGTTCCCGGACATGGGTCTGTCATCGGTGATGTGGCTTACGGTGGGAACTGGTTCTTTATTGTCGATCCCAGCCCTGTGCCTGTGGCACCGGAAAACATCCGGGCGCTTACCGATTTGGCTGTTGCTATCCGCGAGGCTTCGATCGCCCAAGGTATCGGTGGCGAGCTTGGAGAGCCGATTGATCACGTGATCTTTCAGGATGCCGTTGCGGACCATAATATACACGGTAAGAACTTTGTGCTGTGTCCCGACGACAATTATGACCGATCCCCATGTGGCACAGGGTGTTCGGCACTTTTGGCGTGCCTTGCTGCAGACGGGGTGTTAGCCCCCGGTGAAGAGATCATCCAGCAAAGTGTGATCGGCAGTTCGTACACTTTGTCCTATCAACCGGGTTCAAACGGCGGAGTTATCCCGTCGATCACAGGCCAGGCTTTCGTCACAGCAGAAACCAAACTTGTTTTTGTGGAACAGGACCCATTCCGCGCGGGGATCGAACTATGACTGACCAGATTGTGGTCATTGGTGCAGGCGTAATTGGCATTACGACAGCGCTGGAACTGCAACGTCGTGGACATTCCGTGCTGGTTCTGGACAAGGACGGTGTGGCAGCCCAGACATCAGCCGGGAACGCCGGAGCTTTTGCCTTTTCCGAGGTCGAGCCGCTGGCAACACCGGGTATCATGCGAAAAGCGCCCAAATGGCTGTTGGATCCGCTGGGGCCTTTGTCCATACCCCCGTCCTATGCGCTGCAAATCGCGCCTTGGATGTATCGGTTCTGGCGTGCCAGCCAACCACATCGTTATACCGCGCTGCTTGAAGCGCAAGCCAATCTCATGAAGCTGTCCAGCGCGGCTTTGGATCGGCTTATTGCTACGGTGGACGGCGAGCATATGATGCAGCGCGACGGCCAGATGCAGCTTTATGAATCTGAGGCCGAGTTTCGCGCCAGCCTACCAACGTGGGATTTGAAACGCGCCCATGGTATCGCGTTCGAGCTGCTGGAAAGCCCGGAAGCCATCGCAGAAAAGCAACCGGGCCTCAGCAAGCGCTTTACGCATGCGGGTTACACCCCGAACTGGTTAAACACGGTCGACCCTAAAAAATGGGTCGAATACCTGGCCAAAGCGTTTCGCGAACGTCAGGGTCGTATTGAAACGCGGGAAATTTGGGGACTCGAAGCGCTGGAAAGCGGGGTTCGTATCGCCACTGAAGATGGTGATCTGGATGCAAGAAAGGTAGTCGTAGCATCGGGCGCATGGTCACATCATCTTGCACGGACACTGGGCGATCACATCCCGCTTGAAACCGAACGTGGGTACAACACAACCCTGCCGCCCGGCGCGTTTGACCTACGCATGCACCTGACTTTTTCGCGCCACGGCTTTGTGGCCAGCCGGATCAATGGCGGCGTTAGGGTAGGGGGTGCGGTTGAATTGGGCGGGTTAAACCTGCCTCCGAATTTCAAACGTGCTGATACTTTGCTGGAAAAGGCTGCTCGGTTCCTGCCGGGTTTGAATACAGAGGGTGGCACGCAGTGGATGGGCTTCCGCCCATCTTTGCCTGACAGTCTTCCGGTCATTGGTTCATCGCCGAAAGCGTCCAATGTGATTTACGCCTTTGGGCATGGGCATCTGGGTTTGACCCAATCTGCCGGGACAGCCGAGATGGTTGGTGCGATGGTAGACGGGGATGCTGATCCAATTTCAACGCATCCATATGCCCCCAGCAGGTTTTAAGGAGCGGGCATGCGCAGCATAAAAACCGTTCATGTGATTTCCGCCCATGCAGAAGGTGAAGTTGGAGATGTGATCGTGGGCGGTGTTCTGCCACCACCGGGACAAACACTGTGGGAGCAGCGATCGTTCATTGAACGCGATCAGACCTTGCGCAACTTCGTACTGAATGAGCCCCGCGGCGGTGTTTTTCGGCATGTAAACCTGTTGGTTCCTCCCAAACACCCCGAGGCGGACGCTGCGTTTATTATCATGGAGCCGGAGGACAATCCGCCAATGTCCGGGTCGAACGCAATTTGTGTGTCGACCGTTCTGTTGGACAGCGGAATCGTACCCATGCAAGAGCCCGTAACGACCTTGACGCTCGAGGCGCCCGGCGGGCTGGTGCACGTTCGGGCCGAATGTCGGCAAGGCAAAGCCGAGCGCATCTATGTGCAGAACGTGCCCAGCTTTGCGGGTCAGATCGGGGTGCCACTCGAAGTGCCGGGTCTGGGAACGCTAACCGTAGACACAGCGTATGGCGGCGACAGTTTCGTTGTGGTCGATGCGACAGAGCTGGGGTTCGACATCGTCGAGGACGAAGCCCGCGATATTGCGCGTGCGGGAATTGCAATAACCAATGCTGCTACCGATCAGCTTGGATTTAATCATCCTGAAAACCCGGACTGGTCGCATATCTCTTTCTGCGCGTTTTGCGGCCCGCTTGAAGAAACCGAAACGGGGTTTGCCAGCAAGTCGGCGGTTGCGGTGCAGCCGGGCAAGGTAGATCGTTCGCCTACCGGAACGGCGCTATCCGCTCGTATGGCGCTGATGGCGGCAAAGGGGCAACTGGCCGTTGGGCAAACCCTGGAAGCGATCTCTATTATCGGATCGCGCTTTACCGGACAGATCGTTGAAAAAACCGTTGTGGCGGACAGACCCGCGATAATTCCTGAAATCAGCGGTCGAGGTTGGATCACCGGGACCCATCAACACATGTTAGACCCGGATGACCCTTGGCCCGGCGGATACAAGCTTAGCGACACTTGGGGTGTCTGATTTCTGTGCAGAACCCGCTGGATGACGCGGTTTTCCGCAAAACGTGTCAAAATGCGCGGGTTGATACGATTGATCCCAAGCCAAACGTCATTTAAGGGAAACCCTGTCAAATCAGAGTCACCGTTGGGGCGGTA
This sequence comes from Ruegeria sp. G5, assembly GCF_056533365.1. Classification (NCBI taxonomy): domain Bacteria; kingdom Pseudomonadati; phylum Pseudomonadota; class Alphaproteobacteria; order Rhodobacterales; family Roseobacteraceae; genus Ruegeria; species Ruegeria sp. G5. Next base: position 192,364 of record NZ_JBQFOK010000003.1, on the reverse strand, counting down.
GGTTAAACGCGCCCCGCCCACGCCACGAAAAAGTGGCACACTCTTGGATCGCACGCCCCGAAAGGCTTAAAAAAGGTAAAAGAATATGGCAGATAAATCGAACTTCGACATATTGTATACCATTGTAGACGAAGCGCCCGAGCTGGCCAGCGCCTCATTCCTGCCCATCATTCGCAAGTTCGCTTCGGCCGCGGGTGTGAGTGTTGGCACCAAAGATATTTCTCTGGCGGGGCGTATTCTGGCGACCTTCCCTGAGAACCTGACAGAAGATCAGCGTATCACCGATGATCTGGCTGCACTGGGTGAATTGGTAAAGACACCTGACGCGAACGTAATCAAATTGCCAAATATCTCGGCTTCGGTTCCGCAGTTGGTGGCTGCCATCGAAGAGCTGCAGTCGCAGGGCTATGACATCCCAACTTACCCCGAAGAGCCTGCAACTGACGCGGAAAAGGCGATCCGGGCGCGTTATGACGCCATCAAAGGTTCTGCCGTGAACCCCGTTCTGCGCGAAGGTAACTCTGACCGTCGTGCAGCGCGCGCTGTGAAGAACTACGCCCAAAAGAACCCGCATTCGATGGGTGAATGGGTTTCGGATAGCAAAACCAAAGTCTCGTCCATGTCGGGCAATGACTTTTATGCGAACGAAAAATCGGCGACGATCACTGCCGCGCAGGCGGGTGATGCAAAGATCGAGTTCGTTGGTAAAGACGGCAGCGTTACCGCTCTGAAAGACGGTTGGCCGTTGGCCGAAGGTACTGTGGCCGATGCAACATTCATGTCCGTCAAATCGCTGTCTGCCTTCTTGGCAGATGCGATCGAAGACACCAAGAAAGACGGCACCATGTTCTCGCTGCACATGAAAGCCACGATGATGAAGGTCTCGGACCCGATCATCTTTGGCTATGCGGTCAAGGCGTGGCTGGCCCCCGTGTTCGAGAAATTTGGCACCGAGATGGATGCCTTGGGCGTGAACCCGAACTCAGGTCTGGGAGACCTATTGGAACGGGTCGCTGGCAATGCGGATATCGTGGCTGCCATTGACGCAATCACGGGTGACCGTCCATCCATGTACATGGTCGATAGCGATAAGGGCATCACCAACTTGCACGTGCCGTCCGATGTGATCATTGACGCGTCGATGCCCGCTGTAATTCGTGCGGGTGGCAAAGGTTGGGATGAGACCGGTGCGAAAGGTGATACAAACTGTGTGATCCCTGACCGCTGCTATGCACCTGTTTACGATGAAACGATCAATTTCTTCAAAGCCAACGGCGCATTGAATCCTGCGACTGCCGGTGCCGTCGCCAACGTGGGTCTGATGGCGCAGAAAGCTGAAGAATACGGAAGCCATCCCACAACTTTCGAAGCGCCCGCTGATGGTGTGATCCGGATCGTTCTTGCCAATGGCGAAACACTACACTCGCATGATGTGGAACAGGGTGACATCTGGCGGTCTTGCACTGTCAAGAAAGCGCCAATCGAGAACTGGATTCAGCTTGCAATGGACCGGCAGCGCCTGACCGGGTCTGAGGCGATTTTCTGGCTGGACGAAAACCGCGCCCACGACGCTGAGTTGATCAAATACGTGAAACCGGCGCTGGAAGCAGCAGGCGTTGCCGACAAGTTCCTGATCCTGGCACCGCGTGAAGCAACTCGCCAGTCGTTGGAGACTATCACCGCGGGTAAGGATTCGATTGCTATTACCGGCAACGTTCTGCGGGACTACCTGACCGATCTTTTCCCAATTTTGGAGCTGGGAACTTCGGCCAAAATGCTGTCGATCGTCAAACTGATGAACGGTGGTGGGCTCTTTGAAACCGGGGCAGGTGGGTCGGCACCGAAGCACGTGCAGCAATTGGTCGAAGAAAGCCATTTGCGGTGGGACTCGATGGGTGAGTTCTGTGCGTTGGGTGAATCGCTGAACTTCTTGGCCGACAGCAAAGGAAACGCCAAAGCTGGCGTTCTGGGTGCAGCTGCTGAGGCGGCGACCCAAGGGATATTGGACAACAATAAATCTCCAAGCCGGAAAGTTGGGCAGCCTGACAACCGCGACAGCCACTACTGGTTTGCACGCTATTGGGCCGAGGCATTGGCTGCCCAGTCGGATGATGCGGAACTGGCTGCCGAATTCGCACCTTTGGCCAAAGCACTTGCTGACGGTGAAGAGACTATCCTGTCAGAGTTGGCGACGGCACAGGGCGGAGCTGCGGATTTGGGGGGGTACTACCACACAGATCCTGCAAAAACCGCACTTGTCATGCGTCCAAGCGCAACGCTGAATGCGTTGATCGTCTGAGCGGCCGACCTCGTTTCAAGACGAGGTAAGTGTTACCAGAATTAAAAAGGGACCGACCCCCAAAGTCGGTCCCTTTTTGAGTGAGTGGGGAGGTCGAAGCCTCTCCGGTAGGGTTGATCGCAATCTATTTGTCGGTGTGGCTGTTGCCTATTCGGGGTTTCCCGTAGGGCAGTAGGCCGTGGTCATAGATTGCAAGAAGGGACCAGAACATCTTCTGGTCCCCTCGGCAGGTTTAGTTCGATGCAGCGTTCAGCTTTTCGTTCTGCTCACGCAGGGTGTCCGAGATGATCGCGTACCATTCGCCGGATTCACGCATCTCGACCAGCCCTTTGTTCATCATCGCAATGTATTCACGTGCAAAGGGGTTGGTGCGGTGTGCGAGGAAGCTCATCGACGACAGGGTCGAAACATAGGGGTTTTCAACGATATCGGACGAAGTCAAACCCATGTCTTTCATTGTCGCAGCGAACAGTTCAACTTCGAATGCGGCTACATCTGCTGTGCCAGTCAGAACGGCGTCAAGACATTCGCGTGCCGAGTTCGGCTGGATTACGGTGCTGTTTTGACGGTTAAGGCCCACCTCTTCCAGAACGACCATGCTCCAGCCTTGCATCCGGCAAATGGTCGAACCTTCAAGGTCAGCAAAACTCGTGGCGTTCGTGTATTCGCTTTCTGGCAGAGTGTAGAAACCGCCAACGACGTCATAGACCGGAACACTTGCAACGAATTGTGTGCAGCGGGCCTCGGTTTCGGCAGACCATTCATACGAGCGGTTTGTACAATCCGGCACAGTCCAAGCGATCGAGATGTCGAAAGCACCAAGTGGCAAAAGCGTATCCAGGTGCGAGCTCCAGTCATCTACGAAGCTGACCGAGTAGTCACGGCTGTTACCTGCACGCTGCAAGCTGGTGGTCGCCAGACGGGTCATGATGCCACCGCCGCCCAGTGATTCAGTTGTGAAAGGTTCCCAACCGTTGCCCGCCACCATTTTGATTGGCGGAGCGTAGACGTTGGTGCGTTTAACGCTTGCGGCGCGTTCTTCCTGCTCAGCGATGATTTCTTGCGCGGATTGGCCGTTGGGCAAGCTGCCATCCTCACAGGGCAGAGCCAGAACCAGACCAGGCTCAAGCGCGCCCAGATCTGTGATCTGGTTGCGGTTCGCGTTGAAGATCGGCTGATAGTTCGAGGTACCATAAGCCGCGATGGCGATGGTTGCCATCGTGTCACCATCTTGCACCGTGTAGTTGGTGCATGCCTCTTGCGCGGCGGCGGCGCCGGCGCTCAGGGCTGTTAGGGCAGTTGCCGAAAGTACGGCTTTCTTCAGTTTCTTGTTAAACATGTCCACTTCCTCCAGACTTTTCTTGTCAGGCTAGTTTTTGGCCTTAGCCGTTTTCCATTTGATAGCGCAGAGCGGTCGACACGATGTCGCGCCATTCGCCGGATTGCTGCATAATTGAAAGACCCTGGTTGAGCGTCTCAAGGATCGCTTCCCCATCCGGATTATCTTTGTGGGTCATAACGTTAAGCGACTTGATCGCCGCGAGGTTGGGGTTTTCGATAATCTTGTGACGATAGCCCAGACGTCCGATCGCTTCTTCTGCCAGATGAGCTTCGATCGCGACGATATCGGCTGTTCCGTCCATGACCGCGTGAAAACAGTCATCGGGCGAAACGGGGCGCATCAACTCGATGATTGGTTCATGCAAGCTGACGGCATCCATATGCGACAGTGACCATCCTTCGGGCCGGCAAATCGTTGCGCCAACAAAATCGGAATGAGTCAGAGTAGTCTCGTAACCAGAGCCTTCTAGCGCAAAGTACGTGTCAACGACTTCGTAGAACGGGTTCGAGAAGTTGTAGGTCTCGCACCGTTCACGGTCACTTTCCGAAAGTGCCGTGGCTTCTTCGCAATTCGGACGCGACCAAGGGAAGGTTGCATCGAATGCCAGTGTTGGCATCAGAAGGTCCAGATGCGACGACCAATCATTGACGAATTGGATTTTGTAAGGCTGTTCCGGTGCCGCGCGCAACATCGCGGTTTCCACCAAATCCGTATACAAGCCGCGATTAGGCAGGGCTTCGTCGGTAAATGGGGCGTAGTTTCCGCCCGTAATCAGTAGCAGCTGACGCTCACGGATTTCGGGGCTTTCACCAGTGTCGGCTTCTCGGATCAAGGCGGCGGCTTCGCTGCGGGCTGCCTCGATTTCCCGCTTGGCGGCTGCTTTGGCTGCAATTACCGCGTCTTGACTTGCTTGTTTGGCTTCTGCTTCCGCAGCTGCGACACGGGCTTCTGCGTCGGCTATTGCTTTTGCCGCGCGTTCTTCCGCGGCTTTGACCAATTCGGATGCCATCTCGGCTGCCATGGCTTCGGCTTCGGTCGAAGGTGCAGCAGGCGCGCGCCCTACGTCTTCCAGGCATGGAAGGGTCAAGATATCGCCAACCCGGATTATGTTGGGGTTGTTGCCAATCACGTCCCGGTTTGCGTCGAAGATGATGCTGAAGTCTTCAGTCGAATAGACTTGGATTGTCAGCTCGCGCAGGCTGTCCCCGCGTTGAATTTCGTATGTTGAGCATGCCTCTTGCGCAGAGGCCGCGCCAGTTGCGGCCGCAAGTGCAAGGCTGGAGATAATAAGATGAGGTCTCATGTGTCCTGTCGCTTTGCCTTCATTCGTTTCTTGTTAATTTCACGACACCGATTGAGATATTGTCCTGATCGGGGTCATTCTTGACGCGCAGCGCCTGAAGCAAAGCGTCGGCAATATCCTGTGCCAAGGCGTTTGCATTTTCTGAGAGGATGGACAGGATCTCAGCGTTGCTGAGGTATTGCAGCCCATCACTTGCCGCCAAAAGCACATCTGAAACGCTGAGCGTCAGTGGCTCTTCGGGGCAGTCCACTTTGGGGATCGCCGCACCCATGATGACCGAAGTCAGTTGATTGCGGTCAGGGTGGTTGGCGGCCTCGTCTTCGGTCAAATCGCCATTGGCAAACTGCGCATCAATGGCCGGAGCCATCGAATGATCTTCGTTGATCTGGTGCAGAATTCCGTCCCTGAAAAGGTATAGGGGGCTGTCGCCGATCGAAATCCAATAGACCCGACGACCCAGCATAAGCACACCCAAAAGGGTGGAACCCATGTTGAACCCTTCACCTTGTTCGTCCGAATACGCTGCCACTGCTGCATTGGCTTGCATTGCAGCAAGTGGAAGGGCGTCGATCAGGTCCGCTTCGGACGGTGCTTCGCTTTCCAGATACGCATCTAAAGCTTCGTGCCACGCTTTGATCACAAGGTCAGATGCGACTTCGCCAGCGGCGTGTCCACCCATTCCGTCCGCAACAACGATATAGCCTGCGTTGGCCCCGTCGAATGTGCGAGAGGCCACCGCATCTTCCTGCGTTTCACGCTGACCCTGATCGAGTATCAGCGCAATGTCGTATGCAGGGGTCGCCAGCATCTATTAAGCGTCCCGCCAGTCAAAGCCTTCGTCGCAGAAAGCGGCGAAGCGGATAGATGTTTCGCTGATGCGGATCAGGTCACCGCTTGCCAACGCGACTGTGCTAAGAACCGGTTTCCCGTTCAGGCGCACCAGGTTGGCCTTGCCGCCGTGACCCAGGTAGCACTTACGATCCTCGGGGTCGTAGGCGATTACGGCATGATTGCTGCGGGAAATGCCGGTATCCCCAAAATCAAGCTGGATCGCCTGATCGTCATTGCGGCCGATCTGCATCAATCCTTCGGTCAGCGTGATGCACGATCCACGGCCAGGCCCGGCAGTAACGACCAACCAACCGACGGGGAACGTCTCTTGCGCGGTTTCCGCTTTGGCTACGGGTTCCGAGGTTTCGATAAGATCCTGAACGTGCGTGTCTGCGCGCTCAAAACCAAGGAAAGTGGTTTTCACGCGCCCACGACGGTCGGCGGGTGCTGGCTCCGGGGCCGGTGGCGTCGCAATGGTCTCAGCGACGACGACTTCCTCGGCCTCTTCCGGCTGTGGTGCAGGGTCTTCGGCTACAACTTCGACGATGGGCTCCTCGGGGGTCTCATCGTCTTGTACGTCTTCTTCGACGATGGCCTCTTCTGGAGTCGCGTCAAACAGGACGATTTCTTCTTCCTCTTCTTCGGCAACCTCTTCGGTGGCTACGTGCAACGTAACGACCGGATCAGCATCCTCAACTGCCATGTCTGCCGTATCATCAATTTCGGCGGCAACGTCGGCCAAAATATTCTCTTCTTCGGCGTCGACAGTTTCATCTGTGTCACCTTCGGAGAAATCGGACATTTCCTCTTCAGGGATCAAATCCTCAGCATCCTCGTAGCTGTCTGAAGACGGGATGTTGTTGCCGGCCAGAGCCACACGAAGCGCGTTGAAATCCGCGATCGGTTCAGGTTTATCCGCGTCTACCGAGACGGCGTCTTCGGCTTCGTTTTCTTTTGGTTTGCCGGCACCTTCGAGAAGCCGGCTGAGAGGGCTTTTGTATTTGAACATGGTGACGACACCTTTGTTTCTCGGCACGGGATTTTAACCCGTGGGCTGCTACTCACCTCTGCGCGGGATCGCGCAAGGGCACTGATGATTGAAAACCAAAGTCACTCTCACTTTCCGCGACGGGCCGGTCCCCGTCGGGGACGTGTGGTTCACCACACGGCCCTCAGCAAACACACACTGGCGGGTTACAAACGATCCGGGTTGATTACTCCTGCGCCAGTTTCATGACGGCATCGGTGGGTTCACCATTGCGCAAAACAGTCAGGCGGGCTTGTGGCATGCCATCGGCTACCATGGACGCCAACAACGTCTTCAAGCTTTCCGGGGTGTCGATTACGGTGCTGGTCTGTGCTTCAGACATCAGCACGTCACCGGCTTGCAGGTCCCCGGAAGCGTCTGCAGGAACTGTTTTTACAACCGTCGACCATCCTGCTCCGTCAGGGTTCGTGATCGTAAAGCCATATCCGTTTTCCAGGCCAACCATCCGCGTTGCCGGCAAAGCCAATAGCCCATTCTGAGCGCGTGTTTCGCCAAGCGAGCGATAACGGGCAGTGACACGAATGTAGCCATCAGGATCCACGTTCGGATCGTTCAGAACCTGCGCGGCAAAGCTTGACCCTGCCTGAACGGGTTCACCGTTGAGCGTGTAGATTGCCGCGCCCTTCTGCACCCACTCGCCCACGATTGACAGGTCCAGCGACGGGTCAACATCTGTCACGGCAATTACGTTACCGGTCGAGGCACGCCGTCTGGAAAACTGGAACGGGATATCCACGTCCCAAACCGAAAACTCAATTTGGTTTTCAGCCAGTACAACCGGCTCAATGGGTTCAACAACAGGGGTTTCAGCGACTGCGGTTTCCAGAGCAGGGGCACCAGCTGCCGGGGCTTCAGCCTCTTCTATGGCAGCCGGTTCAGCCAGGGTCTGCTCGACAGGTTCTGGCTCTGGTTCCACCTGCTTGGGTGTTTGCTCGGAACTTACCTCAATTTCTTCGACAACCGGTTCGACGGCTGCGATGACAGGCTCAATTGTCGGCGCCACGGTCGAAGTGTCTGGAGCTTGCGTTTCTTTTTCTCCGGTCAGCAGAAGGAAGCCGCCAGCTGCCACAGCGATAGCTACAAATGCCGCGCCAGCCATCAATCTGGCTCCGCCACCTGATCCGCTTTTGACCACGGTATCGACCGCAACAGGAGGTTCTTCGGGCGCTTTGTAGGTCGCGAGCTCGTCTTCTTTTTTGTCCTCGTGACCCAGGGCGATATCGGGGTTCCCCGCCAACAACGCAGTAACGACCGCCTCGGCGTTTTCGCTTTCGGCCTTGATCCGCGCCTTTTCGGCGGCCTCGTCCTTGCGGTCCATTGCGACAATGACCGAGACGGGGCGGTATTCGAATGTGTCGAACATTACGCCCGGGCCCCGGAACATGCGCAGCCAGTCCAATGCGGTCTGCAGACGATCAGTTGCGTGAACTTCCATCGCTTTGTCGATCGCTTCGAGGAAATCCTTGGGGTAACCTTTGTAGCGGCCCGCCAAAGGCACATAGGGGTCATTTTGGCTGTTGTTGAACGCGTTCAGTCGTGTTTGCCCGTCGACTGGACGCTCACCGCTAATCGCATGATACAGCGTCGCCGCCAGAACATAGAGGTCGCTGCTTGGGTTTTGTTCCGCACCGCGCACATAGAACTCATGCGGTGAATATCCGTCCTTGATGACGCGCAGGGTCAGCAAAGCAGCAGATTGGTTTGCGGCCTGCTCGCGGGCCGCGCCGAAATCGATCAGCTCGGGCTCACCGTTTTCATCGATCAGGATATTGTCAGGTGAAATATCGCGATGCAGCATTCCGCTTTGGTGGATGAATGACACCGCAGAAAGCATCTTTTCGGTGACCGATACGATAAAGTCCGGTCCGGTTTTGTTTTCGGGGTTTTCGACGTAGTCCAGCAGGTCACAGCCCCGGATGTAATCCATGGCGATGTAGGCTGTGTTGTTGTCTTCGAAGACCTGGTGCACATCTACGATGTTGGGATGTACCAATCGTGCATGGTTGCGTGCTTCCTGAATGAACAGGTCAATGATGGCCCGCAAGTCTTCTTTGTGTGCAGGGTCGATCGGTTCGACAAGGTCGCCATCGCGTTGGCACAAAGCTCCTGGGAAGCACTCTTTAATGACAACCTCGCGCTCGAGGCTGTTACGGGCCAGATACGTGATCCCGAAGCCGCCATTGCTGATAAAGCGCAGGATCTCATACTGGCCTCGCAGAAGCTTGGCACCCGGTTGCAATCCTTCAATTTTCGGTTCGTCGTGCGTCGCATCGACAGCCTGGTTATGGCTCATTTCTTCCCGCCCATTCTAATCATTTTGCGGTTGCTTTACCCGATAAACAGCCCGTCAACTCACGACCAAACACAACCGCAGGACAACTAAGTACGTTAGACGTTTCAAATTTGACTTTATTGGGGCCGCCTCATGGCTTCACTGAGAACGGGGTCGGGAAGAAATCAACATATTGTATTCATTTCACCGCGTGATCAATATATTGAGTGTCGCCAGTAAAAAACTGCGGACTGAAAGCCTGTTTTTCAAAGATTGTTGCGCGATTCCGAAACAATGCGCACATGATTCTTGACACGACGAATCGCTGTTTTGCCGCTCAATTTTAACGAGATCGTGTTACGTGCCGGTTCTGGGTTGCGCCGTGCCTGCCCGGCTACCAGCCCAGGCGAGGTTGTCGCTTAGCTGTGCCAGAATACTTACGGCGTCTTTCAACGGTGCGTCGCCACTTTCGAACTGCAACAATAGCAAAAGGTCGGTGGCTTTTTCGAACTCTGCCGGAATCCAGTCAGCATCCGGGTCGATTTCCCCGCCTTGTTCCAGACGTTCCGCAAAGTCTTCGACAATCTCCTGGCAACTGTTCAGGAAAGACGCGGGATCGATATCAGACGATTCCTTTAGGTCTTCGTAAATGCTTGCGATAGCGGCCAGCCAATCTTCCAGAATTGGGTTTTCCAATGGTGGAAGCGCCGCTTCAAGCACCGATTGCATGGGCTGTGCGTCGGGTTGGGTATGGTCGACATCAGGAATGTCCAACTCTTCAAGGTACGGGCCGAAGTCCTTCTCGATATCTAAACGCGCGGCGTCGATGTCGGCCTGTCGCCGGTTCGAAGCGACTTGTAGAACCTGCTCGGCCAGATTTTGCCCACCGCAGGTTTCCCACATATCGAAATCTGGTTCAGGCTCTTGCGCCATCGCGCGAACCGCGACAGGGGTGCCAATGGGTACAACTGAGTTAAACAGAGTACCCTTTTCCTTGTTGAGACGCGCGACGACACGGTCCAATGAATCCCGCACCGGCGGAAGATCAGCATGGGTTACAGCCAACAGGCTGTTTTGCTGTAATTCCTGTGGGACCTGCGACCACAAATGGCGTTCGGTTTCGCGCCATGCATGCGTTCCATTCGTGCACCAGATCGCGCAATCCACGAATTTCAACAGCTCAAGCGTGGTTTTGTACGAGTCGTCCAGTGCGCCAGAGCCCGGCAGATCGAATAGCGAGATTTCCTGCAAGGCAGGAGTGTTCAGACCTACTGAAATAAAGTCCGGATTGTCGGCGGCGGCTTTTTCCAAGGCGACCCCAGAATACACCTTGGGCTCTTTTCCCCACCAGCCAACCGTTGTTTCTGGCACGTCCGAATAGGCCACGATCACCAACGGCAGTTTTAAGTGCTGTGGACCCGTCGGCAGTATGTCCGCACCGGCAAGCATGTTGGCCAGGCTGGATTTACCTGCGCCGAATTCCCCCGCAAAACCAATATTCACCGCATTTGAAAGACGTTCTGCATGAGCCAGCGCACGCGCACGCATATCATCAAGTCTGGTGTCCGACGCCAGGTTTTCAGTCGCGGTCAGAAAGCGCTCGAGTTTGCGCACTTCCTGCTCGGTTCCGGGAAATTCGATCATTCCGCAGCCTCAGGTAAAGTCTCTTTCGTGGGGTCGGTGCCGAAAACAGCATCCAGTTCATCCGCAACACGCCGGGCTTCGTTGTACGCCTTTTGTGCTTCGGCTTTGGCGTTGGTTTCCCCTACACCGGCGCGGGATTCAAGATGTCCTGCCAAAAGTGCCAGATAATGATCCAACACTGTATTCAGTCTTTCCAGCAGGTCACTACGGGCGGTGTCCACAAGATCGTCGCCGATCATCTCGAATTCCTGGATGATCATGTTCTCTGCCCGCGACACCACGCTTTTGCGTGAGATCAATCGTGACAGCCATGTCACGCGTAGTTCCACGGTTATGCCACGTGTCAGTGCCGTTGTGTCCGGGCGGAACCACCGAACAGCGCTTGTGTTCATTCTGTTGTCGTTATGATCCTGCCAACCGGGCAGGGCGCGTAATGCGGCGTTGCTTTGCATGTCAATCGCGTAAAGCTCGCTCAGCATGCGTTGTCGAACAACCTGCGTGGCCCCCTGAACAAGCTCGCGCATACGATCTCGCAATGGTCCGAAATTCAATTCGGTTTCCCCGCCCTTGGCGAGCAGCGGTGAATCACCGTTGGGGCCGCGCACAACGTCCGAAACAGCTTCGGCGACGGTGTCATCCATGACGCCCCGCAGGTTCGCCAGAACGTCGTCCATTCCATCGGTGATTTCGGCGGTTTTCTCAGCGACCTTCGCGCGCAGGTCTTTCAGCGTCTTGCCGTTGTCATCCTCATTTTCCGGATCGCCCGAGAGTTCTTCTTCGATCGCACGCAAATGGGCGCGCGAACGCTCCAACTCGCCCTGAGCAAAACTGTTCAGGTGTTGCCATGCCATCCGTAGCTGCTCGTCACGGGGGCCTTCGGTCAAAGCTTGGGTCACATGGCGTCGCAGATCAGGCAAGCCCGAGGCGATCATCGCGGCGAAGCGCAAAACACCTTCGCGGCTGATTGGACCCGGGCCTTGTTTGATCTCTTCGACACCATCCAGATATTGCTTCATCTGCTCGGGATGTGCACGAAGCCATGCCAGTACGTCATCGTGGTTCACGCCCGTGTCGTCACCCGTCAAAGCGTAATGCGCCCATTGCGCACTGCCCATCAAGACGTCGATATCGGTGTTGCCAAGGGCCTTGTCCAAACCGTCTATAACATCCGCCCGCACTTTGACGGCGTCATCTGCGCCGCCGCCAAGCTCGTCCACGCGGTTAATGAAAACCACGATCTGACCAAGTTCGAGCGCTTGCATGAGTCGGAAAAGTTTCAAATCCGCCCGCGACAGAGCCTGGTGCGCCGACAAAACGACGACGAAAAAGTCGGATTCCTTGAGGTATTGGCGCGAGATTTCTTCACGGATCAACAGCGGGTCATTGACCCCGGGCGTATCGGTAACGGTGACGGGAAATGGGAAATGGCCGATGTCAAAATAGACTTCGGCCTTTCGCGTGATGTCGCTGTAAAGTCCGCGATCCGAACCGGGATCATGGTTGCCCGCCTCGGTTGGATCGTCCCCGGCGCAGACATAGCGCGCAAGATCGTCCGTCGTAAGGTGTTCCAGATCGTGATGCTGACCAAGCAGGTCTTTATAGCTGAGGCCAAGACGCGCCCTAGCGCGGTTCTTCATGGCCTCAACCTGTTCCTCGATCATTTCGCGCTTATAGCTGTCCTCGTCATCGGGGAACATGTTGCGCAATTCCTCGCCCTCGGCGATCAAGGATTGCCATTGGCGATTGTCAAAGAAATGGAACTCTGCACCGCTCTTACGTCCCGACGGGTGCCCGAAATGCATGTCGGTGATCACGGTCGTCCAGGGGTTCACATCCGATGGCAAAAACTCGGCTTGCCCCGTGAATCCATTGATCAGGCGCGATTTGCCAGCCTTGATCTGACCCACAAACGCGATTGAGGGCTTGAGATCGGTAAGATCGGTGACGATACGCGAAATGAACTGGCGGGTTTCTTCATTACTGAGCCCGTTAAGGTCCTCGGCAATGCGAATTAACTCGCGACGGTGATTTTCACTCATAACACTTACCCTGATAACTCGTAATCTCGGTTCGAATTCTTAGAAAATTGGAAGGTTTCACGCTGGGTCATTTTCCTGATCCCGTCAGTGATTTCCAAAGGTTAACGACAGCGCCCAGTTTGCGGGCCTCGTGAACAGCCAAAGCCATTTGGTCGCCGTCTTTCAAGACAGCCAACGCAGTTCCCTTGCCACCTTCTGGTCGCATGACAATAAGCTGCGGTTGGTCATCTTGTGCTGCGATGTCCGCGTTCCAGCCGTTCAGATCTTTCGCAAACTGAGCCAGAAGGTCGTGATCGGCATGTGCGGGTTGGTCAGTTGCGCATACACCATCGTGCAGCGTCGTGCCTGATTTGTCAGTGTCTGACAGAACTCGCCCAACTGCGAAACGCTCAGACGCGTCATAGAACTGTTGGGCCAGTTGATCGCTTGTCACAACCTCAAGATCGCTCATAGGCGCATCTTGATGATCCGGCACAATCGAAACGACGGGCTCTGCGGGGATTTCTATCCCGGCGCATGCCTTTGAGATTTCACTGAACGTAATGCCGACATCATCCGCCTCGAGCGCGGTATCTGGTTGCAACGAAATCAATTCCAATGGCCCGGGCGCGGCGGCAATATCAGTGACGATTTGGGCCAGTTTTCCAGTGAGGCTTTCCCGAGCTTCCGTCTCAAAATCAGGGACAACGCCATTGCGAACGCGAAACACATCCGTCACGCGCGAGCTGTTGACTTCAATAGCCAGGCAATCTCCGTTCGCGGCCGTGAATTCCAAACGACGGGGCAGGACTGTGCCACGAATGGTACGCAATACCTGCTCGCGTCGCGCTTTTGTTGTGTCCCCCGTCAGCGTAACGGCCGGATGCAGGCGCGCCACTGAAGAGCGTCCGATGTCCTCGAGCAAATCGAGAATGTCCGTATCCATCATACCGTGACCCCCTCTGGTCCCGTTAAACTGCGGCCGTCACAGCCCCAAGGCTGAGATGCGATTTCGTTAGTGCCAGTCCAACATTTGCACTGTTGCGGCAGACATAGCAGATGACGTGATCCGGGTAGGCGCGCGTGCGCAGCAGAATATTGATCCGGTCCCCAGAAAATACTGCGATTTCGCCAAAGCCAGTTTCCTGCGCTTCTGCGTTTCCTGTTGCTTTCAGAAGGTTTGCAAACCCGTTCACACCACTGCTCTGAAACAGGTTGGCCACAGCAACAGCCAGACTGTCCAGAACCGACGCATCGTCCGGATCTGGTGAATGGGCTGCCAGTAACATCCCTGTTTCCATATCGACATACCCGGCTGCAATGCAGTCGGGTATGGAGCCCATGGCGTCGGTCAAAGCTGCTTCGATAGACATCGTGCGTTCTGCTTCTCTAACTTTGTTTCATGCTACAATACATGCCACTCAGCTCCGCCGCCTTTGCTAGAATTAGGAACGGCTGAAACAGTGCCTTTGTTGCCACGTGCGAAATGTTCAGCGGCGATCTGATCGAACTCTTCCAGAAACGATATGAACATCTTTTTCAAACCGTCAGTGTCTTCGGGCAGTTCTTCATCTTCAGTGATTTCACGCCACATGGATGCAGCACTCAGGGGCGAACCGGCGGGGACATTCAACAAGTCTTCCAGTTTTTCAGGGCGATCCATTGCTTCCAACCCACTGGCGTTTGGCAATGAAACGACTTGCATGTCGATCAAACCGTTTGTTTCCGGTTCGGGCTCGAACTCATCCTCATCCACGTTCGGCTGTTCTGCCATCAGCGCGGTGATTGACGACACGGATACGTCTGCCGGTGTTTCGTCATCTTCGTCGCTGATGTCTTCAGCCTGTTCTGGTGTTGCAGCTAGTTTGTCTTCCAATGAAACCATAAAGGTTTCAGACTCTTCCGCTGTTTGTTCATCCGACACCTTGTCGATTTCTGGCGACACTTCTCCGTCGTCATAAACACTGTTATCAAGTAAGTCGAACTCGTCCTCTTCGGCAAAGTTAATAGCCGAGTCAGACAAGCTGAGCGTCGGTTTGGGCGTTTCTTTGAAGAACTCGCGCAGATCGTCTTCTTGCTCTTTTGTTTCGACAATCGGAGCGATGTCATCAACAGAAGCCGTCATTTCCGAGCGAAGACGCTCAGCTTCGTCCGAGTCAATACGCGGCGCGCGCTCAGTGTCGTCTGCGCGTTTCTCGACGCGCGCAGGTCGGACCGGGAAGTTGGTGACGACCTCGTCCTGTTCGTCTTCCACAGAGTCCACTAGCGTTAGTGGCGACGCCGTTTCGGGCGTGGCAATAAACGCACGTGGGGCATCGTTCTGTTCAGACATGCTGTCATCGACTTGGTAACGCGCCAGCATTTCAGCCCGATGATCCATGATTTGCTCAGTAATCTCGAGGAAGCTGTCGACCATTTTGCCGCCGCCGCTGCGCGCCCAAAGTTCGGCATCACCACTCTTGTCCCGTGCAACGATCGCGTCGCGCGCGGAAAACAGGATGGAGCGGCTGAACAGGTGGCCAGCTTCGCGGTTTACGCGCCGCAGCACTTTCTGACGGTCTTTTGCGCCCAGTACGTCGGCACGGGTGACAAGCAGCAAAGAGTTGTTCTGAAGGCGTTCGGGTAAAGACACCCACGTGGCACGTTCCGTTTCACGCCACGCTTGGGTTGCGTGCGTGCACCACAGCACCCCGTTGGCTTGACCGACCGCACGACGCCATACGTCGTCCGCAATCTTTGGATCCGAAATGCCGGGTGTGTCGATCAGATCGACCGCCTCAAGAATGTCCGCCTTAACAAAGATGCGCACGAACTGGGCGTCATTTACGCCGACAGCTTCCAATTGATCCAAGGCGATTTCTTCACGCGTTCCGTCTGGCCGCTGGATATACGCAGGTTGGTCACCCCAACTGAACCACACTGGCGGCAATTGCGTTGCCGTAACCTGCGTTGGCAAAGTATGCGAGCGCAGCAGAAAGTTCATCAGCGTGGATTTGCCAGCACTGAATTCTCCCATAAGCGCAAAGATGGGCTTGCGGCGGGACCACAGTTCGATGCGTTCCCAAGCCTTAGGAGAGACGAAGCGGATGTGTGAATCTTTTGCCATGTCGCTACTTATGCTGCCTCGTTGCTAAGATCTTTTAGGATGTCGCCCAGGATTTCGTCCCGCGATTTCTTGGGCGCAGTTCCTGCCATCAACGCCGCGTTCTGGCTGGCGTCCTTTTCGGCAGAGGCCGAAATGGTCAACAATGTCTCTTTCTGCTCACGCAAGAAGTCAGACAGGATGGCCCGAACATTTTCCAAAACCGCTGCGATCTGGTTTTCTTCGATATCTTTGGTGATCGAATTCGCCTCGGACGCGATCAGTCGGGTGTAATCGGCTGCATAGGCTTCAAAGCCTTTTCGGCGTTGCCACCAACGGCGCCACCAAGTGCTTTGCAGGTCCAGTGCTATTGTACGCCCGATCCCAAGCGGTGGGGGCACACGCGGAACGATTGGTGCCTCAATGGCGAACTCACCCAAGTGATTGCCGAGCAGTTTGTGGTACAGCGCTTCGATGTCAGATGCCGCTGAGGAGTAGAGCGCACCAGCCTCTTTGCGCATACCGCGAGCAAAGCTGAAATAAGCGGCTTTTTGCAAGGTCCGCAAACCGGCCGGATCGTATTGCCACGTGCCTTCTTCGCCATTCTGCTCAAGGTGCGAGATCAACGAGTCCGTTGCACGTTTCACAAAATTGCTCTCTGCGGATTTCAGGCGTTCCAGTACTTTGTCGCGCAGAGACGCGGTCAATTCCGCCGCTTTCTTTTCATACTGCTCCGAGATCTTGGCGATCGCTTCTTCGGTCGAAACGCCATCAAGATCACGCACCAGCCCGTCGCTGTTTGACAGGCTTTTTGCGACCGCAGTCGCGCGGATCTGGCTTGCTATGTTGCGCGCCCGGTGACGTACACGTTCCAGCATGCGATTGCCTGCGCCCTCAGCGATGCGTTCATTCATGGCGAGCAACAGATCTGGCAGGCCTGAAAGCGCCCAGATTTTATCCAGCGAAGGTGCCTGATCGCCAAAACCGGCTGCAAGGTAGAACGTATTTAAGGCCTGCCGCGACTCTTCATTCAAGATGTCAGGGTTGCCTGTAATCGCGGCCTCGGCCCAAAGTGCGCTGCCAAAAACGACACTGGTATTTGCATCGATGTTGTTCTGTTTGAGCGTGTCCTGAATGCGGTCCCGAATTTCGGGGACCTGATTGACCGGGTCAGCCAATTCGTCAATGCGGTTGACGAACAGGATAATCTGGCGATTTTCGAATTGCGCGATAATGCGCATCAGCGCCATGTCCATGGTGGTCAAAGCCTGGCTTGCGGCAAGAACCACGATGCATACCTCAGACCCACGCAGGCTGCGCAATGTAATCTGTTCACGCACCATGAAGGTGTCGTTCACGCCGGGCGTGTCGCACAGCTTGAGCGAGATCGGGTATTGCGGAATGTCCATGAACAGATCAGCAGATTTTGTCACATCCGCGAAACGCCCGGTTTTTGGGTCGATGTCAGGATCGTCCTCATCCCCGAGGCAGACATAACGCTGGATCAGTTCTTCGTCGAAATAGTCGTATTGGTGGCTTTGTCCCAGGATCAGGTCGAAATGTTTGCCCAGACGTTCCTCGGATTTTGCCTTCATTTCACCGATCTGGCGACGGATATCATCCATCTCATCATCGGCACCCGCGCGATTGGCAAGTTCACCCAAGCGACCGCCACCAATCGTGAGGTTGTCCCATTCTTCTTGTTCGAAGAACGTGAATTTTGACCGTGTATCACCCTCGGTTCGGGTGTTGATGTTCAAGGTCGTTACGACCGACGTCCACGGGTTCACATCTGACGGTAAAAGGGCCGGACGGCCCGCCAGAATATTAACGATAGAGGATTTGCCCGCCTTAACCTGACCAACCAGCGTGACACTGGCAGTAAAGTTCTCGATCTTGGTCTTCAGCGTCGCAAGACGCGCCGTGGAGCGCGCGTCCGCTACCTCGGTCAACTGGTCGATCTGCGTTGTCAGCGCCGACATGGCTGACGTCATGGGGGTTAGTGCTTCGTTTCCGACGGACAAAAGATGATCATTGCGCGCCATTGTTAGCCTCCGGTTCCAGTCGCGGCGACGGGATGTTCGATTTGATCAGGCAGGCCACTGGTCAGCGTATCGATCCGCGCGATCAGGTTCAGGGCATTGCCGAGAATCGCCGCTTCGGCGCCGGGCGTAATCGTTTCATAAGCACGAGAGTCCGCGAGGACTTCGATCGAACTGAAACATTCACTGTTCTCAAGACAAGCCAGGCGGCGGCCCGTAGGGAAGCCCGCAGATTTGGTTTTCGGCAAAGGCATGCGAGAATTTGCCAAAAGATAGTGGCCGCCAGAATGCGTGCGCAACGAAACGCCAAAACCTGTGTTGGGATGTTCCCGGGTCAGGGATTTTAGTTCCCCAAGAAAACTTTCGCGTGCAAGACCGACGGCGTCTTGCTCGGTGGCAGCGGAGTTCATCATGTTGGTCACAGCGAGGCCCTTGTGTTGGAGTTGAGCGGAAAACTCTTGTTTCACCCGAAGGCAAATAGACTCAGTAAGTCCTGCTCCACATCAACTACTGGCAAGGCGTTCTTATTTTGACGCGAATAAGATTTTTTGGCGTTTGAATTGTGGCGCAAATGTGATGTGAGTTGTTTTTGGCGGCCTACCGTTTGTTTCGAGGCCGTGAAGTGAAACAGATTTTGAACAGGAATTACTGGGTCGGTGGTTCAAGGGAAAACTACGTGGAGTTTTTTCGAATAGTACCTAAGTATCAGAATATATTTTGAAAATTCACAGCCTGCCGCCCAAAACGTTCCGTCTATTCAGGCCTGCTTTTCACGTAAGTTGACGAAATGTCACTGTAGGTCATCTAGTTGAAGAAAGTCTGACCTTTGCTCGCCATGCGTGCATTATTAAAAAATGCAGCTTGCGTTTGTTAACAGTTGATGCCTGCTGTGGCGTGGTATTGTTCTCGCGGTGGCGGAGTGGAAAATAAACATCCGAAAATGATGAAATTCCCTCTCGCACTCGGTCGAAAGCTTTGCTATTCACCCGCTCAATCTGACAGCTGATGTCATGGATGCGGGTGTGGCGAAATTGGTAGACGCACCAGATTTAGGTTCTGGCGCCGCAAGGCGTGGGGGTTCAAGTCCCTCCACCCGCACCACTTATCTTGATTGACATTGGTGGGCTGCCCACCCTTACTCTTGACTGCATTCAGCCTATCAGAGTGTCAGGTTTTCCTTTGCCGTTGCAATGGATCGCGAGTTACTGGCTTAAAGTAGGACGAACGCTGCAATAATACCGGTGGCGACCCAAGTCACTGCAATTGAAGTTGTCATCAAGTAATCCAGCACCGAAGACTCCCGCACAGAGTTGTAGCTTATGCCCAACACACTAGCGCAAAGCCATTGAACCAAGCAGGAATGCTTTGTTTACATTCCGTTAATGATCCGCGTTTTGCTTTGGCTTGCGCTTAGGGCTTCAGGCCGGGCCGTCCGAACCGGTTCGCAAAAAGAAGAAGTTACTGTTTCCCTTGGGATAAGCTTTTGATCACGCGGGCAATATTCTCAAAAACATCAGGCCTGCGCATCAACTCGACATGCTTCATATTTAGGTCGTGTAAGGTGGTATTGCGCATATGGGTTTCCAAAACATCGCCCTTTGTCATGGATAGGTTTCCGGGCGTCAAAAACACATGCGCAGGTGGGGTGAATACCGGAACTCGAAAGTCGCTAATGGCCAAACCATGCACAATTTCGACGGCGCGGATCCGATGACGTTCTGAACCCGGATTGGCGGCTAAAGCAGCCTTTAACGGCGGCAATACTCTTTTTGCCTGTCTCTTTCTTTTCCAGCCCTTGAACAAATAACGCCAACGTTTGTACGTGCGAAAGTACAATGGTTGTAGCTTTGGTTGAGCGCCGACCGTCTTATACGGCGGGTCCAGCAAAACCATGCCTTTTACCTTCTGCGGCCCCAACTTTTCGGCCATTTCCATGACCATTGGACAGCCCGCCGAATACCCGCAAAACAAAAACGGGCCCGTGTTCTTGGTTTCTGCCAAACGTAGAATTGCTTCGTCTGCCAATTCACTGAAGGACTTGCCATAGGGTACGCGCAGGCCTTCGGTGCGATGGCTGGGGATAAGCACAACGGAATGGTCAGGGCCAAGGTGTTTGGCCATGTACCGGCTGAACCTCATCGAGCAGTGTGAGATGACAACAGTTGTTTTGTTCGGACCCGGATTGGAAATTTGATAAGCGCAATTGTTATCGAATTCACTGAATTCAGTTCGTCTTTCTACGATGCGCGCCGCCAATTCTGCGACCGTCGGACAGCTAAACAAATCTGTCGGTTCAAATTCGAGATTGTGGTCTTGTCCCTTCGCATAGGTGGCAATGGTGGTCAGGCTGTCACCGCCAAGGTCAAAAAAGTTCTCGTCACGGTTAGGTGGGCTGATGTTAAGAACTTCCGCAAAAAGGGCGGCGACGGCGTGTTCCAATTCATTGCGCGGTGCCTCACTCATTTGATTGGCAGGCCTGTCGGAAACCATTTCGGTCAGTGCAGGCAGATCCATCTTGCCGTTTGGAAGCGTCGGGAACGCGTTCACAGCAATCACTGCGCTTGGATGAAAATGCGTGGGTAAGGTCGCCCTGATATGCCTGTTGATGTCCGAACGCAGCGCGTCGGATGGCGGGTTTTCGACCGCGAGAACTATGGATTTCGCTGGGGAGCGGTCTATGACCAAGGCAGCTACTTTTGTGCCGCCAGCCACATCACTTGCCGCCGTTTCGATTTCAGAAAGCTCCACACGGTGACCTCGGATTTTGACTTGCTTGTCAGCACGCCCAAGAAACGTGATGCATCCTGCCTCATCCGTAACACCCAGATCTCCGGTTCTGTATGCTGGAACTTTGTCAGGTCCGAACCGAAAAAATGACTTTTCGGATTGCTTCGCGTCGTCGAGATAACCGAACGCGACAGTGTTGCCCGCGACGATAATCTCACCCTGCGCACCCGGTTTGACAGGGCAGTCGTCTTGGTCAACAACTCCGACCCATGTACCGGGAATGGCTGAGCCTATCGGTATCTGTGTCTCGTGCCTGCTTTTCGTTGCGTCAAAAACGGTGCACCAGACCGTCGCCTCTGTTGGTCCATATTCGTTGAAAAGCTGGCAAAACGGTAACGAAGCACGGCATTGACTAACAAGTGACGGGTGCAAGGCTTCACCCGCTGTGATCAGGGTTCTCAGACTGGCCAAGTCGCTTGAGGGGACCGCAGTAAGCAGAGCCTGAGCCAGCCCCGGTAAACACAGCGTATGCGTAACGCCGTGCTGGGCAATCAAAGCGCCCAGTCGGGTTGGATGTTGTTCAGCGTTCTTCTCTGCGATGACAAGATGGCCGCCTGTGCAGAGTGTCCAAAAGATACCCGCGACTGAGCTATCAAATGCAAGCGAGGACAATAGCAGGTAAACGTCAGGGGCCGCTCCATACACAGTGTCCCGCGCTGCAGTCGACAGCGCCAAGCCCGTTCTGGACACCTCGACCCCTTTGGGAAGGTTTTGCGATCCGGACGTGAACATTACATAGGCTCGTTCCCCTGTCCTGGCGTCGGAAGGGTTTATCGTGTCGCTCAGTGCATCAATCAGGATATGTTGGGCCGCGGTGTCAGGCAGGGTATTGCCCAACTCTTGGCACGTGATGATGAACCGAGGGTTAGTTGCCTCAAACATCTGCGTGATCCGCTTTGGCGGATAATCCATGTCGATTGGTACGTAGGCAACGCCACACATCATCACCCCCCAAAAGGCGGCCACGGCGTCGGCCCCGCGGGGAAGGGCAATCGGTACAACGTCCGAAGACTGAACACCTGCGCTTTGCAAAGCATGTGCGATCTGTCGTGCATGCAAGGAGAGCTCAGCATATGTAAGTGTTTGAACCCCGTCTGAGATGGCGACAGCGTTCGGATTGTTTTCTGCGTGATTTAGGAACCTATCTAGGACATCAACACTTTGCGGCGCGGTTGAAATCTCGGGCGCAGGGTGAAACCTGTGCATCAGGTTTTTGATCGGCGTGTTCGCCTCATCAACTATGGCCGTCAATAGTTGTTCGTAGCGATTTAGAACATCATTGGCCGTGTCATGACTGACACGCTCGGGGTCAAATTGAAGCTCCGCTTTTAGCTGGGATTGCGGGGTTACCAGCATTGTAAGGGGATAGTTGCCGTACTGCGTGGTCCTTAGGTTTGTTATCTCAATTTCATTCGTGCCAAAGTTGGTCCGCGCAGTGCTTTCGTTGACGAACAGCGTGTCGAACAACTGAGTACCTTGCGCCAGGGGTGCGCAATTCTGAACCTCGGACAACGAAGCAAATTCGTGTTTTCGCCGCGCGATATCCGCAATCGAGAATGTCCGCAAAAACT
This sequence comes from Ruegeria sp. G5, assembly GCF_056533365.1. Taxonomy (NCBI): domain Bacteria; kingdom Pseudomonadati; phylum Pseudomonadota; class Alphaproteobacteria; order Rhodobacterales; family Roseobacteraceae; genus Ruegeria; species Ruegeria sp. G5. Next base: position 170,125 of record NZ_JBQFOK010000003.1, on the reverse strand, counting down.
CTGACGCAGATTGAGAGGGATCAATCCGGCACCTGACCGGGAGGGTATTCACAAACGCACCGATAGCATCCGAGATACCTGGAATTTCGGGTGGCCGGCCGGCAGTAGTTGTGCCGAAAACCACGTCGTTTTGTTGCAAAATCTGCCGCAGTAACAACGCCCATGCACCAGACAGCACGGTGTTAGGTGTGATTTTGAGCTGTGTTGAAAGGTTTTCGATGCGCCCCATCAGATTGTTGCCGAAGCATCGCTCCAGAGAATGTTGACGGGTTGGTGGTGCTTTTGTGTTTCCTTCTGGCAAAAGGCTCGGCGACTCCAGACCTTCAAATTCTTTGGTCCAGAACTCGGTATTCGTCAACTCTCCCTTACTACGCAGCCACGTAAGGTAACTTCTAAAGCTCGGCGGTGTTGGGTTCAGGGGGGTAACGCCGTGATACCGATTCAAGAGGTCCCGAAACGCAATTCCGGTGGACCAACCGTCGCTGATCAGATGGTGCATGGTCCACACCAGATACCAAGACGCCTCGGACATCTTGATAACTGTAACCGCCATAAGCGGAGGTTTCTTAAGGTCGAACCGCCGGGCTTGCTCCAGTACCAATAATTCGTTCAACCGGCTTTCGTGGTCATTTAAACCGCTCCAGTCAAGCTGGGTCCAGGGTATGGTTACGTTCTCTCGGACGATTTGCAAAGGTTGCTTTACACCTTCCCAAATGAACCCTGCCTTGAACGCGTCCCGTGCTTCGATCAGGCCTTGTAAGGCGTTTTTCAGCCGCGATGGATCCAGATCGCCTTTCAATTCACAACTGACCACCGCCACATATTGCCCGCTTGAGGCTGCGTCGCCGACGGAATGATAAAGCATACCACGTTGGGCAGAGGTCAAAGGCAAGATATCGGCGACGCCCTTTGGATGTCCCATATCAGTTCAAAGCCTCGGAAATTGCCGAAAGCTCACTGCTGTCGAGATCAACCAGCGGCATGTGGTCTGGAACGGATCGTTGTTCATCCGGCAACTCATCCGCAAATTTTGCCAAGGCTTTCAGGGTTCTATATTCGAACAAGGCTGTAGCAGGCAGAGCCAACCCCTCTTCGTTGGCCTTCATCGCAATTTCGATGGCTGCGATACTATCCACGCCGAGGTCAAAAAATTCTTGCGAAGCACTTATTCGACCTATTCCCAAGACACCGCAAACAATTTGGGACAACTTTACTTCCGTCTCGCTGCTTGGTGCGACGTAATCATTAGTTGACGGGCCTGCGCCGGTTCCAACCGGAAGGCGCGCAGTGTCGATTTTTCCGTTCGAGGTCAGAGGCAGATCGTCCAAAATAACGACCTCATGCGGCAGCATCTCTCGTGGAAATTGGGCGCGAAGGGTGTCCCATATTTCTTGAGCAGACAAGTCGGTCCCCTGTACAAAGACAGATAGTTTCGGACGAGGCAGCACAGCTTCGTCAAACCCAATCTCGTTCAGGATTCTTTCGACTTTTTGACTGTCAATATCATCGTTCAGCTCTTCTACAGCCTGTTCTCGTGTCTTATGGCCCATGCGTACGTCCCATGAATAGGGAAGTGCATAATTGTGAAACCCTTCGCGGGCCTTGTGCAGATAAATACCGGCATCGTTTATTAGACAATTGGTTGAACGCCCCGTATCTGAGGGTCGTTGCCACGCCGTTTTCGTATTGAGAAAGTCATAAATCTCGGAAACGGGTACGTCGATGTAGCGGTAGATATCCAAAACTTCGACTTTGCTCAGAAAGCCTCCGTCTTTCAGATCGTCGGTTTTCAGCAGACGGGAAAGCGCGTCATCTTCTGCATGATACGCTTTGCGGGCCTGTGTCACCATGTCATCCAACTGGGCGCAGGTGGGTGCATTGTTTCGGAACAAGTCTGGGGTCAGGCGCGTTTCAAAGAATTGGCCTCGTGACAGGCCGGTGACCAACAGCGGGGCACCCTCGGACAAGGCGGTGCGGAATGCCAAGGTATAGAGTGCTTTGAAACACCCCTGACAAACATTGGAATGCGCCTTGAGGCTATCCACGAAAATGTGGTTCATTTTGTCGGTGCTGAGATACCGGTGTTCCCAACCCAGATCCTCTACCACCCGCTTAATGTTGGCTTTCGCCTCACCCGAGATGTAGCCATTGTCCAAAGTAACGGCCAACACGCGCGATGTATGATCCGCAAGGCGGTAGGCGGCATAGGTGCTGTCTTTGCCCCCGCTTAACATCATTACAGCGTCGTAGTTCCCCGCACTTTTGGTGCTGGCCTCCGCGATCTTGCGTTCCAACTCGGGTTCGGGTCGAAAGTAGGCTTTGGCTCGGTTTTCGTAGTTTTTGAATTCAGCGCATATGTGGCACAGGCCCGGATCGGAAAAGGTGATGCCGGGTACCTCATTTGTCAGGCCGCATTGCTTGCAGTGTTGTGTCGGCTGAGCGTCTTTCTGTTTTGAGCCCTGGAGGATGTGAACGCCCTCGACACCGGGAAGCTTTTGCAGCGTGTTCTCGATCTCGGACAGTTCCAGCCGCACGCCACCAACCTTGACCTGCTGGTCTGCGCGCCCAAGGTATTCGAACCGGCCATTATGATGCATCCTGCCCAAATCTCCGGTTCTGTATACGCGTTCCGTCGCATTTTCCGGATCCTCCAGAAAAGCCGCGTTGTCAGACGCAACTGCCCCAAGGTAGCCATCTGCTAAGCGGCCACTGATTGTTATTTCGCCGACCACACCTTTTGGGCAGATGTTCATCGCTGGATCACGAAGGCTAATGACCATGCCAGCCGCAGGATTTCCGATCTGAACTGATAGGTCTTGGTCTTTTGTCGGGTCAAAGCTGTGTTGCATGGCCCCAACAACGGCCTCGGTCGGGCCGTATTCATTGATCAGGCGCAACGAAGGTGACAGTACCTGCTGGGCGCGGTTGCACAATTGCGATGTCAGGTTTTCCCCGCCCAGAACCAAAGTTTTGATACGCCGACACGGCTGCCCTTGCTTAATGACAAGCGCCAGATGTGAAGGCGTGAGTTTGACGATGTCTACGTTGTCCTCGGCAAAAACATCCAGAACGGACAGATCTGGGTCTGTTTTTTCAGGGTAAGCTCTGATCGATCCGCCACTCACAAGCGGGGCAAACACCGAGGTAAGCGTCAGATCAAAAGCGATCGAAGAAAAGAACGCGTAATGGGCTGGTTGGTTCGGGCTGAACTCTTGAGCGGCCCAGTGAACATACCGTGAAAGGTTTTTGTGATTGACGGCAACGCCTTTGGGAATCCCGGTAGAGCCCGACGTGTACAGAACATAGGCGAGATCGTCAGGCCTTATCTGGCGTTTCTGCTTGAATGCCGCCGTAGTGTCGACCTCAGTGGTTAACGTAGGACATGGGAATGTTTGAGCGTTACCCGCAGGTACGAAAACCGCCGCAGCGTCGCAGTTGCCGAGTATCTGATCGACGCGCGCCTTGGGTGTGTTCGTGGCCAGCGGCACAAAGCTACAGCCTGCTTTTAATATCCCCAGGACAACCGCCACGAAGTCGAATGATCGCGGCAAGTGAACTGCGATACGAGAACCTGCTGGAATGCCTATATCCACAACTCGCGCAGCAATTGCGTCGCTCCACGCATTCAGATCGCCGTAAGTCATATGGTCGCTGTTTTGCCACATGGCTACTGCGTTCGGTTCGTCGTGAACGCAAGCGGCAAAGGCGTCCAAAATGGTAAGCGGTATGTCCGGCGCCTCTTGCGGGCCATAAACCACTGATCGATCGTCTTCGCTCGCGGCGAAGTCTACGGTGGAAACCAGAGTGTCCGGAGCCGTGATTACTGTTGTTAAGAACTGTGTAAAGTGACTGGCAACACGGTCTTGGTGGACGGCGTCCAAAACCTCGTCCGCGACATCCATGAAAACCGAGTGTTGTCCGTCGCCGGTGAAATCGGTGATATGCAGCCGCATGGCGTGGGCCGCGTCGTGCGCGCCGCTGTGTAACCATTGAACGCGCGCGGGAAAACCGGCAAAGTCGCCAAAACGGGCTTGAATATAGTTGCAGACAGCAGTGATGTCGGCCGTGTTTGTATTTGCAACCGCACCTGGTTTTGCGGATTTCAAGAATGTCCCGATGGATTGTCGGACCTTTGTGTGCAGGTATTTCAATGTGTCCGACGTATCTATCGTGACTGAAAACGGCAGCACTTCGACATAAGGTCCCGGTGTCTTGCGATCTTGGTCGGTTAAGCGGTTGTGGGACGGTAAGCCGATCGTGATGGTCTCATCACCGGTAATTCGGTGGAGGTACGCCAGATAAGCCGTCAGGTACAGCGCGATACGGGACAGGTCCGGGGTAAACAAGCGAAACTCTGGCCGCGTAACAACTTCCTCCAGCGCATTACGAGTTTGTTCGCTGATCGGTATGTGCACGCGTTGCGATTTAGACGTGCGCTGAGAATCGCTGCCGTAGGGTGGCGATGACGGGCTGGGTGTTTGCAAGAGCGGGTTGGCCGTGTTTGCATCAAATTCGATGTCCCTTGCAAAGAAGCTGGGTATCGGTTCCGGGTCATAATAGCCTGTATCCCGCAAAGCAGCATAGTTCTGCGAGACCTGCTCAAAGAAAAGCGCCCCTGATTGTGCATCGCAAACAATATGGTGCTGGCACACTAGCCAGACCCAGCGATCGGTGGCCAATTTGACCAATTTGCTTCTCAGCGTGTTGCGTGTCAGGTCGAAAGGGGTTTGAACCCAACTGTCAGTGTTGTCAGCCAACACCGTTTCGGGTTCATGGCTTAGGTCGACGATCTCGAGAACATCGAGTTGTACACTTTCCACAGTTTGAACCGGGCCGTCAGGTGTGTGGCGGAAAACGGTTCGGAAAACCTCATCCCGTTTTAGTGCTTCGTAAAAAGCAGATTGAAATAGCTCGGGGTCGATTTCGCCATGCAGATCAAATCGCCAGGCCATGTTGTATATTGGTTGATCCGGCCAAAGTTGATGGCCGTTCCAAAATTTTCTTTGGGCTTCTGTAAGTGGAAAAGACATTATTCAACCCGCCAGATATCCGGTCCGGGAAGACGCAAATTTATCGATCGCGCTAATCGTCCCGAGATTTTCAAGCGTCACGTCTTCAAAGGGTACTTCGATCTGATAGGTCTGTTCGACAAACGTCACCAGCGACATGACCCCAAGCGAGTCAATCATGCCACTTAGCAGAAGATCATCATCATCAGCGACTTTACGACCCCCAAGCAGGGTGCCTTGGATGTAGTCTCTTAACGCCACTGTGCGTGGTTCATGCGGCCTGTTGTCCATCGGCTATTCCCATCAGTTTCTTGCGGTCTATCTTCCCCGTCGACGTGCGCGGCATGTCCGTCAAACCGCACAGGCTTTGCGGAACCGCGTAAGTTGGAAGAACTTTCTGTAGCTGCGCCAGCACATCCGCGTTCTCTGGCATGTGTCTGCCGCTGAAAAAGCCCAGCAGGGCATCCCCGTGAAGAAACACACAGGCTTCGCTGATGCCCGGGATGTTCACGAGGGCAAGTTCAATTTCATCAAGCTCAACGCGGTAACCACGTATTTTGACTTGCCGGTCATTGCGTCCGACCAGTTCCAGCTGACCGTTCTCGTTTCGCCGCACGATGTCACCGGTACGGTAGAACCGCCGCGACGTTCCGTTTTCGTCAGGTAGATGGCAAAATGCCTTGGCCGTCTGATCTGGGTTGCCCCAGTAACCAGTCATGAGCTGGGGCGACGCGACTAGCAATTCGCCAGTGGTGTCGTCCTCGCCCTCGGACAGAAGGTGAATGATTGTTTCGCAGACTGGTTCGCCGATTGGCAACGGACTAACGCCGTCCAGATTTTCGGCAGCAAAGACAGCCGATGTGCAATGGTTGGTTTCTGTTGGACCATACGCGTTGATGTATGTCGCTTGGGGGGCATGGTCCGCAAAGGCTTTCAAACTGGCCGGAGGCATTTTTTCACCGGCAAACATCACGATACGCAGAGCGGTCAGATCCCGGTTGTTCAATGCGCCGCGCTCAACCATTTGGATCAGGGCATACGGCACCGAGTACCAGACGGTGATGCGTTCCTGCTGGGTTAGTTGTGACAGGCTTGCAGGCAGCTTGGTATGCATTTCGGGTATGACGGCGACACACGCTCCGACCGATAATGTGGAGAAAATGTCAAAAATCGACATGTCAAAATGCAAAGGCGTGTGGTGGCTGACCCGATCCCGTGGCGATAGCTTGCAAAGCTGGGCAGCCATTTTCACATAAGCCATCCCGCTTTCATGGGTATGAACGATACCTTTAGGTGTCCCTGTGGTTCCGGATGTCATAAGGATATAGGCGGGGTCCTCAATTGAACGTTTTTCCCGGTTTAGCTCGCACCGGTTACCGTCAGAGAGAGGCAAAAACGGCTGAGATAAATCGGAAACGCCCCCTTGAAAGATGTCGGCAAATTCTTTGAGGCGGGCGATGTCCGTCAAAACATAGGCAGGCGACACAGTCGACATCAGGGCCAGAATGCGCTCGGTCGGTGCCGCAGGGTCCACGGGAACGTATGTCGCACCGATCCGAAGGATTGCAAATATTGCTGCAATCGCATCTGGCCCTTTTGTCGAACAAATCACAACGCGGTCTTTTGGTCCCACCCCTCGCAGCAAAAGATGTGCTGAAATTTCATCCGCCCGCGAATCCAGTGTGGCATAGCTTGTCGTTTCGCCAAGCATGCTTACGGCAACCGCATTTGGCGTGGCCCGGGCTTGATGCCCGAGCACGTCGTCAAGGAACATGGGTTTCCCCATCAGTTGGCAACCATTGCCACTGAGTTCCCAAACTCAGGGAATACGCCCACGGTGCGCTCATAGAACCAGAAGGCGGCGATAGCGATCAACGCGATCGAACCAAATTGCAGCCCGATCACCCGGTATGCCGTCAATCTGCGCAAGGCGAAGAAGACTGGGAATAAGACCATGACAATGGCCAATTGCCCAACTTCGACCCCGATATTGAAAGTGGCCAGCCCAAGCGCTTTGCGAGTTGGATCAAGGCCCAAGGGTTCAAGCACGTTGGCAAAGCCAAAGCCATGGAAAATACCAAACAGGAAGACAACCTTCCAGGAACTGGCGTGGAAACGTGGAATGAGGTTTCCGATTGCGACAACTGCAATCGAAATAGCAATGATCGCTTCGACCAGCGTTATGGGTAGGGTAATGACCTCGAAGGTCGCAAGGCACAGCGTGATCGTATGTGCGACTGTGAAAACTGTTACGATTTTGACCGTTTCACGTAGGCTGTCGCGGATGCTTTCCGCGGGCACCCAGCGCTGGTTTTCAATGCGCATGACGGCACCCAACAAGAGGGTCAGCAGGAACAGGACATGGTCAAAACCCAACCAGATATGCCAGACCCCGTGCTCGAAAAAGGTCAGAGCAATGTCCTTCGTTGGCTCGTCGTTCAGGTACAGGTCTTTTTCGCCATCACCCGGAGAGAATATGAGAGAGATAAAGGACTCGTTTTCATCCATACCGTTGCGGGTGTTGCTGGCGATCAGGGCATATCCACGATGCTGGGGGTCGATATCTGAGAACAGTCCGTCGTAGGACATCTTTATCGTGGTTGGCGTTTGGTCGATTCCAAGCACCTCAAAGTGAAATTGAGCAAAATCACCAACCTCGGTCGAGAAAAACGAAATGTCGTCAAAGGTCAGGTCATATCTTTCACCTTCGGACGACAACAACATGCGATCTTCAAAGTAGTCGAAAAACCTGGATTGCGTCGAGAGAACCTCTGCTTCCGTTAAAATCGTTTCTTCCTCGGCTGCACCTTCTTTGATCCGCGTCAGGTCAGAAAGGGTGACTTCGATGCGACCGCTGAGACTGTCATCCGTCACATCGAAATAAACATAGCTTTCATTGAAGCTGTGCGCTTGGGCAGTCGTGGCAAACGTCATGAACACGACACCGATCCAGACAATACTACAGTGCAAGGCCCAAACGATCAGTTGCTTGGGCAAAGACGCGACAAAACATGGGTGTCTATCGATATGGTCAGCGTTCATTGGTTGGTTCTCCCACCTTTGGTGTTCTGGCGCGTTGCGCAATTTCCATTTTTGAAATGATCTGTCGTTGGATGTCAGAGGTGCCCGAATAAATCACACCGCCGACCGCGTCGTTCAGGTCCGCGCCTGACGTAGACCCAGCGATATAGGCGCGACCACCGAAGGTTCGCACCGCATCCATGCTGGAGCTGAGGAACGCCTCGGAAATATGCAGGTTAACCATGGCCGCAAACTGCGTCAGAGAGGCACCAGAGTCGTACATTTCAGCCGCGCGCAGCAGCATGAGTTCGCAGGTTTCAAGTCGCACCCGCATATCCGCCAATCGGTTGGTGACGGACTGAAACTTGTTGATCGGTTGACCGAACAGATTGCGCGACGCCGCAAAGGCGACACAGTCTTCCAACTGCCGTTTCATCGCACCAACTTGTGCCGTCAGAATGAAACAGCGCTCCCAATCAAGGGTTGCTTGGATGATTGATGCACCTGCGCCCTCGGGACCTATCCTGCGGTCTTGCGGGACCCAACAGTCTCGCAAGTCAAGCTGACCCATAGGGACCGCGTTCAGACCCATCTTGGGGGTGGCGGGGTGACGAATGAACCCTTTGTCGTCGGCATGGACAAGAAATGCGCTTAGACCCCAACGGCCTTTTTCCGGGGCTGTTCGGGCGAAAACGATCGCCACGTCACAGACGGGGCCCATTCCAACAAAGGTTTTGCTGCCGTTCAGAACGTAACCTTCATCGGCAGCTACTGCGCTCGTCTCAAGGGACAACGCATCCGATCCGGCAGCAGCCTCGGTCAAAGCAAATGCACTGAGGCAGTCGCCGGCCAACAATTTCGGCAGGTACCGCGCTTTCTGTTCGGATGTTCCAAATTGAATCAAAAGGTTCTGGACGGTCCAGATTTGCGAAATTGCACCCATCGCAAGGCCGCTGTCCGTACAGCCTTGGCCAAACTCCATCATGGTTTCGCAGAAAAATCTGGCAGTACTCTCCTGTCCACCAAATGCGCGAGGTGCGAACTGACTGAAAAGGCCAAAACGCGCCAGCTCTTTCCACGTTGAACGCAGGTTTTCCGCAGTCACATCGGGAAGCGAAGCCGCAAATTGTGTGACTTCAGACGTGTCGCTGGTCTTTTGGGGTTGAGTGTACACTGTCGCATTTCAATTGTTCGTATTGCGTTCAATACGGTCGATCGTCGCGGCAGGATCAATAAAAAGTGAGTTTGTAGTGAAATTGGCCTTGGCTAACCAATTGATTAACTCAACTGTTTGAAGCGGCAGATCACCGTTTCTTATGGTGGCGCAGCAGCAAACAACCGGTCCAAAAAGGGTTCCAGCCCGCAGTTGTTTCGCTCGCGGCGAAGCGCTGTTTTCAACGTCTCACAATTGGCGCGTATGCTGCTGTCTGTGAGGATCGCGCTGATATCGGATTCTATCTTTTCAACGGAATCTATGGGTGTTCCGGCGCGTCCGATGCCGTGATGCACAACTCTGGCAGCGCTTCCTCTTTGATCATTCACATGCGGATAGACCAGCAAAGGGGTGCCTGCGTCCACGGCTTCGACCAGCCCGCCTGTGCCGCCGTGCATGATCGCGAGGTCTGCGTGTTTCAGGATTTCCTGCTGCGGAACCCACGCCGCGATGCTGACATTCGCGTGAGTTTTCTCAGCCGCAAGCTCTTCCCAGTCTTGGCCAGCGGCAAACAAGAAATTCCACTCCGGATGTCGTCTTGCGACCTCAAGGATGTTTTTCACAAGTCCACGCTTGGCCTTCATCATTGATCCGAACCCAACAAAAATGCGGGGTGACTGAGATGGCGCTGCGCAGAAACGTGCAACCGTTTCTCGGTCGTAGTCCTTTTCCTGCCGGTTCTCCAAAATCATTGGGCCGAGGTATTCCATGTTGGCGTATTGCCGGGTGGGAAGGTCCAAAGCTTTAGGCAGCAAAAGCACTGTTGGGATTTTGTACGTCCAAGGCATCTGCCAGCAAATCCATCGCCGCAGCGTACTTAGCGGCACGTTGCGCCGCTGGGCCAGCTCTTCCAGAGCCGTCGGTACATCTGTGCCCGAACTTGATCTTCTGTTGCGTACAATCTTGAGTTTCTTCCAAACCAAGAACCGCGCCCAAAGGATCGCGACCCCCAGCTTGCTTCCGCGAAACCCATGTCCGGGAATTCCGCGTCGATTCAGCGGCGGTGCTTGCAAGCCGGGCGGGGATAAAAACATGTTAGTGAACTGGACTACAGGCTTTTTCAAGGAAAGCGCGACAAGGATATGCGCGTGTAATTCGCAATCAACAAAGATTGCGTCTGCGTCCGCCAAAGCCGAGTTCAAATCGTCGACACCTAACGCCGACACAGCAGCGGATTTGCGTTCTGTATTGGTCAGGCTATTCGCAAATTTTTCGGAAAGCAGGGGTTTGAATGCGTCCACCTTTGGGTCGGGAATGACTTTGTGCATGAATTTGTAATGCGCGATTACATCTCCTGCGGACGCGGGCGCCAGTATTTTGATCTCATATCCCAACTCACGGCACTCAATAGCGAATTGCAGAGCAGAATTGAGCGGGCTGTTTATACCACTTGAGATGATTGCAAGACGTTTCGTCATCGAAAAATTTTAACACCCTGATCAACGAGGTGATACCGCTTTGGGCAATCCAGATTTGCTTGTGCGCATGTGCTGTCACTCCGATATCTTCAGACCTATGGTGATGCGTTGTATCGTCAAGCTATTGAACTGTCGGCCACAAATGGTCGACTTACATTCGTGTTGCTTTGCGTTGAATTGTGAGGATCGACCGGGCTTGATATCTGGTTCATGCGCCTGTCAGAATTAGGGGACCGTGATTTGCCCGCAAATGGCATTGTGCGGCAAAGTCAAAGCAAAGGATAGGCACAAGCAATGAAACAGGCCGTTATCGTTTCCACAGCACGCACTGGGTTGGCAAAATCGTTTCGTGGCGGTTTCAATAACACACACGGTGCGACTTTGATGGGGCATTCCATTGAACACGCTCTTCAACGCTCAGGACTTGCCCCTGAACTGATCGAGGACGCCTTTGTCGGTTGTGGTTTTCCAGAAGGGACAACCGGTGCAAATATCGCGCGTCAATCCGTTCTGAGGGCCGGCTTGCCGACGACGGTCAGTGCGACAACGATCAACCGATTTTGCTCATCGGGTTTGCAGGCGATCGCTATGGCATCGCACGCCATTGTTCAGGATGGCGTGCCAGCAGCGATTGCGGGTGGCGTCGAATCCATTTCGTTGCGCAATCAGAAATCTGGGCCCTATGACCGGGATCCCTGGTTGCTTGAGCACAAACCCGACATCTACCTGACGATGATTGAAACGGCGGATATCGTTGCGGCTCGGTATGGTATCTCGCGCGAGGCGCAAGACGAATTGGCATTGGAAAGTCAAAAGAGAACCGCCGCCGCGCAGGCGCAGGGAAAACTGGAGGCAGAGATAGCTCCGATGGAGGCGGTTCAGCTGCTCAAAGACAAAGAAACTGGCGAGGTTTCTGAAAAACGGGTCGTTGTTGACAGGGATGATTGCAATCGTCCGAATACCACGTTGGACGGATTGGCCGGTTTGGATCCTGTGCGCGGACCAGAGCATTTTGTAACTGCTGGAAACGCGTCGCAATTGTCGGATGGGTCGTCAGCCTGTGTGGTTGTATCGTCAGAGCTGGCAGAGCGCGAAGGGTTAGAGCCTTTAGGTGCCTTCAAGGGCTTTGCTGTAGCCGGTTGTGAGCCGGACGAGATGGGGATCGGGCCGGTTTTTGCCGTGCCCCGGTTGTTGGACAGGCATGGCCTCAAAGTAGAGGATATTGACCTTTGGGAGCTGAACGAGGCCTTTGCCTCTCAGGCTTTGTATTGTCGGACTCGGCTTGGGATTGACCCTGATATCTGCAACGTCAATGGAGGGTCGATTTCGATCGGACATCCTTTTGGGATGACGGGTGCGCGTATGGTAGGACATTTGTTGATTGAGGGGCGTCGTCGCGGGGCCAAATATGCGGTTGCGACGATGTGCATCGGAGGGGGAATGGGGGCGGCTGGCCTTTTTGAAATTTTCTAACAAAGCTGCCTTTCATTCCGCCATGCGGAACAAAGTGCCGCATATTGATCAGGCCTGAGCCTGACGCTACATTCACCTGGCACAGCATCTGAGGAGAATGCATGCGCCGTATCCACCAACTGATCGACGGGAAGAACCCGGCGGACTTGGCGATCGTCGATTATGACGAAACGCCTATCAGTTATGGTGATCTCCAAGAGGCTGTGAATACGGCGGCCAGGGCTTTGCGTGATTATGGCGTAAGACCCGGTGATCGCGTCGTGATTTTGGCCGAAAACTGCGCAACTTACATAGTAACACTACTGGCGCTGAGCGTCTTGGACGCATGGATTGTTCCGCTGAATGCACGAGCGTCCGAGCTTGAGGTTGAAACCATTGCGGCGCATTCGGAGGCATGCTGTGTCTTATGCACCCCGGATGTTTCGGAAAACGCAATTAACCACGCGCAACGTTGGCATGCGGAACCGTTGAAAACGTCGGTTTTGGGTACGCTTCAGGCATCACCTTTGCGCGCCGCAAAGCCCGAGCCTGTGCAGCCTGATGCGGATCAGGTGGCGGCTATTTTGTATACATCGGGAACAAGTGGCTCACCCAAGGGTGTTATGCTGACCCACGACAATCTGATTTTCATGGCCAATGCCTCGATGCGGCGTCGGCAGGCTACTCGCCACGATCAGTCTTTGGCTGTATTGCCAGGAACGCATATCTTTGGGTTTTCGTCGATCATCCTGACCATGTTGCTGGCCGGAGGCAGCCTTCGCATACAGTCTCGGTTTGATCCCAACCTTGTCCTTGATGGGCTTAAACGGGGGGCGACGATGCTGTCCGGAGTTCCTCAGATGTTTGCCCTCATCCTGAAGTACTGCAAAGACAACGGTATCGACAATCTGAACACCGATCTGCGTTACATGTCCTCTGGCGGGTCGCCTTTGGACCCCAACTGGAAGCAAGAAATCGAACGTATTTTCGGCTTACCCATTCATAACGGTTATGGGATGACCGAAGCCTCACCCGGCATTGCCACCACCCAAATCCAAGCGCCCCCTTCGGATGATGCCGTTGGTCCTGCCTTGCCCGGGGTTGAGGTTCAGCTTGATGAACCCGGTTCGGATGGTGTGGGGGAATTGCTGGTTCGCGGCAGGAACGTGATGAAAGGCTATTACAAAGAGCCCGAAGCCACGGCGCAGGTGTTCACGCCAGATGGGTTTCTGCGCACCGGTGATCTGGCGCGGATCACGGCAGAGGGCTCTTTGTATATCGTGGGCCGGTGCAAAGAGGTGATTATCCATTCTGGTTTCAATGTGTACCCGCCCGAGATTGAGGCCGCGTTGAATGCGCACTCAGCCATCACGCAGGCTGCGGTCGTGGGTCGGGCACGAGCTGGAAACGAAGATGTTCTGGCATTTGTAACACTCAGAACACCCGTTTCAGCGGTCGAACTTAGGGCGTTTCTGGCCGAAAAACTGGTTCGATACAAAATCCCCCATCATATCGTCATTGCCCAAGAACTGCCCGAAGCGGCGACCGGCAAAATCCTGAAACACAAGCTGGTCGAAACCTTTGCGGAGGAACTGGCGCAATTGGACAAAGAGGCTGAGAATGCTTGATGCTTATATATATGACGGGCTACGCAGCCCTTTTGGGCGCCACGGCGGTGCTTTGGCCTCGGTTCGGCCTGACGATCTGGCAGCCCAAGTCCTGGAAGCATTGGTTCAGCGTTCCGCCTTTGATGCGTCTGAGATTGAAGACGTCATTATGGGCAACGTTTGTCAGTCGGGCGAGGACAGCCGCAACGTCGCGCGCTACAGCAGTTTGCTGGCTGGTTTGCCCGTTTCAGTTGGCGGGCTGACCGTCAATCGATTGTGCGGATCAGGCATGTCGGCGGTGTTGGACGCGGCAAGGTCGATCACGGTGGGCGAGGCTACGGTGTATGCGGTTGGCGGGGTCGAAAGCATGACGCGGGCACCGTTTACGATCGCAAAATCTGAAACCGCTTATGCGCGGCAATCCCAGATTTATGACAGTGCTATTGGCGCGCGGTTTCCAAACCCGCGCATTGCCGAAATGCATGGCGAATACCCAATGCCACAAACCGCTGACAATCTGGCAGAAGACTACCAGATCACGCGTGCGGCTTCGGATCAGTTCGCGTTTGCGTCTCAATCACGGTTCGAAGAGGCCCGAACGCGCGGTTTCTTTGAAGATGAGATTGTCGGCATCACAATCAAAGGGCGCAAGGGCGCGACGCATCAGGTAACGCAGGATGAGCATCCGCGCCCTGATGTTCAGATGGATAAGATGGCCGCCCTCAGGCCCATTTTCCCCGATGGTGTTACCACGGCTGCCAATGCCTCGGGTGTGAATGATGGTGCGGCAATGCTGGTTGTCGGCGCCAAAACGGACCGTGCTGCCCCGCGTGCGCGGATATTGTCCGGGGCCGTTGCCGGTGTGCCGCCGCGGATCATGGGAATCGGCCCTGCTTTTGCTGTCCCCAAAGCGTTGGAACGGGCCGGGCTAACTCTGGCCGACATGGACCTGATAGAAATCAACGAAGCCTTTGCCGCGCAAGTTCTGGCCTGTTGCAAACATCTGGAGATAGACCCTGCGGACAGCCGCTTGAATCCCAATGGCGGAGCGATTGCCGTCGGGCATCCCCTTGGCGCGTCAGGTGCGCGGATCGTGTTGACGGCGATGCGGTATCTTGAAGAAACCGGCGGAAGATACGCCTGCCTGTCCATGTGTATCGGCGTCGGGCAGGGTATCGCCATGGTGCTGGAACGGGTGTCGTAACAGCGCGGATGGTTTTTCCTATGACGGACACAGACAGAGATCGTCGTTTCGCGTCTACCTTGGCCAAGGGTCTGCGCATCATGCAGGCATTTAAGCCGGATGATCAATCCCTGGGTAACCGAGAGCTGGCGCGCAGGACGGGAATGCCCCCATCGACCGTGTCCAGATTGACTTTTACTTTGACATCGATGGGATTTCTGGAACAGCAGCAACCCTCGGACAGCTATCGTCTTGGTCCTTCTGTCATGGCGTTGGGATATACTGCCCGCGCGGCCCTGTCTTTCTTGCCGGTGGCTGAGAACATTATGCAGAAACTGGCCGATGACACCGGTGTTCTTGTGGCGCTAACCATGCGAAACGGCGACTCAGTTATGTTGACGCGTTGCTGGCGGCCCCGAAATGCCTCCTCGCTGTGGTTGAGCGAAGGGCATCAAATTCGGATGGAAAACAGCGCGGCGGGACGGGCCATTCTGGCGGCCGAAAGCGAAGGCCCAGGTGATACGGGCCAAATACAGGCCGATCGTGAACAATTGCAGTGCCTTGGTTTTGTGACCTCATATGGTGGGTGGAACAGTTCGGTCAATGCGTGTGCGACCCCGTTCCGAAACGGGTCGGGATCTCAACCGTTTGCCTTTTTGTGCGGAGCGAATGCCGCTGATCTGGACGCTGATCGGCTCGAAAACTCAGTAGGTCCCCAGTTGCGTCAAACGGTGCAAACACTTTCGCTCAGCCTCGGTTTGGCATGACATTGAAACAGGAGAAGAAAATGACGGTTGTAAATGTTCGCAAGGAAGGTGCAGTCGCACTGGTGAAAATTGACAACCCTCCTGTTAATGCGGCCGGTTATGACGTTCGGATTGGGCTGAAAGAGGCGCTGTCTGACTTGGCCAATGACGCATCGATTCAGGTCATCGCGCTTTATGCTGCTGGTCGGACCTTTGTGGCCGGGGCCGATATTCGAGAGTTTGGGAAACCGCCCAAACAACCAATGCTGCCCGAAGTCTGTGAGATACTTGAGGCCAGCCCGAAACCGGTCGTTTGCGTTTTGCACGGCACAACGCTGGGCGGCGGTCTCGAGATCGCGTTGAGCTGTCAGTCCAGGGTGGGGATCAAAGGGCTGAAACTTGGTCTGCCCGAGGTTAATCTGGGTCTGCTACCCGGCGCAGGTGGAACCCAGCGGCTACCCCGGTTGGTCGATGGGCAAACTGCACTGACGATGATCACATCGGGTAAGCCAATCTCGGCTGAAGCCGCGTTGAAGGCCGGGCTCTTGGATGACCTGCAAGATGGTGAACCCGAAGCTGTCGCCCTTGCGGCGGGCCAACAGGTTGTCGCCGGACAATTGCAAACACGTGTGACCGCAAATTTAGAGAACCGAGTGAAGGACGAGGATCTTGAAAGCTTTCGCGCGAAAGCCCGGGGCGAGGTTACAGAACGCGCCTTGAAAGCAGCCAAAGCCAGCGCATTGCCGCTGGCTGAGGGTTTGCAGATTGAGCGCAACTTGTTTCTCGAAGCTCTTTCCAGCGATGCGCATAAGGGTTTGAAGCACGCATTTTTTGCGGAACGTGCCGTTGCTCATATTCCAGAGGCCAAGTTCGAAGCACGCGACCTGGAATCCGGCGGTGTGATCGGGGGTGGCACTATGGGGTCTGGCATTGCAACGGCTATGTTGCTTGCGGGGATGTCTATCGTTCTGATCGAAACGGCTGAAGAACGTGCCGAGTTTGCTTTCAAAACAGTTGCCGGAAACCTCGACGGAGCGGTCAAACGCGGCAAACTGACGGAACACCAAAAAGAGGCCGCGCTGAGCCGTTTCAGTTGTAGTACCGATATTCAATCCCTGTCCGACGCGGATGTCGTTGTGGAAGCGGTGTTTGAAAGTATGGAGGTCAAGCAGGACGTCTTCGGTAAGTTGGACAAGGTTTGCAAACCCGGCGCGATTTTGGCCACGAATACTTCTTATCTGGATGTAAGCGAAATAGCGTCAGCCACGACGAGGCCACATGACGTGATTGGACTGCATTTTTTCTCTCCGGCCCACGTCATGCGTTTGCTTGAGGTCGTAGTGGCGCGTGATACTGCACCAGAGGTTGTGGCGAGCAGTTTCAAACTTGCAAAGAAGCTAAGAAAGATCGCTGTTCGGTCCGAGGTCTGTGACGGGTTTATCGGGAACCGTGTTTTGGCGCATTACCGCAAGTCGACGGCTTACATGCAACTGGACGGTGCGCCTTTTGAACAGATCGACCGCGCGTTGGAAGAGTTCGGGTTTGCGATGGGTCCTTTTGCCGTTTCCGACTTGGCCGGGCAGGACATCGGTTGGGCCACAAGAAAACGGCAGGCCGACTTGCGGCCACCGCAGGAACGCTATGTCGAAATCGCCGACCGGGTGTGCGAACAGGGTTGGTTCGGGCGCAAAACGGGTAAGGGTTTCTACATCTACGACGGGAAAGACCGTCAGGTGAATCCAGCAATTGCGGATTTTGCTGCTGCCGAACGAGCCGAAAAGGGCATAACGGCTCGTGATTTTTCGAACACTGAGATCGTGGAACGTTACATGGCCGCGATGGTGTCCGAAGCGGCAAGAGTGGTTGAAGACAAGATCGCTTTGCGCCCGATTGACGTGGATGCGGTGTTCTTGTTTGGATACGGGTTTCCCCGCCATTGGGGAGGACCGCTGCAATACGCAGACATTGTCGGTTTGCCAGAGTTAGTGCGGCGTATTGAGCAATATGCCCAGGAAGACCCCCATTATTGGCAGGTCCCAGCAATATTGCGCGAACTGGCGCAGTCAGGAAAATCGTTCGCTGATCTGAACGGGAACGGTTGATCATGGACCTGAGCTTTACACCCGAAGAAGAGGCTTTCCGCGAAGAAGTTCGCGCGTTTTTGGCAGAAAACCTATCGGCCGATCTGGCCCGCAAGGGACGCAACAACGAAGGTCTGACGAAACAGGAAATGAACGGCTGGCACGCCACTCTCAATGCGCGGGGGTGGCTGGCTATCACGTGGCCTAAGGAGTACGGCGGAACCGGTTGGACAGCAGTTGAACGGCATATTTTTGAAGAAGAATGTGCATTGGCCAATGCACCACGCACCGTCCCATTCGGTTTGAATATGTTGGGCCCGGTTTTGATGAAATTCGGCACGGATGCGCAAAAGGCTGAGCTGCTGCCGCGCATTCTCGATGGTTCGGACTGGTGGTGTCAGGGGTATTCTGAACCGGGCGCGGGGTCAGATTTGGCCAGCTTGAAAACACGTGCTGAAAGGGACGGGGATTTCTACGTTATCAACGGCCAGAAGACATGGACCACGCTTGGGCAATATGCCAACAAGATTTTCTGCCTTGTGCGTACCTCGTCAGAAGGGAAGCCGCAGGAAGGGATCAGCTTTGTTCTGGCCAATATGGATACCCCGGGTATAGATCTGCGCCCCATCAAGCTTTTGGAAGGCGGGCATGAGGTCAATGAGGTTTTCTTTACTGATGTGCGCGTACCTGTGGCAAACCTTGTCGGAGAGGAAAATCGCGGTTGGACGATTGCAAAGTACCTGCTGACCCATGAGCGCACCAATATTGCGGGCGTTGGGTTTTCAGCGCGCGACCTTGATAAGTTGAAAGCTTTGTCTCAACAACTGGTTCGCGGCGGCAAACTCTTGGCTCAGGATCCTTTGTTTGCGGCGGAAATAGCTGAAGTTGAGGTTGATCTTGAGGCTCTCAGGGTCACGAACCTGCGGATGTTGTCTGCAGCCAAAGCTGGCGCGGCATCAGGCACGCAAAGTTCGATGCTCAAGATCAAGGGCACGGTTATTCGACAAAGAATACAACACCTGACGCGCTCGGCGCTGGGGGCCGCTGCTGCTCCGTTTCCGGTCGAAGACCTGCCGGAAAATGCCCGAACAATCCCAGAAGAGGCGGCACGTGCTGCGGCGGTTTATTTCAACAACCGAAAGCTTTCGATTTTTGGCGGATCGAACGAAATCCAACGCAATATCATTGCAAAAGACCTGTTCGGAGGCTGATCGATGGACTTCAACCTCAGCGCTGACCGGCAGATGCTGTCCGATACGTTACGTCGGTATCTTGCAGAACAATATGACTTCGAAACGCGAAACGCGGTTGTTGCACAGGCCCCTTATCATTCCCGTCAGAAATATCGGGAGATGGCCGAACTTGGGATTATCGGTGCATTCGTGACCGAGGCCGAAGGTGGCTTTGGCGGTGATGGCTTTGACATCACGACGGTCTTCGAGGAATTGGGACGCGGACTATGTCCCGAACCTATGCTGGCGGCGCTATTGTCCGTCCGGTCTGTTGTTGGATGTGGCAATTCAGACTTAGCGGCAGATTTGATCGCCGGAGAAAAACGTTTCGCCTTCGCGGTCTTTGAACCCGAAGCGGACGACCTGTCTTTGATCCAAACAAGCGCTTCCAATGCCGGCGGCGCATGGATTTTGAACGGTCGCAAAACCGTTGTGTACGGGCTGCCGGGCGCTGACGCGGCCCTCGTGGTCGCAAGAGTTGGTGAAGAGTTGGGTTTGTTTCTGGTCGATGCACCTGAAACCATTGATTACGCCATGATCGATGGCGGCGGGGGCGGAGAGCTTATTCTGGACAACACCAACGCTGAATGTCTTTCCCAAAATGCGACGCCTACGATCGAGGCCACGCTCACTGCAGGTTGCCTTGCCTTGTGCGCAGAAGCCGTTGGTGTGATGGAAGTGCTGCTTGAGATGACGGTTGATTACCTGAAACAACGGCAACAATTCGGTCGTCCGATTGCAAGCTTTCAGGCCCTTCAACACCGTGTTGTGGACATGGCAATCGAGATTGAACAATGCCGCTCGATTACGATCCTTGCGGCCAGCAAACTCGACAGCCCCGCCGCTAAAAAATACACGTCCATGGCCAAGAACCTGATTGGTCGATCCGGAAAACTTATTGCCGAGGAAAGCATCCAATTGCATGGCGGGATCGGTATGACTTGGGAATATCCAGTTTCTCATTTTGCTAAGCGTTTGATCACGATCGACCATCAGCTTGGGGACCGCTACGCACATCTTAACCGTTTGACAGGCGTGTAAGTGTGGAACCAAGGATCGCCGGAAACGGCAAATTGACAGGCTGCTTGGTGTTCAGAACCGATCCGGACTGAAGGCCTGAATATCAATTTTGGGGTTTCGCCCCGCAAGCTCGTCTGCCACCAACCGCGCGGTGGTCGCCGCCAGTGTCAGCCCCAACTGACCGTGCCCGGTCGCGAAGATGACATTCGCCAACTGCGCAGTGCGGCCGATAATGGGCCGGGTATCTGGTGTGAAGGGACGGCGACCTATCCGGCGCTCGCCCTTGTCAGTTCGAAGGCCCGGCAAAACGCGTTCTGCACGTTTGACCAGAATGTCGGCTCGGTTCCAATTTGGTTTCGCTGCAAGATCGGCAAATTCGATGGTCCCTGCCACGGCCAAGGCGTCTTCGTATGGTGTGATCCCAAATCCGCCCTTCGCATAGAACACCATATGCGCCAGATCACTGCCGCTGTCGCGCAAAGCGGTCGAATACCCGATCACACCTTCCAGTTGGATCGGTACGGCCAATTGTTGCGCTAGTTCGCGAGAATGCGTTCCCGCGGCCAAAACAAACTCTTGCGCGTAAAGAACCTGACCATCGCAAAGACGAACACCTTTGACGGTTCGCCCGTCACGCTCAAACCCTTCGGCGGCACCAGCGACGGCTTTGCCACCGCGGCTGACAAAGGCCTGATGCAGCGACTCGACCAGCCGTTTTGGCGCGGTCACAAAGCTCCAGTCTCGCAGCAGGGCGGCGTGTTTGAAATCAGGCGCGATGGCGGGGTCCAACTCGTGCGCTTCTTGGCCGGAAATGTCTTCGATGGTGCACCCCAGATCGCGGGCCAGTGCAAAGGCCGGCGCCATGGTGGCAAGATCGTTGTCATCGTCAAAAAGCTTGATGATCGGTTTTTCGATCAATAGGTCGGGCTCGCCAATATCAGCCAATTGCGCCTTGAAATCTTCAGTTGCGGCGAAGGTCAGCCGCGCCAAGTCTGACGCGATGGCGCGCATCTTTGATCCGCGAGCGTTGGACGCAAACTTAGTGAACCACGGCAACAAACGAACAGCTGAAGCCGGACGAAGGGTCAAGGGCGCTTCGGGGTTCAAAAGCCAACCCGGCACCTTCATCAGCATGCCCGGTTGCGAAAGCGGGACAATTTCACCGACAGCGATACACCCGCATGAGGCCCAGCTTGCGCCCTCTCCGACCGGGCCGGGTTCGATAACCGTAACATCATGGCCCTGCGACTGCAGCGCCAGCGCACAGGAAATTCCTACGACACCGCCGCCGATCACCATCACTTGCGTCATGTTTTTGGGCCTTTACCGCAGTTCGTGCAATTGCTTGAGCAACTCTGTGCTAACAAGGACCCCTTCGGCCTGCGATACGGCGCGATTTTTCAGCCGCCCATCACCGGGCACGCGGGCCGCGCCATTGCCTTCGATCTCAGCGCAGATGCGCTTGATGTAGTTATCAAAGGCTGCGTTTCCGAACCGGGTGGGATCAATGGCGATAAGAGTTGAACCGCCCTTGATATTGAGTGCGCCATGGGCCTCTCGGTCGGTATTGTCGACCGACAATGTACCGCCCGCCAGCGCGGCACCCATGACTTCGATCAGGAAGGCGATCGCGGCTCCCTTATGCTCACCAAACGGTAGCAGGCTGCGGGTTTCCAGAATGGCGTTTGGATCTGTGCTGGGCTGACCTTCGGGATCAAGACCAGCGGCGCGTGGAAGGTCATGTCCTTCGGCAGCGGCCATACGGATGTCCATCAACGCCACCATGGATGAGGCCTGATCCCAAACGATCGGATCTTGCCCCTGACGGGGGCAGGCAAAGGACATAGGGTTGGTGCCAAAAACCGGGCGCACACCACCTTGCGGCACAACCATTGACAGCGAATTGACAACACCCAAAGCCACCAGCCCGGCCTCGGCCAACGGCTCGGTGTCAAAGCGCAGGCCCGCAAGGTGGTGGCAGTTGGCGCAGGTAAAGGCCGCAATGCCGTTTTCGCGGGCCATCGCGATCAGATCATCCAGAGCTGAGGCTGCAGCGATCTGGTAGTATCCGTTGTCCCCATCCCCGCGCAGAACACTCGGCGCGATACGCTCGACTTTTGGGTCCGAGGCAGGGTTTGCATAGCCCGAAGTAAAGCTCTGTACATAAACAGGCAGCATCCGCAAACCATGACTGCGCGGGCCGTCACGTTCGGACTTGGTCACAATATCAGCGATCAGGTCACTGCCTGTCTCGTTCATCCCGGCCGCCACAAGGACGGACTTAGCCAATTCCCTAACCTCTTGGAGTGAGAGCGTTTTCGTCGAGACCTCGGTCATTTGCCAAATCCTGTCCTTGTGTGGCTGAAAAGGGAGCCGGGGCACCCTTTTGTACGTGTTTCAAACGCTGTATTCCGCGCGCTTTTTGGCGACGAACTCGTCCAGTGCGCCGCGTTGGTCGTCCGGCATCGGAGGTTGAACATAAGTTCTTAGCATACGTTCCGCCTCTTCAGTGCCGACGGTTTCAGCCGTTTTCGAACCTTCGGCTTCCCATTGTTCGAAGCTGTCGTTGTTCTGCAGATGGTTCATGTGCATCGGGTTTTCGCGTGTGTGATCCGTGCCAAGGAAGTGCCCGCCGGGGCCGATCTGTTGGATGTCGCCCAGAAGCGCGTCCAGATTTTCTTCTTGAAGGCCGCTAAAGAAGCGGTGGAAGTTTTCCAGTTGCAGCGTGTCCTGCACCCATTTCGAATAGCTGACACCCAACGCCCCCTCAAGGAAACCCGCTGAGTGGACGATATAATTTGCCCCGCCCAACAGCACTGGCCACATCGTATTCGCGGTATCGAACGCGGCTTGCATATCCGGCGATTTCGAGCCGGTCCACATGGTGCAAGTCCGCCAGGGGACATCATAGTAGCGCGCCATCTGCCCCACGAGCATGTTCATAAGGCCGGGTTCAGGCGAGCCCATCATCGGTGCCCCGGTTTTCATCGATACACCCATGATTGCAACGCCTAAAACCATTGGTGCGCCACGTCGGATGATCTGGCTATAGGCCATCCCTGCCAGCGATTCAGCGATCAAAAGCGCCACGCCCCCCTGAGGGCTGGCGGGCGTGCTCGCCCCGGCCAAAACAAACGGTGACAACAGGCATGGCTGATTGGCAGCGGCATAGACACGCAGACTTTGCAGCATGGTCTCATCCCAGACCAAAGGCGTGTTGCAGTTCAGCAGGGCGGCCATCACAACGTTATTGTCGACAAACTCCTCGCCAAAAACGATGCGGGTCATCTCAACCGAGTCTCGCGCCGCTTGTTCCGACAGAACGGACCCCTTGATCGGCTTGTCGGTCAGTGTCAGCGCGGCGTGCACCAGCTCCAGGTGGCGCTGCGGAACGGGGACGTCCTGAGGCTCAACAGGCAGGACGCCGGGCACCATCATGGACTGGCTCATCTGACTGAGTTTGAAGAAGTTGTGCGCATCCTCCAGCACCGAAGGTCGTCGCACACCATCCAGACCATAGACAAAAGGTGCGCCATAGGCGTTCGCAAAGATCGAGTTCCGGTTCCCCACCCGGAGTGATCGTTCCGGGTTGCGCGCGGCATAGCCCCATTCCGATGGGACTGCCGAGATCAGATCCATCAGCATGTCCCGACCGATGCGAACCCTTTCGCCTTGAACGTCCGCTCCGTGTTTTTTCCAGTCAGCCAGGGCCACCGGGTCGCGGAATTCGATGCCTGTGGTTTCCAGGATCGTCATCGCCGCGTTGTGGATTTTTTCAACACCTTCAGGCCCAAGCAGATCAATCGGCCCGATTTTGCGATTCAGAGTCGAAAGGTAAACCGGAGGAGGGTTGGTGCGGGCTTGTACCCGCGCCGCGCGCCCACCGCCGCGACCTGAACGTGCTCTAGCTTCTGCCATAAGGACTCCTCCGTATCAGGCGCGCGCTCGGGCGCTGCTTGGGTCTACAGCACAGGTATCGATCACCTCAGCGTCGCGCATTTCGTTGTGAACCATGACATGCATCTTGGTTCCCGGCGTCGTCATGTCCTGCGGTACAAGCGCCATCGCAATGTCATGGTTGCAGTAATATGAGAATCCGCCCGAAGTGACGCGCCCGATCAGCTTGCCCTCGGCATAGACACCTTCGTCAAACATGACCGAGGTATCACAGAACGGAAGTTTCAACGTGACCAGAGTGTTGTAACCACCCTCCTGCTGCTGTTTTTGCAGGGCGGCCTTACCAATGAAATCCCGTTCGGCCACTTGCCCGCCGATCTTTTCGGTCATTGCTACGAACCGGCCCAGATCGGCTTCATATGGGGTCATATCCTTGCAAATCTCGCGATTGATAGCGCGGTAGGATTTCTCAAGGCGCATGGATTCCAGCGCCTCAAGGCCAAAGGGTTTCACGCCCGCTTTCAGCAGCAGATCAACCAAGTGGCGGTTGTATCCGACCGGGTGGTGCAATTCCCAACCCAGCTCGCCGGTATAGGATACGCGCAACAGGTGTACGCCTTTGGCATAGCCCACTTCACCCATCTGGGCCGACAGCCACGGGAAAGACTCGTTCGACAGATCGTTGTCGGTCAACGGTTGCAGGATGTCACGTGCTTTGGGTCCGGCCAAGGCAATCACACCCAACTGTTCCGAGATGTCGTCCATGATGACCGAGCCGTCTTTGGGCAGCAGACGCTGCATCTGGTCCCAGTTGTAAGCCCGCCAATTGGGGGTTGAGATCAGGTAGAAATCATCCTCGGCGTAGCGCACGATTGTGTATTCTGCATCCATTCCACCCTTGTCATTCAGCATCAGCGACAGGGTCATGCGGCCCACTTTGGGCAACTTGTTGGCCATCAACCCATCCAGCCATTTCGCCGCGCCCGGTCCGCGCACGGTGAACTTGGTCATTGGCGACATTTCGATGAAGCCTGCCTCTTCGCGCGTGCGACGCACTTCTTCCTGCACCAGTTCCATGTGGTTGGTGCGGCGGAAGGAATGTTCGGGGATTGCCTCTTCGGGGGACTTGGCAAACCAGCGGGGGAATTCGTAGCCGTTGAAGCTGGTCCAGACCGCGCCCTGTGCGGTCAGCAGATCGTAGGACCCCATGGTTTTCATCGGGCGCGCATCGGGGAAATCCTCACCCGGTATATGCGCGTTCATATGAGTGCCCCATGTCTCGCGCACTTTGTCCATGGTCCAGCGTTTAGACGCATAATCCGAGAACCGGCGCGGATCGAGTTCCGACATGTCCATGCCCGGATCCCCGTCGACGATCCATTTCGCCAAACGGTTCCCTACAGTGCCGCCCCAAAGAATACCGCCGGGCATACCCTCGGCCAGCCACAGGTTGTCATGCCCCGGTGCGGGACCGGCCAGGGGCAGCTCATCCGGTGTCATCTGGAACGGGCCGCGCGTGTTGGCTTTGATACCGACTTCGCCCAATGTTGGGACCCGCTCAATCGCGCGCTCCCACTGGGTTTCCACGGCGTCAAAATCTTCGGGCAACAGATCGGCACCGAATTCAGGCGGCACTCGGTCTTCGGCAAATAGCTTGAGATCCTTGGTGAATTCGTAGGGGCCGAACTGAATGCCACCCACATCTTCGCGCAAATACGCGCCATAATCCTCGTCGCGCAGGATCGGGTATTCGGGCTCACCTTTTTTCTTACGCTCGATCAGCTGCGGTACGTGGTCGGTCGTCCAGTATTGATGGACAATCGGGATACAAGGCAGATCCAGACCGACGCGGCGGGCGTTTTCGCGGGCGTAGTTGCCGGTTGCAAAGATCAGGTGCTCACAGGTGATTTCGCCCTGATTGGTTGTTACTTTCCAATTACCGTTATCCAGCTTTTCGTAAGCGGTCGCCTCGGTGTTCTGATACACCTTAGCGCCTGCGTCGCGGGCCAGCTTGGCCATGGCCATGGTGATATCGGCCGGGTTCACATAGCCGTCTTCGGTATGCAGGATGCCGCCACGGATATCGGGACTTTGGTTCAGCAGTGGATGAATCTCAGCGATCTCTTCCGGCGACACCAACTTACAGGGCACACCGGCAGCTTCGGCGATTGAGATATAGGATTGGAATTCATCCCAGCGCTTTTCGGTGTTGGCAACCCGCAGCTGCCCCACTTTGCGCAGTCCGACCGAGGTGCCCATCTTCTGCTCGACTTCGGTATAGATACGGATGGTTTCCATCGTCATTTTGGATACGTTGTGCGAGCGCACGAATGTCACCAGCAAGCCGGCCGCATGCCAGGTCGAGCCCGAAGTGAGCGTGGTGCGCTCTAGCATGACAGCGTCATTGCAGCCATTTTCGGTCAAGCCATACAGGATCGAGGCCCCAACACAGCCGCCTCCGACAACCACAACCTTTGCATGTGACTTCATCTTGTTTTCCTTCAAAGACTCGCGGGCAACACCGGAGTTGCCATTTGTTTCCATTCTGTACAGACCGCGCGGTCCGCTGCGCAGAGCTCAGGGCAATACCCTGTTGTTACTCACCACTTGGGTCAAGGCGACGCGGCCTGGGTGTTTGGGCAAGGGCGTCATTTGCGGGTGGCTATGGCTGTGAAATATCGCCCCGTACGCCAGCGTTTTGCCAAGTGTGATTGGATACAATCTTGAGCGAGACTTGAATTCGCGCAATTGTAAAAAAACTCATCCTGCATTAGAAAAATTCACTCGAATGGCTTTCATTCAAATGAAAACAAGCGACCTGAAAGCGTTTTATGCGAGGTGAAGTTGCCCAAACGCCCTTATGATATACCGCCCATGACGTCCTTGGTCAGTTTCGAAGCCGCTGCGCGCAACGTAAGTTTTAAGGCGGCGGCGACTGAGTTGAACGTGACCCCAGCGGCCGTCAGCCATCAGATCAAAAGCCTTGAGCAAGAACTTCAATGTACGCTCTTCCATCGCTTTCACCGTGGGGTCGAGCTGTCAGAAAGCGGGGCCTACCTGCTAGTCGCGCTACAGCGCGGTTTCGAAGGAATTAGCGAGGCGGTAGGTCAGTTGCGGGCCCATCACGGACGCACATCTGTCACTATTCGGTCAACGACCGCTGTGAGTTCGTTGTGGCTGACGCCGCGGTTGGCGCAATTCTGGAAAAGTCATCCGCACATTTCAGTTGCGCAGGTTGTCAGTGATCAGGACATAAGCCCGACGGATTGTGATCTGAGCATTCATTATGGGCACATGAACCGCGACTCCGGCCTGTGCCGGGCCCTGTTTCACGATCAGATCATGGCGCTTGGCAGCCCCCGTTTTGCAGCCCAACACAAGTTGGACAGCATAGACGATGTAGCCAATATTCCGTTGATCTATCTCGAAGCAGCGGAAAGCGGTTGGACCGATTGGCAGCAATGGCTTGATGCGCTTGGGTTCTCTGGAAAACCGCGCGCGGCGCATCGCGTGAATAACTATGTCATCGCGCTACAGGCGGCGCAGGATGACATGGGGGCCGTTCTTGGGTGGGAAGGGCTGACAACAGATCTTGTGGCTTCGGGTAAGCTGGTCAAGCTCTTTCCCCAAACAGTATCGTCCCCACTGGATTTTTATGTAGTGCTGCACAATCAGGCGTCCGACCGGGCCAAGGTATTGTTCAATTGGCTGTCCGAAGTGGACGACGACAGCAAAAACCGGCCGGATTGACCCTTGGCCATCCGGCACTTGTTTAGATCCAATTTGTGACTGCGCGTTTTAACGAGCGAGGTTCCGGAGCATTGCAGAGGCAAGCTTGTGATCTTCGACTTGTTCCAGACCCGAAATCGTGAATGTGCCGATCAGACCGTTGCCTTTCAGGAAGATCGGAACGCACCCCCCGTGAAACGCATGCTCTGAAGGGTCCATGGCAAATACCTCGGCAACCGATATCCCTTTGTCGCGTTCAACCTGACCCATATAGAGAGAGCTGTGCGCGCATCGCAGCACCGTATTGCGTTTGCGGCGAATCCAGTGCCCGTTGTCGGGCGTACTGCCCGGCAAACCGATATGTGCAATCACCTGGCCATAAGCAAAAACCTCAAGGGCGATTGGCAAGCTTTCCTGGTTCGCTTTTTCTACTGTGTCCAACGCAAGTCGCAGGCCGTCTTCAAAGGAAAAAGACGACAGGTGGAACTCGGCTTCTTCGGTCTCGAGTTCGGTCAGAGTAGGAAAGTCAGACATTAAGGGTTGGTCCTTTCAGTATTCGCCCGGGTGGCACGCCACAGCGGTATCTAACAAACTGTATTGAACCAAAGCAGTTTAGGTTTCCATACGTGATCTGATATCTTTTGGCTTCACAGCAAAAGCAGATGGCAATTAGAGCAGTGCGCTTGCAAAGGTTTTTGTGTGTAAATAAGTCTAGCCCAGCTACAATAAGGACCGTGATGTCCCCACAAAAACCCTCAATTCAAAAGGACTATTTTCCGCCCTTCGGTGGTTTGAAGTCGTTTTACGAACTTGCCTTGACAGGCAGCGCTGTTCAGGCCGCTGCGCGGTTGAATGTCTCTCCGTCCTCTATCAGCCATCAGGTCAAGTCGCTGGAGGCTGAGCTTGGCGTGCGTCTGATCGAAAACAGAAAAGGGCGTCTGTACCTTACGCCGGATGGAGGTCAGTTTTTTGATCGGATCAAGGGGCCGATGGCTGAAATATTGCGGGCGACCGAGGCGATACGGTCGATGCCGGGCCGTAAACGTATCTCGCTGACGCTGACGCCGTCTTTCGCTGCGGGTTGGCTTTTGCCGCGTCTGGCGGACTTGGAGCGTAGCCACCCAGATCTTGAAGTGAATTTGGTGACAACAACGCGGGTTGTGGATCTGGAACGGGAAAACGTGGATCTGGCTATTCGACGTGGTACAGGAAACTGGCCCGAAGCAATTTCCCAACCATTGTTGCGAGAAACCATTGTGCCGGTCATGTCCCAAACGCTTGCGGAAGACGTGAAAGGCGCACCGCTGGCTGAGGTGCTGAAAACACAACGTGTTCTGGTCAATACAACTGTCGACGGCGAATGGGACCGGTGGTGTAAGGCTCGGGATATCGAAGTACCCGCAGCTGAGCATCGCTATAATCTGGAAACGTATGAGTTGACGATACAGGGCGCTCAGGACGGTTTGGGGATTGCGTTGGGGCGGCGGCCTCTGATTGATCCATTGTTGAACATGGGCGTGCTGGCGGCACCCTTTGATGTGCCAGACGCGGACAAAATGGCATATTTCGTTGTGCGACCCGACGCGCCGATGCGATCTGATCTGAAACGCTTTCACGATTGGTTGATGGCGCACGCAGGCTGAATTTTTTTCAACTACTGCTGAGATTTTTGCACTACGCTCTGACCATGTTGCGGTTTAGCTTTGCTGTAAGAAATACAGGAGTTTGATGATGGCACAGAGCGACGGTTCTAAGCGCAACGGCCCGTTATCGGGTGTCCGGGTGATTGATCTGACTGCCGTAGTCTCTGGCCCGATGAGCACGATGATTTTGGCCGATCAAGGCGCGGATGTAATCAAGATCGAACGTGCAGATGGCGATTTCACGCGGCACGTTGCAACGCGGCGTGGGGGGCATTCTGCATCCTACCTCAACAACAACCGCAACAAGCGGTCTGTCGTAGCTGATCTGAAAAACCCCGACGATATTGCGATGATCAAGCAGTTGGTGGCCGACGCTGACGTGTTCATCCAGAATTTCCGCCCCGGCGTCGTAGACCGTCTTGGCCTGAGTTATGAGGTTCTCAGCGCGATAAATCCGCGTTTGGTTTACATGTCGATTTCGGGTTTCGGTTTTGACGGGCCGCTGGCGGGCAAACCGGTCTATGATCCTTTGATTCAAGCCTTGTCAGCCCTGACCACTGTGCAGGCCGGATCGGATGAAGAACGCCCGCGTCTGGTGCGCACTATTCTGCCGGACAAACTGACAGCCGTGCAGGCCAGTCAAGCTGTGACCGCCGCCTTGTTTGCGCGCGAGCGCACCGGCAAAGGTCAAAAAGTCACTTTGTCCATGTTGGATACCGTGGCAGCTTTCCTTTGGGCTTCGGATATGAACGGGCACACTTTTGTTGGCGACGAGATGGAGAAAGAGGAAAGCCAGTCTTTCCACGACCTGATCTATCAGGTGAAGGGCGGTTATCTCAGCATTTCGATCATGCAGAACAAGCATTGGGAAGCCTTGGCCAATGCGACAGGTCGGCCCGATATTCTGGATGACGAGCGGTTCAAAACGACCGAGTTGCGGGACATTAACCGCCACGAGCGGCTGGAGCTGACCCAGACCATCGTGCGGAATGTTGACCGCGATACCCTTCTGGCGGCGTTGGAAGAGGCGGGTGTGCCCTGCGCCCCTGTTTTGACTCGACGCGAAATGCGCCAACATCCGCAATTGCAGGCCAACGGTTTGATTGTGGAATACGACCACCCCACGGCAGGTCGCTTGCGCCAGACCCGTCCGGCGGCGGTGTTCCATGGCACACCCGCAACTGACCTGCGCCCGGCCCCGGAACTGGGTGAGCACACGGATGAGGTGCGCGCTGAGGCAGGCAACGATAAACTGGCGGATGCCTCATGATAGACTTTTATTACTCTCCGACGCCAAACGGCTGGAAAGTCGCCATCATGCTCGGCGAAACCGGGCTTGAGCACCGCACAGTGCTGATGAATCTACGTGCCGGTGATCAATTAACACCTGCGTTCCGTGCAATCAGTCCCAACGCAAAGATGCCTGCTATTGTAGATCATGATGCACCCGACGGTCCGCAGACCGTTTTTGAGAGCGGCGCGATCTTGTTGTATCTGGCTGAGCGCACAGGCCAGTTTGGGCCGCAAACACCGGCCGAACGCATCGCCTTTAACGAATGGCTGTTTTGGCAGGCTGCCAACCAGGGCCCAATGGGAGGGCAACTTAGCCATTTTGTTAACTACAGCCCCGAAGGACAGACCTATTCCCACAAGCGTTACAAGGGCGAGTTCGAGCGTGCTCTGGCGGTGATGGAAACGTGGCTTGAGGGGCGAGAGTATATGCTTGACCGTTACACAATCGTGGACATGATGTGTTTCCCGTGGGCCTTCATCGCCAAGCCTTTGGGCGTGTCACTGGATGCGTTCCCAAATGTCGCTGCTTGGCGCCAAAGTATCAAAACACGTCCCGCAGTGATTGATGCAATCAACCTGCACAAAGACGCGCAATTCTCGGGAACAGCCACGGCAGAACAGAATGCAACTCTGTTTAATCAGTCCGCCGCGCATCTAATGCAAGGTCATAAGAAACCAGCCTGAAAACAAGAAACCAACCAACAAGGAGAACCCAATGCCCAAGATCGAAGGAAGCTGCCTGTGTGGTCAGATCACCTATAGTTCCAGTGCTGAAGAGCCCGCGATGATGGTTGTCTGTCACTGCCCGGATTGTCAGAAACAAAGCGGCTGTGCGTATTCCACCAATGTTTTGGTACCGACGTCATCTATTACATTTGAAGGCGACAGCCTCAGCCAATATGTCGTTAACGGGGACTCTGGCCAACCTGTAACACGGAATTTCTGCCGCAATTGCGGTTCACCATTGGCGACAGAGTTGCCTGCCTTTGATAACCTTGCCGCAGTTAAGGCGGGTACTTTGAAGGATAGTAGCTGGGTAAAGCCGACAATTCAGATCTGGTGCGATTCCTCGCAGCCATGGGCCAATCTCAGCGACGATATGGCTAAGGCTCCGGCCAATCCGGGCTGATCCGGGTTTACGAATACGCCCCGCGCCGGAGACGGCGCCGGGCCGCCCTAATCAGGAGCACACAGAATGAAAGTAGCTGCGGTTCAGGCCGCCCCTGTCTTCCTTGATCCGCAGGCAAGCACCGATAAGCTGATCGGTTTGTTGCGCAAGGCCGCCGCGGAAGGGGCCGAGCTGGTCGTATTCCCCGAAGTATTCCTGTCGGGTTATCCCGTTTGGTTGCGGGCAAAGGCCGTTGCTCATAACGACGAGCTGTTGAAGATCGGCCATTTGGCTTATCTCAAGTCCGCCGTCACGTTGGACGGTCCGGAAATCGCCGCGATTTGTTCTGAAGCGACCAACCTTGGTGTCGCCGTAATGGTGGGAGTCGTCGAACGATCGGGATCTGGCGGGTCTGTCTATGCCTCGCTGGTCACCATTCATCCGGACAAGGGCGTGGTGAATACGCACCGCAAGCTAAAGCCGACATTTCACGAGCGCCTGCTTTGGGCGGATGGCGACGGTCACGGGCTGACCGTTCAGGATTGGAAAGGTGTCAGGGTCGGTGGGCTGAACTGCTATGAAAACTGGCAGCCGCTGGCGCGTCAGGCGCTGTACCAGCAAGGGGAACAGCTGCATGTCGCGACTTGGCCCGGCGATCTGGATGTCACAGATCACATTACCCAATTCATAGCGATGGAGGGGCGGGTGTATGTGGTATCCGTTTCCGGCCTTCTGCGCAGTACCGATATTCCAGACAGCTTCCCGTTGCGGCAATACGTGACCGAAGGACGGGATCTGATCAACGACGGCGGTAGCATGATCGCAGCGCCCGGAGGCGCGATAATCGCGGGCCCCGTGGTCGGGGAAGAGACTACATTGTTTGCCGATATTGACGTGGATGCCGTGACTTCTGCACGGCTGAAACTGGACCCGGCGGGTCATTACAGTCGTCGCGATATTCTAAGCCTGAACCACAATCGACAAAGGCTGGACGAAAACTAGAACGCGCTATGCGCATGGCGTTTCTACCAGTTGGATGCAGATGCCTTGGTAGGTGTATACCTGACCTGGGGAGAACACGTGCGGCCCAAGACGTCGGAACAGGGCGATTAAACGCGCGGCGCGCCATTCGATCATGATTTCGTGCTGAGTTGTGATTGCTGTGTCCATTGTGTGTCCCGGGCACCTGTCTAGTGTCCGTTCATCAGCACGCACCTCTCGTTCCCAAGTTCGAGCGGTCGCCAGCCAGTGAAAGGACACCCTATGAGATCATTAACACAAACCGTTTTGGGGGCCGTTGTGTTTGGCGCATCGATGAGCGCCACAGTAAACGCTGGAGACATTCAGGCTGGCAGTGAGACAGCAACGCAATGCTCGGCCTGCCATGGCAGCGCGGGTATCAGTACAGCCGACAATTTTCCGAACCTCGCGGGTCAAAAAGAAGGCTACATCAAAACCCAACTGCAGGCCTTCAAGACGGAAAAGCGTAAGAACGATCTGATGAATGCGATTGCCGCGAACCTGTCTGACGCGGAAATTGACAACCTAGCCGCCTATTTTGCCAGCCTTCCCGGGGGAGAGGCCGGTGCAGTGGCCATCAACGAGACGGGCTTGGACGGCTCGCTAATGGACTTTCCCAAGGACCATGAAACGACATTCACCCGGTATCACCGCAAGGACTATGACGACCGTAAACAAGTTCGGTATTTCAGCGGCAACGATATCGCGTTGGCAGGGGTAGAGAATGGTGGCCCGTTTGCGCCGGGCGCCTATTTCCTGGTCGAAATCTTCGATGCAAAGAAGGATGCTGATGGCAATCTGCTCAAGGATGCCGAAGGCCGTTTGGTTGCCGGTGAGCGTAAGCTTTACACAGCGATGGAAAAGCGTAGCGGCTGGGGCGATGACGTGCCGGACATCTATAAGAATGACGACTGGCGCTATGCTGTGTTTGAAGTGGATGGCAGCAACAAGGCGGGTGTAAACGAAGCACCATGTATGGCTTGTCATAAACCCCTGACCGAGGACGACTACGCCTTTACCTTCGATTGGGTAAAAGAATTCGGAGCGTCAAAGCAAGTCGGGTATTCCCACAAGATCGTTGAGTAACAACACCGAATATGTGCGTTTCTCAAGGCGTCGCGCCGATGTCAGAAACGCACATTTTTCACTCGATCTTCATGGCCTCGGTCTCGATGGAAACCTTTACCAAATCTCCTACGAGGCCATTGTCGACCGCATATGTCATGCCAAACTCGCTGCGCTGGATTTCCGCATCAATTGAGAGCCCCAGAACAAAGCGTTGGTGTCCAAACGGATAGGCGTCGGCTTTGTTCAGCGTGACGTTCAGCGTCACAGGATTTGTTACGCCAAGAATTGTCAGATCACCTGTCACTGTGCCTGAGGTGTCGCTATTCGCCGAGCCTGAATTGGCGACGAACGTGATGTCCGGAAATTCCTTTACGTTCAGGAAATCCTTGTTTTTCACATGGCCGTCTCGGGCCTTGTGAAACGTGTTTACGCTGCCTGCGTCTATCGAAACCTGCACATTCGCAAGCTCTTGGCTTTCCGCATCGTAATCGAAGGATCCCTGAACTTTTCCAAAGATACCAAGCGTTTTTGCGTACCCTATATGGTCAACCGTGAAAAAGACCGCGGTGTGGTCGGGGTCAAGCTCATAGCTGGCCATTTCAGCGGCTGCTGCAAACGGGGTGGCGGCAGTCAGGACGCTAAGAACAAGATAACGCATAGTTGGGGCCTCTTCGGGTTGTCGAAGTTTCTGTCATCGTTACAAAGTTATATAGCCCGGTAACTGCGTTGATAAAGTGAGTGTCATGCGCTCGATCCAGTTGAAATGTGCAACATGGAATATTCATCGCGCAAAAGGTCGTGATCGCAGGGTAGATCCTGATCGTATCGCAAGCGCTATCGCTCAAGAGCTAGCCCCAGAACAGCTTGATCTTTTGGCGTTGCAAGAGGCTGACGAAGAATGCAGTCCGCATGCACGTATCGTAGACATAGAGCGGATAGCATCCGATACGGGGCTGCAGTATCAGCATGAGCCCGAGAACATGCGATGGGGGCCGGAAAGCGATGGTTTTCTCGGCACTATTATTTTTTTGCATCCCCGATATCTGGTCACACATAGAGAAGTGCTGGACCTGCCCGGGCATTGCCATCGTGGTGCAGTTGTGATCGAGGCCAATCAGTCCGGTATTCCTGTCCGACTAATCTCGGCGCACTTGTCGCTGTTTCAGCCTTTGCGGGTTCTGCAAATGCGCATCATTGGCCAGTACCTTTACCGCCGGCCCGAAATGCAGACAGTGTTGCTGGGCGACTTCAATGAATGGCGACCATGGGGCGGGCTTATGTTTCATCCTCGTCTGCTCGGGCGGCGTGTGCGTGGGCCGGTAAAAGCAACCTTTCCATCGGGGCAGCCGATCCTTCCACTGGATCGGATTTTGACCGACCGCAACGCTTCGGCCTGCGAAGTGCGCGTACTTCGTTCGCCAATTCTAAGCCATGCATCGGACCATTTGCCGCTGATAGGCACAATCACAGTCTCGTGATTTTTTTGAATAAAACCCGGGTTCAATTGTTCAATGATTAGCTAGTGCAATATTCTGCGCTAGTTAAATGCAGAATGTAATCAGATGGGCTGAAGACAAGTTATGGAAGAGCGCCAATATGTTAGTCCGTTAGCGGGAAGGCTTGCGCTCTCACCTGTCTCAGTTTTTTCGCTGCAAGCGACGGCTCTGGGCATTGGATTGGTGTTCCTTGCGTCAATCACGCAGGTTTCGAGTTTTTGGGTGCTGAGCGCGTTTCTCGCGGCGTCATCGACCGCTGCCGTCGCGCTGCCACAAAAGTTTCCACATGCGGTTCTGGGTCTTTGCAATTCCGTCACGTTGTTCCGAATGGCGTTGGTCGCGTTTTTGTTTGGCGGGTTGTTCGTTGCAGAAACCGTTTCGCCATGGTTGGTGTTCGGGATCGGAACGATTGCATTTGCTTTGGATGGTCTGGACGGTTGGTTGGCCCGACGATCAGGTTTGGAATCCAGCTTTGGCGCGCGTTTCGATATGGAAACGGATGCGGCTTTGGGTGCGGTCCTGGTGCTATGGTTGATTTTGTCAGGCACCACCTCGGTCGAGGTGCTGATCCTTGGTTTCGCGCGCTATGTTTTCGTGGCTGCAAGCTGGTTTGAGCCTCGCCTGAGGGCTGAATTGCCAGAGTCTTATCGACGCAAGGTGATTTGCGTTGTTCAGATCGCAGCGTTGCTGTTTCTGGTATTTCCCTGGACTCCTGCGGGCCTGATCACGCCCGTTTCAATTGGCGCCTCTGTTGCGCTGTGCATGTCCTTCGGTATTGATGTCCGTTGGCTGCTGCGCCGAGAGTCATGAAAGCTCTGCTTTCTCTCTTTCTAGGGGCCGGATTGACGTTCTGCGTTTTGATCCTGCCGAACCACCCAGGAACAATGAATTGGACAGCATTCAATCGCTGGCCGTTGGAACTGCCCGTCATTTTGTTGTTGATGATGACCTTTGGCAGGGTGCGCGGGTTGGCAACAGTATTGGCGGCTGTCCTGGTGTTGGTGTCGCTGATGAAGATCGCGGATTACGGCACGTTCATCGCTTATAATCGAACGTTCAATCCGATCATTGACCTGTTTTTGATTGAGGCGGGTTTTGGGTTGTTGCGTGACAGTCTGGGCGATCCCTTGGCCTACTTGATCGCCATTGTTGGTACGGCCCTTACCCTCTTGGTTTTTTTCCTGCTGCGTTACGGACTGAAGGCATGGGCCGCTTTGCCGGTCCCACATTGGGCGCGTTGGACGTCAGCTGCGGGTGTCGTGATCGCAGGAACCTGGACTGTCGCGGATGCAGGT
Source organism: Ruegeria sp. G5 (assembly GCF_056533365.1). Classification (NCBI taxonomy): domain Bacteria; kingdom Pseudomonadati; phylum Pseudomonadota; class Alphaproteobacteria; order Rhodobacterales; family Roseobacteraceae; genus Ruegeria; species Ruegeria sp. G5. The sequence goes on along the minus strand of NZ_JBQFOK010000003.1, from coordinate 133,594 downwards.
CATCACCTGGATTATTGGAAACTTGACAAAAGCCCGCCCGGCACGTCCTGGAGCACCCGCCTGACCTTTAAACGCGGCGTGGAAATGCAGGCGACGGCAGCAGACCTTGTAAAGTTCAGGCGAAGCGCGGGAACAGATCCGCTGGATCAGTTGCAAGGCGCCTTCGATAAACTGGATGGGCGCGATGTGCTGTTCATTTGGATCGAAAGTTATGGGCGCGCCAGTTTTGACAACCCACTTTATTCCGCAACGCACAAACCAACTTTGCTGGACGCCGAAGCCGCCATTTCGCGGGCCGGTATGGACATCAAAAGCGGCTGGATGACATCCCCAACGGCAGGAGGAGAAAGCTGGCTGGCCCATGGCACTTTGGCTACCGGTTTATGGACGTCCGACAATGGCCGTTACAATGCGATGATTGCCAGCGGCCAAAGGTGGCTCTTTCATTTCGCGCAGGATGCAGGGTATTGCACCAGCGCCATCATGCCTGCGATTACGCTCGCATGGCCTGAAAGTCTGGTCATGGGGTTTGATCAGGTCTTTGCGGCAGCCGATATTCCGTACAAAGGCAAACGGTTCAGTTGGGTAACCATGCCCGATCAGTTTACGCTCGCACGGTACCAGAGCTTGCTTCCGTCAGACCCATGCCCGAAATTTGTTCAGGTGGCATTGATCTCATCTCATGCGCCGTGGACACCCATTCCAAGCATGATCCCTTGGGATGAAATTGGCGACGGAACCGAGTTCAACGAAATGGCGGAACAGGGCCCGCCCGCGCGTGAACTTTGGAAAAATCAGGATGACGTTCGGGATGCCTACCGGCGCGCGGTGGACTATAGCGTTCAAGCTGTCTTCTCGCACGTCGCATCTTTGGGAGAACAAGCACCCTTGATCGTGGTCGCTGGCGATCATCAGGCGGCAGGGTTTGTTGCTGGCAGTGACAACCGCGATGTCCCGGTGCATGTGATTGGACCGCCGAATGTCGTTTCGATGATTGATCATTGGAACTGGACCGACGGTATCATACCCGCGAGCGATGGTCCTGTGCGCCGTATGGATAGCTTTCGCAATGATTTCCTGACGGCCTTCACCTCGATCGAAGAATTGGCGGAGGTCGCACAGTGAAAGGGCGATTGATACGACTGATCGGCTCGCTGCTACTGCTCGGAGCCTTGTTCTGGTGGAGCTCGCCTGAAGTGATTTGGTCCCGCTTGCAGCAGGTCAATCCGTGGTGGATTTTGGCGGCGTTTCTGAGCCTGACCGTCAGCAGCCTGTCGATGGCGCGCCGGTGGCAAATTACAGCCAAAGCACTTGATCTGGATATAAGGTACCCTGCCGCTTTGAGGGAATATTACCTCTCGTTACTTGCCAATTCCCTGTTGCCGGGCGGGGTCGTTGGGGACGTTGGTCGGGCGGTCCGAGCGCGGCACCACGGAGACCTGAAGCGCGCGGCGCAATCCGTTCTGGCCGAACGGTTGATCGGGCAGGCGGCGATGCTTTGCGTACTGTTCGTGTGTTTGTTTTTTGCCTTGTTATTGCCCGGGGGGATTAACTGGCCTTCACCTACTGGGTGGGTTCTGGCGTTGGCCTTAGCATTGGCAGTGAGCATCATTTTGGGTTTTGCCTTTGCCCGTCCAACAGCGGCCTTCACCCGGTTTTGCGTGGCTTTGATGATGCGTGGAAACATCCAGGCTCATTCGTTTGCGGCAGCAGGCTTGCTGATTTTCGGCCTTTACGCTTGTGCTCGCGCAACGGGCACAGACCTGTCTCTTGAGGCGAGCCTGACCATTTTGCCATTGGTGTTTTGCGCAATGCTGGTGCCTTTGTCGGTGGCAGGGTGGGGATGGCGCGAGGGTGCCGCAGCGGCCTTGTTTCCCCTGATCGGTGCGTCGACGGAGGCCGGTATCTCAATGGGTATTTGGTATGGTGTCGTCATGTTGCTTGCCGCATTGCCCGCCGTTGGTTTTCTGGTTTTTCCAATTCGACCGCCGCTTGATGCTAAGACATTGGAAAACGTATGACATCTGCTGTTTTTGCCATTCCCGGAGATAAAGATCAGCGCACAGGCGGATATATCTATGATGCAACCGTGCTGGAAGTGCTGAACGCGAACGGGTGCGCAACCTCATACCTCGAACTGCCGGACAGCTTTCCGAACCCGCCCGCGGAAGATATGTCGGCTGCTTTGACCGAACTGAGAGCAATCCCAAAATCCACGCCGGTCATTATTGACGGTCTGGCATTAGGTGCAATGCCACCTGACAGTATCGCAGAACTGGCCGCGCCGGTCATTGCGTTGGTCCATCATCCACTTGGCTTGGAAACGGGTTTGGATCGCAATCAGGCGGCAAGACTTATCCAAAACGAGAAAGAGGTCCTGAGGCATGTGGCGCATGTCATCGTGACCAGTCAACATGTCGCCCAAACGCTTGTCTCAGACTTTAATGTGGCGCCGGATCGGATCACAGTGGCAAACCCCGGGTTTTCAGCCCCGAAACGGCGTCGATCCCCTATTTCCCCTCCTATGATCCTTAGCGTGGGACTGCTGGCCAGACGTAAGGGCCATGACGTCTTGGTCGACGCATTGCGGCAAGTGTCGGATTTATCCTGGCAGGCCGAAATCATTGGTCGCCCACAGGACACGGAATACTCCGAAGCTTTGGCTGCTCAGATCAACCGACATGGGCTTGAAACGCGCATTAAACTTGTCGGTGAAGTGGGGGCGGACGCACTTGAGGACGCATATCTGCGCGCTAGCCTTTTTGCTTTGGCTACCCGTTATGAAGGATACGGAATGGTGCTGAGCGAGGCGATGCAATACGGCCTTCCGATTGTTTCATGTAAGGTAGGCGCAGTTCCCGATACAGTCGGCGCCGCTGGACATCTGGTGTCGTCAGACGATCCCGATGCGTTCGCCGAAACGTTGCGCGCTTTGTTGCAAGACACAGAGATGTCCGCACGATCATCGCGCGCCTCTGAAACTCAGGCTGCGGCATTGCCGACCTGGCAAGATACCGCCCGGCACTTTGCCAAAGTCATCGCCGAGGTTACCCCATGAGCTGTTTTGTCTTTACCTCTAAACCAATGAACTGGAACACATATGTTTGCTGTTGAAGTTCGCGATCACATCATGATTGCGCATTCCCTGCCTTCGCCCGTTTTTGGACCCGCACAGGGCGTACATGGCGCCACCTTCGTTGTGGATGCTGCCTTTTTCACCGAGGACCTGGATGAGAACGGGCTTGTTGTTGATATCGGTTTGGCGACCGAAGCATTAGCCCAAACACTTGCCCCTCTGCGTTACGCAAATCTTGATGAGGTGCCCGCGTTCAAGGGTAAAATCACGACGACTGAATTCCTCTGCCACCATATCTGGAAGCAGCTTAGGGATGTGACCAAGACAAGTGGGTTGGGTGATAACGGCCGTGTTCGGCGTATCCGGGTGCAATTGCACGAAAGCCATGTGGCGCGTGGGTGGTATGAAGCAGACATCTGAAACCAGTTTTGAACCGGCCTGGCTAAGCCTGCGCGAACCCGTAGACCACATGGCCCGGGATGCAGGGTTGCTGTCGCAAGCTGCGGCCTGTGTGGCGAAAGGTGAAACGGTGCTCGATCTGGGCAGCGGCACGGGATCGACAGCGCGCGCATTTGCAGAGGCAGGGTTCAACGATCTAACCTGGCGCTTCGTCGACAATGATCCGGATCTTTTGCGGATGGCCCAGAAACGTCACCCTTCTGCTGAATGCGTTTTGGGTGACCTTTCGCGGATCGAGGACCTGCCGCTGAAAGGGGTGGGTTTGATCACAGCGTCTGCCTTGTTTGACCTTATGTCCGAAGATTGGGCGCGCCGCCTGATAAAATGGGCGGGCCTTGCCCGGGTGCCAATCTATGCGGCGCTCAACTACGATGGCGTAATGCGCTGGTTGCCTGCCGATGAGCGGGATGCGACGATTACGAATGCGTTCAATGAACATCAGCGTTGGGACAAAGGTCTGGGCCACGCGCTTGGACCTACTGCCGTCCCGGTGATCCAAAAGTTGTGTCAGGCAGAAGGCTACTATGTCGAAACGGCCCCTAGCCCGTGGCAGTTTGGTCCGGAGCATGCTGCATTGCACGACGCGCTGCTGACCGGGATTGCAGAGGCCGCCCAAGAAGCCGGCGCTGCCTGTGCTTTGTCTTGGGGGCAGGACAAACGAAGCGCTGTGGCAGAAATTCAGGTGGTCATTGGGCATACAGATATTTTGGCGATACCCAGATGAGAGACCGACAAATGCCGAGCTCAGATTGCGGAGAATCCAATGCACCAAGTTGACGTAACACCCAGAGTTTGGGACCGTATTCTTGCCGTGCGAACAGGTGATGGATGCCTTTGCGGAAGCGATTGGACTGCAGGTGAAAAGCAAGCGCTTGCTTTGTATGGATCGCTTGCGCAGCCAAAATCGCAGACACAGGTGGTGGCACAGATTGGACAATCTCTGGACGGTCGTATTGCAACCGTTTCGGGGGATGCAAAGGACATTTCGGGACGGGACGGCTTGACACATCTGCACCGTCTTCGCGCCTTGTCGGATGCCGTCGTCATTGGTGTAAAAACCGCTTTGCACGATAACCCGCGCCTGACTGTGCGTATGGCCCGCGGCGAAAACCCCGCCCGTGTGATCATCGATCCGAACGGACGCATGCCAGACGACATTGGTTTGATGCAAGACACCAGCGCACGCACCATCGTGATTCAGTCCGTCGAAAAGCAACGGCCCAAGCATGTTGAGGTGATCAAACTACCGCGGACGGGATGGATTTCCCCGGCTCGTATTCTGGAAACGCTTCGCCAGCGGGATTTGCATCGGGTTCTGATCGAAGGTGGTGGGATCACGATCGCTCAGTTCCTTGAAGCGGGGCTTTTAACGCGTCTGCATGTGGCGGTCGCACCGCTTCTTATCGGGGCTGGGCCGCAAGGTTTAACCACTTCGCCGGTTGCTGATCTGACACAGGCGTTGCGACCTAAAACCGATGTGTATGGTTTGGGGTCGGATGTCTTGTTCGACTGCACGCTTGTGCCGGCGCATCAGCAGATGGGCGCGTACCCGCTGCCTTGCCGAACAGCGCGTCATGCGTCTTAATTGTTGGTCCAAGCTGCATGCATTCTGCGTGGCTTTTGATTTTATTGAGGTAAAGCAGTGTCGTACCCTCTTGATTGCATAACCGGGGTGGCAGGTGGATGACGACTCCAAAGGCATTTTGGGTCACAGAAGCGGGGAAGGCAGAAATCCGCAGTGTCGGTTCTAACGATAGCTCTGATCTGATCAGGGTCAGTACGCTGTATTCCGGGATTAGCCGCGGCACTGAGCGGTTGGTGTTCCGCGGGCAGGTCCCGATCAGTGAGTTCGAAACCATGCGCGCACCTTTTCAGGAAGGGCAGTTCTCCTTTCCAATCAAATACGGATATTCGGCAGTGGGCACCGTGGAAACCGGACCAAGACAAGGTGAGGTGATCTTTGCGTTGCACCCACATCAAACCGATTTTTTCATCCCTTCCGAAGCGGCCATAGGGCTTGGCCCGGACGTTCCACCGGAGCGCGGTGTTTTGGCGGCCAATATGGAAACCGCGCTGAACATTGTGTGGGACGCCGGTGTGCGCCCCGGAGACAGAATTGCCATTGTAGGTGCCGGAGTCGTTGGTGCTCTGGCAGGTTATCTGAGTGCCAGAATCGTGGGTACTGACGTTTGTCTGATTGATATCGATTCAACAAAATCCGACCTTGCGCAAAGACTGGGCTGTGATTTTACAACGCCAGATGATTTGCCGACGGATATGGATGTCGTTATTCACGCCTCGGCGACATCCGAGGGTCTTGCAACAGCGATTTCGGTGGCCGGTCTGGAATCAACTATTGTCGAAGCCAGTTGGTATGGAACGCAACTGACGACTGCTCCGCTAGGGGCGCAGTTTCATCAAAAACGCCTACGGATTGTCAGTAGCCAAGTTGGTCGAATACCCGCGACTATGGCTCCGCGTTGGACTTATGGTCGGCGGCTAGCCAAAGCGATTGAGTTTCTCAGCGATCCAGCACTGGACGCATTGATTTCCGGCGAGACCGCGTTCAATGACCTGCCCAATGCATATGCGACGATCCTGGATGACCCCAACACGTTGTGCCACAGGGTGAGGTACTCGCAGCCATGACGAATATAGGGGATTTGAACGCGCAGCTTTCAGCAGATGCATCGGAACATTTGCGGGCTATGGCGCAGGCCGCGTGGCAGGCCGGTCAGGGATTGCGGTATGCCTATGAAAACCGCCAGGACTTAACCGTTACACAAAAGACGAAAGGTGATTTTGTTTCGGACGCAGATCGCAATGCCGAGGCCGAGATCGCCCGCGTCCTGACAAAAGCCTTCCCCGACTACGGCTGGCAAGGCGAAGAAACTGGAGATCGACCAAGTGCAAACGGTGATTTGAAGTGGGTGGTCGATCCGTTGGATGGAACGACAAATTTCCTGAAAGGCATTCCGCATTGGGCAGTGTCGATTGCCTTATGTAAGGGTGATGATGTACTTGCCGGCTTGATTTATGACCCGTTAAAGGCAGAGCTTTTCTCTGCCGAAACAGGGTGCGGGGCGTATTTGAATGGCAAGGCCATCGCCGTCAGCGATGAGGCTGAGCTTGCGACTGCTTTGTTCGCAACAGGTGTACCCGCAGGTGGACGGGTGACGTATTTGAAACCAGCTTTGGGCGATCTGGAGCGGCTTATGCCGAAATGTGCCGGAATTCGCAGGGCAGGGGCGGCAGCTCTTGATTTGGCATATGTCGCGGCGGGTCGACTGGAAGGATACTGGGAAAGAAACCTTGGTACTTGGGACATCGCTGCGGGTATGGTTTTGGTTCAGGAGGCTGGCGGAGTTGTGCAGCCGCTCTGGTTGGATCGCAGCATCATGTCGTCGGGTTCGATCCTGGTCAGTAACCAAGCATTGGCCGAGGAGCTTATGCAAAACGTCAGGTCGGCGTTCCACAATCCTTAGCCCGAACATATGTTGGGTCGCCCTCTGGAACTTAAAGCTTTTTGTGGTTGGTCAGAACGCGACTGCCTTTAGTGCTCTAAGAAACCCGGTGTTCTAACGTTGGGTTTTCTTCCGGAAATGTCTCGTTTCGCTTGCATACCCCTCAGCTAAGGTTTCTGGTGCAGATCAACAGTTCTTCAGGAGGATCGTAATGCCACAAACCGCCGACACAAACCGCCGTATCGTCCTTGCTGAACGACCAAATGGGCAGCCCGATGAAAACACGTTGCGGCTTGAAACCACAGATATCCCAGAGCCTGGTCCTAACGAAATGCTGGTGCGCACGGTTTTTCTGTCGCTTGACCCCTATATGCGCGGTCGGATGAATGACGCCAAATCATACGCAGAACCAGTTTCGATTGGTGGTGTCATGACGGCACAGGTCGTGGGGCAGGTGGTGACGTCTAACCTTGAAGGATATGAAGCCGGGGATTTCGTCCTCAACATGAGCGGTTGGCAGGACTACGCGGTCTCGGACGGAACGCAGGTTGTTAATCTTGGCAAGTCGCCGGAAAACCCGTCATGGTCATTAGGCGTTTTGGGAATGCCTGGTTATACGGCTTATGCAGGTTTGCTGAAGATTGGTGAGCCGAAGGCGGGTGAAACCGTTGTTGTAGCTGCTGCCGCGGGGCCAGTTGGCGCAACCGTCGGACAGATCGCAAAGCTCAAGGGGTGCCGCGTTGTCGGTATCGCAGGTGGGCCGGAAAAATGCGCTCATGTCGTCCAAAACTTAGGGTTTGATGCCTGTCTGGATCATCGGTCCGACGATTTGGCGGCGCAACTGAAAGAGGCATGCCCAGATGGGATTGATGTTTACTTTGAAAACGTCGGCGGCAAGGTCCTGTATGCAGTGTTGCCGCTTTTGAACCCGTTTGCGCGTGTACCTGTTTGCGGGATCGTATCTTGGTACAACTTACCGGGCCTTCCTGATGGGCCGGATATGGCCCCGGTAATCATGGGAACTTTGCTGCGCATGAAGGTCAAAATGCAGGGGTTCATCATCTTCGATAATTTCGGTCCCGAAGTGTACCAGGAGTTTGTTCAGGACATGACCGGTTGGCTTCGGGATGGTACTATTTCCTACAAGGAACACGTGGTCGAAGGCCTGGAGAACGCCCCAGATGCGTTCAACCAGCTGTTGGCAGGCGGCAATTTCGGCAAGATGGTCGTAAAGGTCGCGTGACTTAAGACTGCAGGCGATGGGTCGTTAAGTACAATCGCCTGCATCACAGAACGGGTGAAACCATGGGTCTGTCTGAGGCTAACAGCGTGATTGCAGAACGCCCACGGCATCGTCAAAGGCTTTGACATCTTCTTCGGCTCGTGCGGTCAGGTGTGCGCCTTCCAACAAAGCCAACGTCGCGCGGGCTTCGGCCACAGGATCGGTGATACCTATTATTGAATGGTCTTCTAGGCCCAGTTCAAACACGGCCTTGATCTGCTCGGTCATCATGGCCCGAAAGCTACGAATTTTCTCGATCACGTCCTCTGAAAGGCTTTCACGGCTCCCAATGAGCGACACGCATAAACAGAGGGTTTTGCCCTCGTTCAGTGCACTGCGGTAGAGCGAGATGAACGCCTTCAATTGTTGCGCACCAGTCGCGTTCGAGGCCCTGATCCCATTGCAGTGGGCCTCCAGAACCTGATGATACCGATCCATCAAAGCCGACGACAAAGCGGCCTTGGTCGGAAAATGGTAATGGATCGAGGCTTTGCGTATACCCACAGCCGCTGCGAGGTCGGCGTAGCTAAAGCCATCGAACCCACGCGCCCGCACGGCATGTTCTGCAATATCCAGCAAAGCGGTTTTGGTATCGCTCGCCATAGGCGTCAAACCTTTTCCATCATCACCTGCGTCAACGCGTTTTCTGCTGCTTCCAATGCCCCTTCGAGGTATCCGCCGAACTGCGGCGCAACTTCGGTTCCAGCAAAGATCAAGCGACCCTGCCAAAGGTTATCTAGTTCACGCGGCAAGCCGTATCGCGGGTGGGCAAATAGCGGTTGGTGGTCCTCTTGTGTGGCAGTGTAAGGGTCAAAGGCCCAATCCTTTATCATCAGCGTCTTTGGATCGGCAGCTTCGGGACCAAACAACCGGATGAGCTGATCAAGTACAGCCTGCCGCAGTCGCTGTTCGTCCTGCCGGGCCTGAGGCGGCACGCCTATGAACCCGAACAAAGCATAAGGACCGCCGCTTTCGGACGATGCGTCGTGGATTTCGACCATTGGACCGCGGCGACTCATTGCGTCGCCCGATAAACCGGCGATCCTCCAAAACGGCTGCTCGTAAACTGCGACCGCCTTGGCTTGCCCAGCCATCCACGTCGCGATTCCTGTCATCGCCGCGTGGGTTTCCGGTGGCATTGCCGGAGAAAATGAGAATGTGCTTGCCACCCTAGGCGGCAAAGCCAGAACGACTTTTTCGGCGTGGATGTGCTGGCCGGATTGGGTGATTGCGATTGCGCCACTTTCGGTTTTTGTCAGAGCCTTTATTGGGGACGACATCAACAACCGTTTTGCGGGTAAGCCTGCGGCCAGTTTGTGGGTCAAAAGGTCAAGCCCGCCTGACAGGCGGTACGACCCTTGCATTGAAGAAAACCCCTTGTCGCGTTCGACGCGGCCATCTTCGTTTTCATAAACGAGCGCGCCACTTGAATATTGTTCAAACCATCCCAACCCTAGGTTTTTAAGTAATGCGGCGATGCGCGGTTGCCCCGGCCAGAACCAGGCCGGTCCCAGATCAAAGTGCCCATAATCGACCGTTTCGGCCAGAATCCGTCCGCCCGGGCGCTCGCGTGCTTCGACCAACAGATAGTCGTGACCTTGCTCTTCCAATTGCGAGGCAAGGCTCAGCCCTGACAATCCAGCCCCTATGATCAGGGTCTGCGCGTGCATGTTTCAGAAACCCTCGGACGCTGGGCGAAGGTCCAGTTCATGGGTCCATGTGGACTGAGGTTGATGCGCAAGCTGCCAATAAGCCTCTGCAATTTCGTCCGGTTTCATCATTTTCGCCGGGTCCAGGCTGTGCAGATCTCGGGATCGGGGCGTATCAATGATACCGTCCAGGATTACATGCGAAACATGCACACCCGCAGGCTGGTATTCGCGTGCCAGAGACTGGGTCAGCCCGCGCAGGGCAAATTTAGCCGACGCAAAGGCTGAGAACCGCGCCCCGCCCCTTAGGGAAGCCGTTGCACCGGATACGATCAATGCTCCACCGCCTCCTTGGACCATGGGTTGAAGGACGCTTTGTCCAACGACGGCCAAGGTTTGGACCATCGACGTCCAGGTTCTCTGGTAGTCTTCCAGAGTTGTTTCGGCAAAAGGCGCGATCACCAATTCGGCCGTGTTGTGCACAACTATTTTGGGCGGGCCGTATGTTTCGATCAGGTCGGAAATGATCGGAGTGACACTATCCGGGTCGGACAGATCGACCTGATGAAACGGAGCCACCGTTTCCTCGGGTCGTGTGCGCCCCAAGCCAATAGCGGTCATTCCGCCCTGTTCAAAACGCGCGAGAAGAGATTGGCCAAGGCCGGCTCCTGCGCCAGCGACAAGCGCCAAAGGTTTATCATTTGTCATAAGTTATACCGCCGGTGGTTTAGCATAGGGCAGATGCCCGGTTTTCATCCAAAGCTTAGCACCGCTTGCGCCAGCAAGGACAGTTAAGGGCGCGCCTTCTGGCAAGCGCAGCCAGTCGTGTTTGTTCAAAATGTCGCCATCTGCTGTAAGCGAGCCATCGATAACCAACAGCTCCGTACCGCCTGATGCAGTTGAAGTCATCGTGGCCCCGGCATCCAGGTGGCTATAGGTGACAACCTCGCGCGGGTCTTTGTGCAGGATCGCCGTAGCTACTCCATCCACGGGATCGCTTAGCTCATCCGCCATGGTTTTGCGGAATTGCGTTCGATCGTCCATGTCAAATTGCCAGAGTTTCACAAAGATCGTGCATCCGGGTTCTGACCCGGGCGTGTGCTTGGACGTTGGGGGGTTTCGCACATAGGTTCCGGTCGGAAAATCTCCGTGCTCGTCTTGAAAAACGCCGTCCAGAACGATGAATTCCTCACCGCCCGTGTGTGTATGGGCCGAAAACTTGCTGCCGGGTGCATAACGCACGATTGTCGTCGCCCGCGCGACCTCACCACCGATGCGGTCCAGCATTCGGCGATCTACACCCTTCATGGGGGAGGCCTGCCATTCAAGCTGATCCGAATGCACAACCACGCGGGACGAAAAGTCCGAGTTGAGTTCCATGAAAGATTGTCCTTTCGACTAGGTGCTTCTGGGTTCACTCTCTGGTTCGCTGCCGGAATAAACCTATTAGTAGGTAGGTAACAAATCAAGTTTGTGTTAACGGGTATTTTGTGGGCCCTTGGATCTCGTTTGGGATCAGGTCTGATATTGGTGACTAAGCGGAGCTGAGGGCTAATTCTAAGCCGTTTTTATAGAGGAAAAACAAAGCTGTCGGGGATGGTTCATCCAGAGGTTGCCGGATTAGACGTTCCTATAGCAGTAAGTATAAATCTACAGCTATAGAGTTGCGCCTCGTTTATGAGCTCGCTTTCCCGACAGTGCTGCCGGGAATTAACCTGAAACCCACGTCTTTCGCTGATTTGACAGGTTCACCATTGATCTGAGCCAGCACCATCTCGGCGGCAATTTGTCCAATTTTCAGATGGGGTACGGCAATCGAGGTCAGACGGTAAGGCTGTATTGCAGAAATCGGCAGATCACCCCAGCCCGCGATACCGATATCTTCGGGTACGCGCAGACCTACTTTTTGCACGTATTGCAGACCACCGACAGCCATATTGTCGTTTTGGTAAAAGATCGCCTCAATATCGCGATGGGCAGCCAAAAGCTGCTCAGTCCCGTAAAACCCGGTGTAGAACCCGGGCGTGTCTTTCAGCAGCAGTTGCTTTTCAAGGCGCCCGTTTGCGTCCTCAACAGCTTTGGAGAATCCGTTCAGGCGAGCCGTCGCAGCGTTGGCAACGTCATGCGACGTACCGACATAGCCAAACTTCCTGTAGTCCATTCCGGCCAGATACCGCCCCATGCTGTAACCGCTGTCAAAGTGGTTCAGGCCGACGCACATGTCCAAGGGGCTGGAATTGAAATCCCAGATTTCCACCAAAGGAATTCCAGCACCGCGCAGCATCTGTATGGCCTTGGGGCTGTGTGAACGTCCGGTTACGATTAGCCCGGCAGGCTGCCACGACAATACGGTTTCGATCCATTTCTCTTCGTGATCGATTTCATGTTCCGTCAGGCCAAGAACTGTTTGATGCCCGAACGCGCCCAGTTTGCGGTCGATCCCTTCCAGCACTTGTGCAAAGATCTCATTGCCAAGCTCAGGGATGCTGACACCGACAAAAGTAGACTTTTTGTCCCCCGCAAAAACCGTCGCCAAGCGATTCGGCAAGTAGCCCAAACGATCGACTTCGGCCATCACCTTGGCGCGGGTCTTTTCGGAAAATCCGCCCTCATCGCGCAAAACTCGGCTGGCTGTCATCTTTGACACGCCCGCGGCCTTGGCAACCTCGGCAAGGCTTATTTTATTGTTTTTGCTAGATTTATCCGGATCGCTGCTCATTTACGTTACGGGTAACTCTTTTTTATTGACATCTGAGTGGCCTGAGAGAATGCTAACGTAACGTTACGGGTAACTCAATACGTTGTTGAGGAGCAGCAGAGTTACCGCGATCTGGGAGGAGGCTGCCGTGCCCGGCACTGCACAAAACAATCTGTTCTTTGACGGGATAAAGAAGCATTTTGGAGGCACCTATGCCTTGCGGGATGTATCCCTGAACATCGAACGCGGCGAAATCGTTGCCTTGTTGGGTGAAAACGGTGCGGGTAAATCGACGCTGATCAAGATACTGGGCGGCATCCACAAGGCCGATGAAGGCCGTGTTCTGATCGACGGTCATGCCTACGAGCACCGCCCGGGCGGCTTCGGTGAGCGGCAGTCTGTGGCCTTCATTCACCAAGACCTGGGCATGATCGAATGGATGACGGTTGCCGAAAACATCGCGTTGGCGCTGGGTTATTCGCGCAAAAACGGCTTGATCAACTGGAAGACTGTTGATGAATTTGCCCAACAAGCTTTGGACAAAGTCGGATGCGATTTTGACCCGACGACGCGAGTGCAAGACTTGTCACGCACCGAAAAATCGCTGGTTGCCATCGCGCGGGCCCTTGCCGTCGATTGCGACTATTTAGTTTTGGATGAGCCCACAGCGTCGCTGCCTGCCGATGAGGTTGAGCGTTTGTTCGAGGCTTTGCGCCCGCTGAAAGAGCAGGGCGTTGGAATGATCTATGTCTCACACCGGCTGGACGAGATTTTCCAAATTGCTGATCGCGTCGCAGTTTTACGTGATGGTGAGTTGGTGGGTTTGCGCAGCATTGACCATACAACGCCCGAAGAACTGGTTTACATGATCGTTGGGCGTAAGACCCGGCAAGTGATCAAACCTGACACGCCACCCGGCGAAACCATTCTGAAGGTCGACGGTCTGAACATGGACGCCGCCCACAATGTCAGTTTCAAGCTACAGTCAAATGAGATCGTGGGTTTGGTTGGTCTGCGTGGTGCGGGGCACGAAAACGTATCGCGCGCCCTTTTTGGGGCCGAGGTTTTTGATGGGAAGATCTCGCTGCATGGTGAGACACCTGATCTGAGTTCACCACAGACCGCCATGGCATCAGGTATTGGTTTGGTCGCGCGGGACAGAACCGAGGAATCGGTGGCTATGTCGCTGACCATTCGGGAAAACACATTTCTCAATCCGGCTGCCATCGGGCGATCGCTGTTGTCCTTCATGAGCCACCGCTCGGAAACCGATAGCGCAGCGCGTATTGGTGCCGACGTTGCTCTGTCACCAAATGACCAGAGCATGGCCATCGAAAGCTTGTCGGGCGGCAACCAGCAAAAGGTTGTAATCGGTCGGTGGTTGGAGACAAAGCGTAAGCTTTTGATTTGCGAAGACCCGACTGCCGGCGTGGATGTTGGCGCGAAAGCGGAAATCTACGCCTTGCTGAACAGGGCAATGGAAGACGGCGTAGGCATCATCGTTGTGTCGACTGATTTTGAGGAAGTCGCCGCCATTTGCCACCGCGCCATCGTCTTTAGTCAGGGCCAGATCGTGGAAGAGCTGACGGGCACTGAACTGACAACCGAAAACCTCATACAGGCAGCCTCGGCGTCGAACGCTGTTGCGAGTTAAGGAAAACGAAGATGCAATCGCTTGAATCCAACGCATTGGAACCCACAAAGGCCGAGCTGAAAAATGCCTCGCTCAAGACCCGTATTCTCAGGTTTTTGCCAGTCTACGGCTTGGTGTTGTTGACCGGGTTTCTGATCATCCTGTTTTCCATTTTGTTGCCGAATACATTCCCGACTTTGTTGAACCTGCGGGCGATTATTTCGGACAAGGCGATCATTGCCTTGTTGTCGCTGGGCGCGATGATCCCGATGGCCGCAGGGCGGATCGACCTGACGGTCGGATACGGTATCGTGCTGTGGCACATTCTGGCGATTTCCTTGCAGACTTTGTACGGCATACCCTGGCCGATTGCTGTGGCGATTGTCCTGTCGCTGGGCTTGCTGACCGGATTCCTGAACGGGCTGCTGGTCGAAGTTGCCAAGATCGACAGTTTTATCGCTACTCTGGGAACAGGCACGGTTCTGTACGCGCTGGCCCTGTGGCACACCGGTGGTCGCCAGATGGTTGGTGCCTTGCCCGAGAGTTTCTATGCCATCAACGGCACCTTTGTCTTCGGCCTGCCAATCACCGGGTTCTATGTGCTGGGGATCACGGTCACGATGTGGCTGATCCTGGAATACACGCCCATTGGTCGGTACCTCTATGCGATTGGTGCCAACCAGCGCGCCGCGCAGCTGAACGGTATCCCGACGCGCAAATTCGTCATCGGCGCCTTCATGTCATCGGGCCTGATCACCGCCTTTGCCGGGGTGTTGCTGGCGTCGAAACTGCGGATCGGGCAAGCCTCGGTCGGTTTGGAATTCCTGTTGCCTGCTTTGGTCGGGGCCTTCCTTGGTTCGACCACTATCAAGCCGGGACGTGTGAATGTTTGGGGAACAGTCGTGGGTGTCGCGATCCTGGCTGTTGGTATCTCGGGCATTCAACAATTCGGTGGGTCCTTCTGGGTCGAGCCGATGTTCAACGGTGTCACGCTTCTGATCGCAATCGGCATTGCCGGTTACGCACAGCGGCGCAAAGGCGCCAACAAGTAACAACGCATAAGGGAGGAGATTATGCTGAAACGGACGTTCATGGCGGTATCCGCCGCTGCCCTTCTGACCGGTCTGGGTGTGCCTGTGGTGGCCGAGACCGCCTTTGACGGGCCAACCACTGGCCCCAAGGCCGCTGAGGGTAAGTCAATCGTAGTCGTCGCTGCAGACCTGAAAAACGGCGGTATTCTGGGTGTGACCAACGGAGTGGAAGAGGCCGTTGACGCCATCGGCTGGGAAGTACGGGTTTTGGACGGCGCGGGTTCGATCCAGGGTCGGACCGGTGCGATCGGTCAAGCGCTGGCGTTGCAGCCTGACGGTGTCATCATCAACGGCTTTGACGCTGTAGAACAGCAGGCCGCGCTTGAAGGCATCGTGGATGCAGGCATTCCGATCGTCGCGTGGCATTCAGGCCCCAAGATCGGCTGTGACGCGCCGGGTGGTATCTTTGCCAATGTCTCAACTGACGCGATGACCGTGTCCGAGGTGGCTGCCGAATGGGCCATGGATGACGGCGGTGATGGTGTGGGTGCGATCATCTTCACCGACTCGACCTACCAGATCGCCATCGACAAGGCGGATCGTATTAAGGAAACCATTGAGGCCGCCGGTGGTAAGGTGCTGGAATATGTGGATACCCCCATCGCCGATACATCCGCCCGCATGGGGCCGCTGACAACCAGTTTGTTGCAGAAATACGGTGATCAGTGGACGCATGCCTTGGCAATCAATGACCTCTATTTCGATTTCATGGGCCCGGCATTGGCTGCTGCGGGCATTTCGTCCGATGACGGCCCGCAGGCGGGATCTGCTGGTGACGGTTCCGAGGCTGCGTTCCAACGTATTCGCAGCGGCAACTATCAGACCATCACCGTGGCCGAGCCGCTGAACCTACAGGGTTGGCAACTGGTGGATGAGCTGAACCGCGCCATTCAGGGCGAGGCTTGCTCGGGCTATATCACATCGCCCGCGCTGGTGACTGAGGCCGGGCTGGCCAAGCTGGGTGACAGCAACCAGTTCGACCCGGACACCCCGTACCGCGAGGCGTATTCGAAAATCTGGGGCAAGTAACCCCGCGGGTGGTCCCGGCATCGGGGCCACCTCCAACTGAGATGACACAGCGCAGAGTGCTCAAGTGGTCCTTTGACCACCATGGCGGAGCTTTGCGCAGAGGAGGAAACCATGAGCGATCAGCCATTGGTTGAAATGAAGGGCATTACCAAGCGGTTCGGTGGTGTGACTGCGCTGCAGGACGTAGACCTTGCGGCCTATGCGGGCGAAGTGCTGGCGATTGTTGGTGACAACGGGGCGGGTAAATCGACACTGATCAAGATCCTGACCGGGGTTTATCAGCCAACAGAGGGGCAGATCTTTCTGGATGGTCAGCCGCTGGAAATGGCCAGCCACTCCGATGCAATCGCAAACGGAATAGACGCGGTCTATCAAACACTGGCCTTGGCAGATCATCTGACACCAGCGGCCAACATGTTCTTGGGGAATGAACTCACCACAAGCTTTTTCGGGATCCCCTTTCTGGACAATAAACGCATGAAGTCCGAGGCTGCCCGCGTTCTGGAAGAACGTCTGGGTGTTCGGCTGCGGTCCATGGATGTGATGACTGAAAGCCTGTCGGGTGGGCAAAGACAGGCCGTTGCGATTTCGCGGGCCGTCTACCACGAAGACCTGCGTTTGCTGGTGATGGACGAACCGACCGCCGCTTTGGGCCCGCAAGAGACTGCGCGGACACTGAAACTGATCAAGGCACTGCGTGAACAAGGGCTCGCAGTTATCCTGATCTCACACTCGCTGGATGACGTGTTCGAGGTGTCTGATCGCATCCATGTGCAGCGCCGCGGACGTGCCGTTGGTGTGGTCAAAACAGCCGAAAGTTCGGTGCAAGACGTTCTGGGCCTCATCGTCGGTGCCCAGGATGCAGCCGCGTGAGGGAGAGAAAGACATGTCTGTAACCACCACGCATCCCGAAAAGACGGTGATGGAGCGGCTTGAGCCCTATCTGGCTTTCATTGGCCCAATGGTCATGATCCTCGCGATCCTGATTTTCATGGGGATTGCGGAACCCGCTCGGTATTTTCGCCTGACAAACCTGAACCTGATCCTACTGGACGCGGCGCTGTATATGCCGATGGCCATGGCGATGACGTTTGTGATCACGCAGCGCGGTATTGACCTGTCGATTGGCTCCGTCGCGGCCCTGTCGGCCATTCTGATGGCGTTTCTGGTCAAGCAATACGGTTTTCCAGCTTGGATTGCTGTGCCGCTGGCCATTCTGATGGGCGCAATCATGGGCCTGATCAACGGCCTGGTTATCACCCGGTTCAAAGTGCCGGACCTGATCGGCACGCTGGCGATGGACCTTGTCTATCGTGGTCTGGCGCTGGTCATTGCCAAAGGTCTGGTGCTGGCGCGTTTCCCCGACCTGATCACTGAGATCGGGCGCGGCCAGATCCCCGGCTTTATCCCTGTGCCTGTCGTGCTGGGTCTGCTTACAATGGCAGTTGGCTATGTGGTCCTGACCCGTACCTATTTCGGACGCTACACCATTGCGATCGGCTCGAACCCCGAAGCCAGTGAGATGACCGGCGTCGCGGTCGATCGCCATAAGATCTATGCCTATGTGCTGATGGGCGCTGCGGCGGCAATGGCGGGCGTGATGCTGACGGGTAAACTGAACGCCATTCAGGCGACCTCGGCCCCCTATTTCAACCTGCACGTCATCGCGGCGGTGGTTGTGGGCGGAACGTCCCTGTTCGGCGGACGGGCCTCGATGCTGGGTTCGCTGGCCGGTGTGTTGCTGTTGTCGATGATGATCAATGCGCTGGTGACTTTGCGGATCGAATTCTTCTGGCAATCCGTCGCCTCGGGCGTGGTGATCGTCAGCTCGGTCGCGCTTTACACCTGGATGCAGAAGAAGGACCGGGATGGCGCGCATGGCCTGATGTCTGCGCTGCGTAGCAAAGAAGCACAAAAACTCATCCGTTTTTCAGCCGCCCTGATCGGCGCACTGATCTTGTTGCTGGCCCTTGGGGCGGGACTGGCAACCGCGCCTACGCCAAGCGGCTAAGGCAACAAAAAAGATGGTGCGCCGAGAGGTAGGAGCCTCGGCGCACCTGCAAGACCCCACAATGTTCGCGAAAGGGAGGACTTACCGTGAAACAATTGAACAAAGCACTACTGACGACAAGCGCGTTGTGCCTGTGTGCAGCGGCCGCCATGGCAGAAAGCAACTTACCACTCAGGGAACTACCGGGCATCGCAGATCGCGATTACTGGGTACCGGGTGAAGTGAATGCTGAAGGTAAGCTTGAGGCGCTGCAGGCAACAACTGGTGCCGCAGCCGTGCCTTATTCCGGAGCACAGGACGGGCCGTTACAGATCGCGTTGATCTATCCGTCTGCGGATACCTCTGACTTTTGGGCGCGCAACTATCTGGCGATGACAAAACGTCTGGATGAGTTGGGTATCGAGTATGAAACGACCGAGTTCGCCAGCCGCCAGATCGAACACAGCCTGCAATCGACCTATGCCAATCAGGTGGTGCAGGATGCGGACCTGTATGACTTTGTCATCTTCGGTCCGTCGGAACTGGCCATTCAGGCCGACAACATCGACAAAATGGCTGGCAATGATGGCTTTGCCACATTCGTCTGGGCCTTTCACACGCCGCCCAAGGATCTGACCAACCAGCCTGATGCGTGGTTCGATTTCAGCTCAGCCGCAGGTGCGCTGACCATGTGTGACTATATGCTACAGCGTCTGGGCAATGATGTGACCATGGCGATGAACCGCGGGATTCCGGGGATCACGGACGATCAGCGCTCGGGCGACTTCAAGGCTTGCGTGGAAGAGAAAGGCAACTGGACGACCGTTTACGAACACTATGGTGAGTACCAGCGCGAGGGTGGCTTTGAGGGCACCAGCTTGATCCTGCAGGCCTATCCAGAGGCAACGATCATTCACAACGCGAACACTGCGATGGCGATGGGATCCGTTGAAGCTCAGGTCGCGGTCGGCAAAGAGAAAGACGTCTTCTCCACTGGCTGGGGTGGCACAGGCCTTGAGCTGGATGCGATCCGCCGGGGTGAGCTGGACGCGACCCCCATGCGTATGGGCGATGATGTAGGCGCGGCCACCGCCGAGGCGATCAAGGCGCATATGGAAGGTCGTCAGGACGAATTGCCCTTTGTATTTCTTGGCCGGATAACGGTTGCTCATGACCAGATGAGCGCCGACGAGTTAAACGCGCTGGAACAGGAAGCATTCCGCTTTTCGGGCGTCGGAGCTCTGGAACGCTGAGAAACCATCCGTGGCCAGCTTGCGAGTGGCTGGCCACGGATACCAATGAAAAGTTGCGACCGGAGGAAGTTTGAATGGCGCAATCCATGATGTTGATCGAGAAGTGCAGCCACTGTGTAAGTTGGTATGACATTGAAACCGGCGCCCTGCAGGGGCGTTTGGATTTGCCGCATTTTCCTCATGAATTCGTTGTCGACGCAGATTTCCACTATGCTTATGTCGGCCACTACGGCGTGCAGAACTCGGGCATTGATGGCACCGATGGTCGCTCGGTCATCGTGATCGACATCCGCAAGCAAGAGATCGCGCATACCTACGATCTGGGCGAACACGCACGCCCGCATGGTATCGGGTTGGACGGGCAGGGGCGGCTTTATGTCCTGTCGGAATGGACTGGTCATCTGCTGGTTAAAGAAAACCCGCGTGCCTTCGATCAGGGATGGGATCACATCACGCCCACGGGGGGCACAAAATGCCATCTGTTCGCGCTGACCAAGGACGGGCACACGGCCTATTCGATGAACTTGACCTCAGGCGATGTGACGGTGTTCAACCCTTATGACGCCTCGGTTGCGCCGATCTCGATCAAGACAGGTCAAAAGCCCGAGGGGCGGTGCCTGCGCGAGGATGTGCACACGCTTTATACCTCGCAACGCATTTCGAACACGGTCGCGGTGATCAATACTGACACGCTTGAGATCGAACGCACCTTTCCGACGCCGGATGATCCTTGCCGTATCTACTATGACGGTAAACGCAACCGGCTGGTGACGATGAACCATTTCGGCGGCTCGTTCTCGGTCTTTGATGAGGCGACGGGTGAGATGCTGCACGAACAGAAAACTCCGGCAAATCCGCTGGCGCTGTGTATCGATGACGAGGCTGCATTCGCCTATATCGCCATCGATTGTGAGCAAGTGCAGCGGTTTAATCTGGATACGTTCGAAGTGGTGCAAACCTTTGACACGGGTAAGGAACCGGATGTGATGGTCATCCTGCCCGATGGATTTTCCAAACACTGGGAGAATGCGGCATGACCAAGCCCCGTATCGCTATCGTGCCCGGCGACCCGTCTGGTATCGGACCGGAATTGATTGCCAAACTGCTCAATCAGGAGGGCGTGCAGGACGCTGCCGATATCGTGTTGGTCGGTGACAGCCACCTCTGGCAGCGCGGCGCGGAACAGGCCGATCTGGAGGTGCCGTTGAACACGGTGGCCGAAGTGGCGGGTCAACCCGGTCTGAGCCATCTAGAGCTGGACACGATCGCGCCCGAGGACGTGCAGATCGCTGAGGTCACAGTCGAAGGGGGCACCACCGCCCTGCGCTGTCTGGACAAGGCGATGGATCTGGCGATGGCGGGGAAGGTCGATGGCATCCTGTTCGGCCCTTTCAACAAGGCCGCGATGACCGCCGCTGGCCTGAATGCCGAGGATGAGCACCGCTATATGGCGCGGTATATGGGGTACGACGGCTATCACTCGGAACTCAACGTTCTGGATGAGTTGATGACCACACGTGTGACTTCGCATATCGGGCTTAAGGATGTGGCGGCCAATATCACCGAAGATGGGATTTTGAAGGCTGTTAATCTGGCCAATGACACGCTGCGCAAGGCGGGCAAGGCGCGCCCGAATATCGCGGTCGCAGCGCTGAACCCCCATGCGGGCGACAATGGCAAGTTTGGCCGGGAAGAGATCGACATTCTGGAACCTGCCGTCCGCAAGGCGCAGAAAAAACAGATGAATGTGACGGGGCCGTGGCCCTCGGACACGGTGTTCCTGAAGGCGCAACGCGGTGAGGTGGATGCTGTCGTGACCATGTATCACGACCAGGGCCAGATCGCGATCAAGCTGATGGGGTTTGAACGCGGCGTGACCGTTGCGGGCGGCTTGCCCATTCCGGTCGCCACCCCGGCCCATGGCACCGCTTTTGATATTGCCGGACAGAACAAGGCCAATCCGGGCGCAACACGGCAGGCATTCGACCTGCTGGTGCGCATGGCCAAAACACATCGCGCCGAACGCCGCGCGGACTGAGAGGACCAAGATGACCAAGATTAAATCCGTACGCACCCGCGTCTGGAACTGGACCGGACCGACCGTGCCACCCACCGGCAATTTCTGCACCAACGCCTCGGACGCGCTCTATGAAAAAGGCGATGCGATGTCGTCTTTTCGTTTCCACCAATGGCTGACCTGCGAGATCGAGACCGAAGACGGCACCGTGGGGATCGGCAACGCGGCCCTTGCGCCCTCGGTGGTCAAGGCCGCCATTGACGAATGGTTCGCCCCGCTGGTGATTGGCGAGGACCCGTTCGACTATGCCTATCTGTGGGAGAAAATGTATCGCCGCAGCCATGCATGGGGCCGTAAGGGGATCGGGATGATCGCGATCTCGGCGGTTGATCTGGCGATCTGGGACCTGATGGGCAAGCTGGCCAGTAAGCCCGTGTTCAAACTGTTGGGCGGACGTACCAAGGAAAAGATCCCGGTCTATTATTCCAAGCTCTATTCCGGCCCCATCGACGTGATGCAGGCCGAGGCGGCCGAGGCGCAAAAGAACGGCTATTCCGCTTACAAAATGCGGTTTGGCTGGGGGCCCAAGGACGGCATGGCGGGCATGCGCGAAAACCTCAAACGGGTCGAGGCTGTGCGTGAGGTCATCGGCTATGACGTGGACCTGATGGTCGAATGCTACATGGGCTGGAACCTGGATTACGCCAAGCGGATGTTGCCCAAGCTGGTCAAATACGAACCCCGCTGGCTGGAAGAACCGGTGATTGCCGACGATGTTGAAGGCTATCGCGAGCTCAACGCGATGAACATCGTTCCGATCTCGGGTGGTGAGCATGAATTCTCGATCATCGGTTGCAAGGACCTGATCGAGAAAAAGGCCGTCAGCGTTTTGCAATATGACACCAACCGCGTGGGCGGCATCACAGCGGCGCAAAAGATCAACGCGATTGCCGAGGCGCATCAGATCCCCGTCATCCCCCATGCCGGACAGATGCATAATTATCATCTGACCATGGCCAACACGAATTGCATGATCAGTGAGTACTTCCCCGTCTTCGACGTCGAGGTTGGCAATGAGCTGTTCTACTATATCTTCGACGGCGACCCCGAGGCGGTGGACGGATTCCTTGATCTGGATGACAATAAGCCGGGTCTGGGGATCGAGATCACGGACAAACATCTGAAACATTTCAAGATTACGGAGTAATCCATGAGCTATACCGGTATCTGGCCCGTCGCGCCGACACCGTTCCATGATGACGGAACGCTTGATCTGGAGGGGATGAAACGCGTTCTGGATTGCCTGATCGATCAGGGCGCGGACGGGATTTGCGTGCTGGCCAATTTCTCGGAACAGTTCCTGATTTCGGACGAGGAACGCGCGATTCTGACCCGGCTTTGCCTTGAACATGTCGCGGGCCGTGTGCCGATGATCGTGACGATCAGTCATTTTGCAACACAGATCGCGGTGGAACGTGCCAAATTCGCCAAGGATCTGGGCGCGGATATCGTGATGATGATGCCGCCGTATCACGGGGCGCTTTTGAAAGGGAACGCTCAACAGACCTTTGATCAGTTCGCCGCCGTGGGCGAGGTCGGTATCCCGATCATGGTGCAGGACGCGCCTTTGTCGGGCGTCGATCTGCCCGTGCCCTTGCTGGTGAAGATGGCGCAAGAGATCGAGATGGTGAAACTGTTCAAGATCGAATGCCCCCGTGCGGCCAACAAGCTGCGGGCGTTGATTGCCGAAGGGGGTGATGCGATTGAGGCGCCCTTTGATGGCGAGGAAGGCATCACCTTGCTGGCCGATCTTGATGCGGGGGCCACGGGGTCTATGACCTCGGGCATGATCGTGGATCAGATCAAGCTGGTGATCACACATCACCTTGCTGGTCGCGTGGGCGAGGCGACCGAGGCGTATGGGCGTGTCGCGATGGTGATCAATCATGAAAACCGCCAATGCGGTTGGCAGTCCTGCAAGGCCGCGATGGTCGAAGGGGGGGTCATCGGATCCGAGTTCTGCCGCCACCCGATTGATCCGCTGCAACCGGCGATCCGTCAGCGCTTGATAGACCTTTTGAAACCACTGGACCCGATGGTCCTGAAATGGGGAAAGTAAGATGATCCTTGGACAAAACCTGATCGACGGCAATTGGGTCGGATCAGATAACCTGCGCGCTTCTGACGATCTTGAGGGCCAAAGCTTTGCGCAAGCCACCGCTGCGCAGGTTAATGACGCCTGCAAGGCCGCACGGCGCGACTTCCGCGCCTATTCCGGCAAATCACGGGCTGAGCGTGCGGTGTTCCTGCGCACGATTGCCGACCAGATGGACGTGTTTGGGGATGAGATCACCCAAACCGGCATAGCCGAGACCGGCCTGCCCGAAGCACGGCTGGTGGGTGAAAGAGGTCGCACCACCGGTCAGCTGCGCATGTTTGCCGACCTGATCGAAGACACCCATTACCTTGATACCCGTAAAGATGGCGCAATCCCCGATCGGACACCTCTCCCCCGTCCTGATCTGCGCCTGACGCACAAAGCTATTGGCCCCGTGGCCGTCTTTGGTGCGTCGAACTTCCCGCTCGCCTTCTCCACGGCGGGCGGGGACACCGCTTCGGCCTTGGCTGCCGGGTGCCCGGTGATCGTCAAGGGCCACAGCGCCCATGCAGGTACCGCCGAACTGGTCGCCCAAGCCATCTCCAAGGCCATCGAGATTTGCGGCATGCCCTCAGCCACATTCCAGATGGTGCAGGGATCGGGACGTGAGGTCGGCTCGGCCCTCGTCCAGCACCCGGACGTCACCGCAGTCGGCTTTACCGGATCGCTTGCCGGGGGCAGGGCGCTTTACGATCTGTGCCACGCGCGCCCCAATCCGATCCCGTTTTATGGTGAGCTTGGGTCGGTCAACCCTATGTTCTGTTTGCCAGCCGCGATGGAAGCGCGTGCCGCTGAAATCGGCGCGGGCTGGGCTGCTTCGTTAACCATGGGGGCAGGGCAGTTCTGCACCAACCCCGGCGTTGCGGTCATGGTCAAAGGCCCCGCAGCAGACGCGTTGGAAGCCGCCTGTGTCGCCGCATTGAATGACACGGCGGAGCAGAAGATGCTGACCGACGGTATCCATGCTGCCTATGAACAAGGCGTTCGTGAATTCCGCGATCTGATGACCGAGGTTACGTCCTGCAGCGCCGCAACTGGCAAACGCGCGGCGGTGCCGGCATTGTTCAAAGTCAACGCTGCAGAATGGATGGCAAACTCCAAGCTGCAACACGAAGTGTTTGGCGCTGCTGGCATTATCGTCCTTTGCGAGGACACTGAGCAGATGCAACAAGTGGCGGAAGGTCTGGAAGGGCAACTAACGCTTACCTTGCACCTGGACGATTCAGATGCCGCATTGGCCAAGTCTCTGATGCCAATTCTTGAGGAAAAGGCAGGTCGTCTTTTGGCCAACGGCTATCCTACAGGGGTCGAGGTCTGCTCTGCCATGATGCATGGCGGACCCTATCCGGCCAGTACAGATGTTCGTGCAACGTCGGTCGGAACACTGGGCATCGTGCGGTGGTTAAGACCTGTGAGCTATCAGAACATTCCAGACATCCTGTTGCCTGACGAGCTTAAAGGCTAGGGCTGGTCGCGTATGACAGAATGGCTGCTGTCACCCATTGATGCAGGGCGGGGCCACGATGTTGGTACCGCCCTGTCGTGGCACGCACGCCTGATGGTGTTGGGGTGGGGCATAATTTGCCCAGCGGCCATTATCGCGGCACGTTACTTCAAAATAATGCCGGGGCAGGACTGGCCCAGCGAACTGGATAATCCAACCTGGTGGCATATCCATCGCTTTGGGCAGGGGTTTGTACTGTTCGTGTCGGTGCCTGCGATTTTGATCCTATGGTTTGGGCCGAATACAGACCCTGCGCCACACCGATTTCTTGGGTACCTTGTGTTGAGCTTTGGAGTGGTTCAATTGGTAGGCGGGCTTACCCGTGGCACTAAAGGTGGCCCGACCGATCCTGTTAGCAGGGTAGGGGATCATTTTGACATGACCCGCCGCCGACAAATTTTTGAACGCATCCACCGTGCCACAGGATACGCCGTTATTCCGGTTCTGGTCGGTGCCATCTTGTCCGGGTTATGGGCGGCCAACGCCCCTCGGTGGATGTGGCTGGCCATAGTCATCTATTGGTTCGTTCTTGGCGTTATGGCTTTGCGCTTGGAACGTCAGGGCAGGGCTTTTGATACTTACCAAGCTATTTGGGGGCCGGACCCCAATCTTCCGGGCAACACTATGCCAAAGGCAGGATGGGCCACGATTAGACCGGGCGATATGCCTGAGAAAGGAACAGAATAATGTTTGGCGTGCTGGATGGTACAGGGTTCGAGGTTATCGAAAAGGAATTTGAGGCCTGCTTTATTGGCCATGCGCGGGTCGAAAGACTATGGACAGGTGCCCGTTGGTCAGAAGGACCAGCATGGTTCGCGGCAGGGCGCTATTTGGTTTGGTCCGATATTCCCAATAACCGTCTGATGCGTTGGGATGACACGGATGGCTCCGTCTCTGTTTTCCGCCAACCGTCAAACAATACAAACGGCAACACAGTTGATGCGCAAGGACGGTTGGTATCCTGCGAACATCTGACCCGCCGTGTGACCCGCACAGAACATGACGGCTCAATCACTGTTCTGGCTGACGCGTGGCAGGGCAAGCGTCTGAATTCTCCGAACGATGTTGTTGTGAAATCCGATGGGTCCGTCTGGTTTACCGATCCATCCTACGGGATCATGATGGATTATGAAGGCGAGCGCGCCGAAAGCGAAATTGGAGCCTGCCATGTCTATCGTGTTGACCCGGACACTGGCGAGGTTGTCGCTGTAGCAACCGATTTTGTGAAACCCAACGGCTTGGCGTTTTCCCCAGATGAAAGCACGCTATTCGTGTCGGACACTGGCATAACACATGATCCTGATGGGCCGGCTCATATCCGCAAATTTGCTGTCTCAACGGATGGTAAAACCCTGAGCGGAGGAGAGGTGTTTGCGGAATGCTCTGCCGGTGTGTTTGACGGTTTCAGACCCGACCGGCATGGCCGCATCTGGAGCTCGGCGGCCGATGGAATCCATTGCCTGAACCCGCAGGGTGAATTGATCGGAAAGGTTCACATCCCCGAGATGGTAGGCAACGTCTGTTTTGGCGGGG
Organism: Ruegeria sp. G5; assembly: GCF_056533365.1. Taxonomy (NCBI): domain Bacteria; kingdom Pseudomonadati; phylum Pseudomonadota; class Alphaproteobacteria; order Rhodobacterales; family Roseobacteraceae; genus Ruegeria; species Ruegeria sp. G5. The sequence continues at coordinate 106,758 of NZ_JBQFOK010000003.1, read as the reverse complement.
CGAAGCTGAACCGCTTATTCGCTGCGGGTACCAGTTCGTTGTACTCGGTGTATTTGAACGTAAACGGATGCGGATTGCCGGGCTAAAAGCCTAAGCTGTGGGTGGTCCAACCCCTAACTGTTCCAGTTCAGCTAGTGAGTATGAACCACCAAAAATAAACGCTTTGAACCTTATCCGCGACCGCGATAGGGCGGAACGCCCTGATCAGGGATCCAGACATGTGACGGTGTTTCACCCGTTTGCCAGAATACGTCGATAGGGATGCCGCCGCGTGGGTACCAATACCCCCCAATCCGCAACCAGCGTGGGTCCAAAAACGAAACCAGACGGCGCGCAATGGAAACGGTGCAGTCTTCGTGAAAGGCGCCGTGGTTGCGGAACGATCCAAGGAACAGCTTCAGGGATTTTGACTCGACCAGCCAATCGCCGGGCACATAGTCGATCACCAGATGCGCAAAATCCGGTTGTCCGGTCATTGGGCAAAGTGACGTAAATTCAGGTGCTGTAAACCGCACGCAATAGTCGATGTCCGCCTGCGGGTTCTGGACACGTTCAAGTTCGGCTGCTTCGGGCGATGCTGGCAGTTCGGTTTTGCCGCCAAGTTGTGTCAGGTCGCTGTAGATGGTTTCCATATCAAACTCCTTCGCGGGTCAAACCCCGCGTTTATTGCCCCACAATAAGACGTGCAGCTGTGGTAAGACTCTGGGGCTGAACCAACCGTCGGCGGTGACTTTCTCGACCAGCCAAAGCAAACGATCCGACAGGACTTGCGGATCGACGGGAAGGTCGGGGTCAACCTCGGCATTGCCCGGTTGCAAGTACAAGGGCAGAGAGGGGTAGCGTTTTGCTACTGCGCGCGCCCAGTCATAGTCGGTGTCGTCAAAGACAACGATCTTAAGCACAGTTTTCGCGCATGATTCTGCGGCTACGAGGCATGCGTCAAACGCGGCCCAATCCACGTTTTCCCCGCTCGAGGGTGGCTTTGGGCTGAGCACCAGCGTATCCAGGTCGCCAAACCAAGGTTTCGCAATCGACCCCTGCGTTTCGCAGGCAAAGCGATACCCATTGGCCCTTCCAAGCGCGATCAACGGCGCAAAGTTCTGGATCGCCGGGTTCCCCCCGGACAGAGAAACCGTCAGGGGGCGCCCGCCGGAAAGCGCGCGGACCCGGTCCCATACGGAGTCGGTTGTCATGGCAGCCCATTCGTTGCGATAAACGGGGTCAACCGCATGCACGCTGTCGCACCAGCTGCACCGATAGTCACACCCGCCCGAGCGAACAAAGACTGTGGGCTCTCCGATCAGTGCGCCTTCGCCCTGAATGGTCGGCCCAAAGATTTCAGCGATGCGCAACCGGGTCACGGGCGATACTCAGCCCAGGTTTTCGGCGTTTCACTGACCCGGACGGCGGCCGTTTCGGGCCAACGCGCCACACACCACTCATAGAAGTGACGCGCTAGGTTCTCGGCGGTCGTCAGTATATTCATCACATCGTTGAGGTGGCGATGATCAAACGTGTCGTCGATATAAGTCTTGAGGGACTTCAGCTCACCATAGTCGCGAACGAATCCATCGCGGTTCAGGTCCTTTGCGGCCAGCTCGACCTCGACCACATAGTTGTGGCCGTGCATCCGGGCGCATTGATGATCCTCGGGCAGGTGGGTCAACTGGTGGGAGGCCGAAAAATGAAACTCTTTGGTGATCCGGTACATCAGGCGCTTTCCTTCTGAGCCGTGGCCGACATCCAGAAATCGGGGTCTTCATAAACCGTTGGGTCCGATATACCGGCCAAATGGAACGCCTCACGCCGTTCAACGCAGGTGCCGCAGCGGCCGCAGTGATGCTCGCCACCTTTGTAGCAAGACCAGGTCTGGGCAAACGGCGTATCCACGCGCGCACCTTCGATCACGATATCTGCCTTGCTGCGATGGACAAACGGCGTGAACAAAGACAGGTCGGCGTACCCGTCCAAAGCCTGTTTTTGCATGGCTTCAAACGCTTGGGTAAAGGCCGGGCGGCAATCTGGGTAAATAAAGTGATCCCCACCATGTACCGCAGTCGCTACGGCATCCGCCCCGCGTGCCGCAGCCGCGCCAAACGCGACCGTCAACATGATCGCGTTTCGGTTTGGTACGACGGTTACCTTCATACTTTCTTCGGCGTAGTGCCCGTCCGGCACATCCACATTGTCTGTCAGAGCGGACCCGGTCAGCACTGCGCCAACTGGCCTGAGGTCAATGATGTCATGGGGAACACCAAGACGCCGTGCGCAGTCAGCGGCATAGTCCAGTTCTTTACGGTGGCGCTGCCCATAGTCAAATGAGATCAGACCAAAAAGCTGGTGATCACTTGCCACAATATGCGCCAGCGATACCGAATCCAGCCCGCCCGAGCAGATTACGATTGTTTTCATATTTTGAACCCTTGTTTTGTTACCCGGGTAGGCTGCGACCGGGATGGGGCCTGTTACACCCGTCGCGTCGGGGTGCCAAGTCACATTTCCGAGGTTGTGATGAAAGCGCGAACTACGGGTTGCATAATGATGATTATGGTAAAATTAAGTTAAGAACCAGATGATGAAGAAACACCACATATCCAATTGAAAACGTCCAATTGTAAGCCATGTGTGTCGGGTTTGCGTTCAATCACATATGGACGTGCGCTTTTAGCGGAAACAGGATAAGCCTGCACGAGATCATTGCTTTGCAAATATTGCGAAACAAATTCCAGTGGCGACAAAAACAACCCGTTACCTTCAAGGCACGCCTGACACCCCAGCATATAGTTACCTACGCTGATTCCGATTTGTTGTTTTTGCGCAGGCGCGTTCATTTCTTGGTACCAAAGGCGCCAATCAAAAAACTCTGGACCTGAACCTATAGCCATTGAGATATGCGGTGCTGATTGTAGCTGGTCCAAAGTATCAAACGGGCCGTTTTTCGCATAAAACGCGGGGGAACAAACGACCGCAACGTCTTCAGTAAACAGGACCTGGCGGTTCGATGACACAATACTTGTATCGCTGTACTCAACCATCAAATCCCAATCTCCGCGGTTTACGTTCGCCGGGAAGTGCGCAGTCGTGATCTGAAGATCGAGCCCCGGAAAATCCTCTTGCAAGCGCGCCAAGCGCGGCAACAGCCAGTAGGTGGAAAAGGCGAAATCAGTCGCCAGACGCACCCGGTTCTTGTTTGGGGGCTCCAGCAAAGAATGAAACCTGGACTCGATTTCGCGCATGTGCGGAGCGCAAAAGGAAAACAACTGTTGCCCACTGCTGGTCAGTTCAACGCCCTTATTTCGACGCTGAAACAATGACACGCCAAGCGCCCCCTCAAGCGATGAGATTTTCTGGCTGATCGTAGGCTGCGCCATACCGAAAGCTTTGGCAGCGGCGGTAAAACTTCCGGTCCGGGCAGTGACAATAAAGACGTATAGCCCGCTCAGTTGAGAATGAATTTTGCCATAGGAAAAAGAGCCATCAGACATTGCGAAAGCCTATATTTACAGAGTTGACGCGAAGGATATCATAAGAAAAATACTCAGCAATCTCAGGAATAAGTCATGACGCAGCAAGGGCCAAACATCGTTCTGATCATGGCGGATCAATTGGCGCCGCATTTTACAGGTGCTTACGGCCACCCACTGGTTAAGACGCCTCATATGGATGCTCTTGCCGCTAGGGGCACCTTGTTTGAATCAGCCTACTGTAACTCTCCGCTATGCGCGCCTTCGCGATTTAGTTTCATGTCCGGCCAACTGGTGACGCGAATTGCGGCCTACGACAACGCCAGCGAGTTTCACGCTTCGGTTCCGACATTTGCGCATTATCTGCGGGCAATGGGGTACAGAACCTGTTTGGCCGGAAAGATGCACTTTGTCGGGCCAGATCAATTGCACGGATTTGAAGACCGTCCCGTCACAGATATCTATCCTGCAGATTTTGCCTGGACGCCGGATTGGGAGCTGCCGGATGAGCGGATCGATGCGTGGTACGCCAATATGGACGTCGTGCGCGAAGCGGGAATTGCCGCGACGACTTATCAGCATGATTACGATGATGAGGTCGGGTTTTATGCGCGGCGTCAGATCTTTGACTATGTGCGTGACGGGGATGCCCCGTTTTGCCTGGTGGCCAGTTTCATCCACCCACATGATCCATATGTCGCGCGCCAGGAATTCTGGGATCTTTATGATCACGCGCAGATCGACATGCCGTTGAACCCCATGACCCGCGATCAACAGGACCCTTTTTCACAGCGTATTATGGACGGAATTGAAGCCAGCATCGTGGAGCCCACCGAGGAAGAGCTGCGAAACACGCGGCATGCCTACTATGCCAATGTTTCCTATTTCGACAGCAAGGTCGGAGAGCTGGTAAAAACTCTGGAAGAAGCCGGCGTGTTGGATGAGACCGTGATCATCGTGACAGCCGATCATGGGGAAATGTTGGGTGAACGAAGCCTGTGGACCAAAATGAATTGGTTCGAACGCTCGGCCAGGGTGCCCTTGATCATGGCTGGCCCGCGCGTCCGGCAGGGTCGTGTGCGTAACAACTGTTCTTTGCTGGATATCCTGCCGACCATGTTGGATATCGCCAGCAGCAATGGTGCAGAGCAACCTGTTTTGGGCCAACCTATTGACGGGCGATCGTTGTTTCCGGCGGCTCAGGGACGGCATGATGACGTTGACGAGGCGATCGGCGAATATTGTGCCGAGCTTACATCTCACCCGGTCTTCATGATACGGCGAGGTGAATTCAAATTCATTTATTGTGAAATCGATCCTCCGATCCTTTTTGACATCTCCAAAGACCCGGAAGAATTGAACAACCTCGCAACTGATCCAGCTTATGCTGAAACGGTGGCGACCTTTACAGCCGAAGCCCAAGACAGGTGGGATAGTGAAACAATCCGCCAGGACGTCATCAAAACGCAAAAGCAACGCCGGGCTGTTTATGACGCTATGAACCATGGGCGCCTGACTTCGTGGGATTTCAACCCGCCACGGGATGCCAGTCAGGAATATGTTCGCAACCATAAACTCTGGACAGATGTCGCTGAAAAAACGCGACTTCCGAGGTGGTCGAAATAATCAGGCTTCGTCCGAATGACTCGTACAAACGACCAAATGCGTGGGTTCAGGACAGACTCCTGGCATTCTTAGGTCTTGATCGCGATACCCTGTTAACCCGTTCCTTGACGGGAAACGTCATTCGATCTGTTGACCCAGCGAAATACATCCACCATCCTGAAACCTATTGATTTCTGATTTCTTTAATACGTTCGCGTTTTTTTGGTTAAGGTCAGTCGCATGTCAGTTGATACGCAAAAACGATATGTGCTTGATACGCACCGCTCGCGTGATCCTGAGCAGACTCTGAAGCTGGTTAAGCCCTATCTAAAAGAAATGGGTATAACCAGAATTGCCAATCTGACCGGGTTGGACCGTATTGGGTTACCGACCGTTATGGTGTCGCGACCGAACTCTCGCTCAGTGGCGGTTTCCCTTGGCAAAGGTCTGTCACTCAGCGCGGCGCAGGCCTCAGGCGTGATGGAGGCTATAGAAAGTTGGCACGCTGAACGCGTGCACCTGCCGCAACGCCTTGCCCGCTATACCGATCTTGTGGCGAACGCGAATGTGGTTGACGTATCAGCTCTGCCGCGCGTGACCCGCGGGCGTTTTGAACCCAACCGCAACATGTTGTGGGTGCAAGGCTGGGATTTGTGCGCCGAACAAGAATGTTGGGTCCCGTTGGAAATGGTAGATACCGACTATACGGACGCACCCGATGGTGGAAAGGGCGCATTTCCAAGAACAACTAATGGTTTGGCATCTGGCAACAACACTGCCGAAGCCACCTGCCACGCCATTTGCGAACTGATTGAGCGCGATGCGACAACCCTATGGCATCACAAGCCGGCTCAGATGCGTGTAGACCCGGGGACAATCGAAGATGATCGTTGCCAGCAAGCCCTTCAATTGATCCAAGCGGCGGGGTTGGATTGCGGAATATGGAACACGACTTCGGATATCGGGATTGCCAGTTTTCGCTGTGTCATTTCCGAAGCTGCAGGAAAGACGGGTCATATCGGAATTGGTGACGGGTGCCATCCTGACCGGGCGATCGCTTTGTTGCGTGCCGTAACTGAAGCTGCCCAAACGCGTCTGACCTATATTTCCGGCGCGCGGGATGATCTTGATCCATCCGAATTCACGTCGCAGGCGCAAACCGAACGTTGTAGATACATACAAGACCAGATTATCAACGCCCCTGCAGACGAAAACTTTGGCGATTGTCCCACATTTTCTACCGGGTCTTTCGAAGAAGATGTCGACCTGCTTTTGGACAGGTTGCAGGCTGTTGGTTTACAGCAAGTGGTCGTATTGGACCTTTCGCGACAAGACTATGATATCGCGGTCGTGCGTGCCGTAGTTCCGGGGTTGGAGGCTCCGCATGACGATCCCGATTACGTCCCGGGTCAGCGGGCCCAGATGTTTGTGGAAGAACGTTCATGAGCGTCATCATTTTTGCAGGTCCGACTATAAAACCAGAGGCGATCTCTGAGGTTTTGGACGCTCGTATTCTGCCGCCGGTCCGACAAGGTGACGTGTACCGCGTAGCCAAGGATCGCCCCGATGCGATCGGCATAATTGATGGGTATTTCGAAGGTGTGCCATCCGTGTGGCACAAAGAAATCCTATGGGCGATGGAACAAGGTATACCGGTCTTTGGCAGCGCCAGTATGGGTGCCCTCAGGGCATCGGAACTTGCGGATTTTGGCATGATCGGCGTAGGCCAGATATTCGAGGACTACTATTCCGGTGTTCTGCAAGACGATGATGAAGTTGCCGTACTTCACAGCCCGGCTGAGCTTGCGTTTCAGCCCTTGAGTGTGCCAATGGTTTCCGTGCGTGCGACCGTCGCACAGGCGGTCGCCGCAGGTATCCTGAGCGCACAATACACGACGGATATTCTGAAAACGGCCAAGTCAATTCATTATCGCCAGCGAACTTGGACGGAAATCAGCAATGCTCTGACAAATGCCGACAGTTTTAGTGCCTTTTGGGATTGGCTGCCCATTGGAGAAGTGGATGCAAAGGCTGATGACGCAAAAGCGATGTTGGGGGTTATGTCGGAACACTTGTCCAGCCCCGCCCTGCCCCACGAAACGCCGGAGCCTATGGAACGTACTTTGGTTTGGAAAGCCTTGCGTGAACGGATTGATGAGCAAGGCACCGGGGATACCGCGATCATAAACGAACTTCGTTTGAACCCAGATCTTTTTTCGACATTGCGTGAGCGCGCGATGTTGACCTTATTGGCACGGGAAGAAACGACCAGACGCAATATGACGCCCGACCGCGACGCCGTCTTGCACCAGATGTCACGCCATCGAAGCCACCACGATCTGCCGCGCCAATCAGATCTGATGATGTGGCTGAATGCGAATGATCTGAGCCTTGAGCAATATGAGGCGATGCTAACAGATGCGGCTCGTCTGGATGCAACCATTTCCGCGCGCAGTAATCGTTTGGACGAAATCCTGATGTCCGAGCTAAGACACACAGGACGATATGAGGAATTTAGGAACCGCGCCTTTAAAAAGGCAGATATGACCGCGCCATTCGACCGTAATGTGGGTGCGAACCGTCTGAATATGGTAGTGTGGTATTTTGAAACCCACCTCAATCGGGATGTCCCAGATGATCTGGATGCTTATGCGGTCTCTCTTGGATTACCCGAACGCGAGGCGTTGTATGATTTGATAGAAGTGGAATTTTTGTATTGTCAGAATAATGCCGGGATACAGTCATCCGGCACGTGACGGAAACTTAAACAGACCGGGAGCGCGCTTTATGGACCTACCCGTGGACAGTGAACATGAAGAACCGGGAACGCGATTTTTGTTGTTCCCTCAATCGCCTTTTCTCGAACCAGACGCTCAATTGGAACTGGTCGAGATTTCTGCGCCCCAAGGCAGTATCGGACCCGGGCCATCGGGTCCGCGTATGTACACCGTTAACCCTGTGGGTAAGACGACACCCTACGGCGCAATTGTTCCGGGACCCAATGGCCCGGGTATGTATCTGCCGCCCTGGAACGGATATATTCAACCGCCTGCAATGCCGGACGAGTTTGGGAACTTCATCCATATCGACCCAAGCGACCCCGCGTTTGAAGCAGCCCATTTGTTCGGATCGGCCCATTTCACGATGGATGTCTGGCAAGGATATTTTGACCGACCAATCCCATGGCATTTCGCGCGCGATTTTGAACGACTAGAACTCTCATTGCTTCCCAGCCTCGATAACGCCCATATCGGTTGGGGTTTTCTTGAAACCGGGGGCACGCATGATCACGGGAATGAGTATCGCCCCTATAGCCTGAATTTCGATGTCGTCGCACATGAGATCGGCCACGCGATAATCTACAGTGTGATTGGGATGCCGTCGGACGGTGATGCCTCGGGCGAATATTATGGGTTCCATGAATCTGCAGCGGACTTGGTCGCATTGCTCGCTTCATTGCATTTTGGATCCGTGGTTGAGACGCTACTCACAAACACCCGAGGTAACCTGTACACGTTCAACCGCTTGAACCGATTTGCCGAGCTTTCGGAAAACGCACAAATCAGAACCGCGGCGAATAACCGTTCTTTGGCCGAATTCGCAGCTGGGTGGTCCAGTGAACACGCTTTGTCCGAACCGTTAACGGGCGCGATGTTCGACATTTTTGTCGATATTTACCACGAGCGTCTGCTGATGCATGGGCTCATAACCCCCGAAGAAGAAGACTTGTCAGATCAGCTTGAGGACTCGGCGGATTATAGCGACGTCATGCAGGGAATTTTTGACCAACGATACGCCGAAAATCCCGACGGTTTTCGCATAGCACTGCTGGAAGCACGCGACTATCTTGGCACCTATTTAGCAGATGCATGGAGCCTGCTAGACGCGGACATGCTCAGCTATTTCGGCGTTGAAAAAGCGCTGCTGACAGTTGATCAGGAAATCACGGGCGGCGCTTTCCAACGCATCATCGAAGGGAACTTTCGGATGCGCGATATTGGTCTGACGACGGCCGGCCCGCGCCTGCCAGACCCGGACGAAGACAGCCATGCCAACTCTGTTCGCACCCAGGTGCCAGAGGAAAGCTGAGGAAATTCTTTTTTTTCAAACAAGTTTATGGCATTTATGAATGGGGTGATTTTTTTGGATTTTTTGACTCGTGCTTTTTGCGGGTCTGGACAAAGGGCGAGAGAGATTAACTGTCAAACCCGCAATTGGGAGATGAGTTTATGGCGGAGACATTACTCAGTTTTTCAGAAGTGTTGATTTACGGACGCGTTTTGGAGGATCTTGCATATTCGACGAAAGATCAAAAAACCAAAGGCAACAATAAGCATCTCAAAGACCAGTTTGCGGCTGCAGGCAGCGACAAGGTTAAATTCGCTAAGATTTACGGCTTTGCCTACGAAGGAACATATTACGACCTTCCCGAGCCTACCATTTTTCTTGTGCACGGCGATGGAACGCCGGTTGCCGAAGCGGGCACGCCGCCAGACCAACGGGCCAGATCTCCGCAGAACCCGTCTGTTGGTGGGGTAGCTGCTGCTGACTATCAGGTCGCTGATGGCATCATGGTCTGGAATTATGACAAGGCGGATCAGACCATGCGCATGGATGTCATGACCGGTCAGTTCGAACAAGTCTTGCTGGACATCTATTTCGGCTTTGACAGCCCTGCAATCAGTGGTGCCAAAGTATCAGGCGCCAAGGTGAGTGGAGCAAAAGTCAGCGGCGCGAAGGTATCAGGTGCCAAGGTCAGCGGCGCAAAAGTAAGTGGTGCCAAAGTACGCGGCGGCGACTAATCAGCGACCACAATCAAACAAAAAGGGCGCGTAGATCGCGCCTTTTTTCGTTTTAGAAGCCGGCTTTCTTCAACCCTTCGACGAAGTGTTGTGTGTCATCTTCCAACCGGTCTGGCAGGACTTTCGCCCACCGCGACAAAGAAAAGTTGGGATGCGCTTCGCGGTGCTTATCCGCAATCAGACGTGCCATGTCCATGTTGCCCAATTGAGCGTGGCTGGCGGCCAGCATGCGTTGACCTTCCGTCGGGTTGTTCATCTTGTTTACGGTTTCAATGACGTCCTCATATCGTCTGAGGTTGTAATACGCCCCGCCAAGGTGCCACAGGTATTGATCCGGGAAATAAGGGTTCAGACGCATAGCCTGTTGCAGGTGCGTAATAGCTGTTTCATTGTCCCCCGAATGCGCCAATGCGTCGGCGTAATCCGAATGCATGTCGGCATCGTTAGGATTTAGCGCCAAAGCACGCTGATAGGACTGGATCGCGGCGTCATGTTCTTTGCGGTACAAGTGGACATAACCCAACTCACCAAACCCGCGCGCGTCGGTGGGATCCAATTCGATCGCCCGCTGTGCAAAAGTTAGCGCTTGTTCCAACGCGCCACCGGGATCTTCGGTCCAGGAATAACGCCAGTCGATGTTCAAGGTTCGCGATAGTGCCGCCGCTGCACGGGCATAGCCACCGTCCCGATCAAGTGCGGTTTGATAGAAGTTCTGCGCCTTGCGATTGTCGTTTCGCGTGTATTTGAATATGTGATGTTGACCCTGCAGAACTGACCCGTAAGCCTCGAGATCTGAGGGTATGGCTTGAATCATGCGTTGTTTTTCGTGCGACTCGATCATCACAGCGGTTGCGGCGACGATGCATTCGGTTACCTCATCCAGAATATCGAAAATGTCGTCGATATTGCGATCAAACCGTTCCGCCCAAATTGTGCGTTCGGTATTTGCATCGATCAGCTCGGTCGAAATCCGAATACGGCTGGCCGAACGACGTACATTCCCACGGGCGATGTAGCGCACGTTAAGACGTTCTGCGGCCTGTTTCGGCGGCATCGACTGAGCTTTGAAAAAGAACGAAGAGTTCCGGGCGATGATAAACAGGTTCCGGAACTTGGACAGATTCATGATGATGTCGTCTGTCAAACCTTCGGCAATCCAACTGTCGGATTCGTCCCCACCCTGGCTTCCAAACGGCAGCACCGCGACGGAGGGGGTATCGGGCCGTTCCAGTACATCGCCCGGCGTTTCGGGCCGCATCGTACCGGCCATAGTTGCGCCTGCGACTTCGCTGCGAACGCAATAGGTCGAAACCGGGTTCAGGATATTCTTGAGCTGCTTTGATCCAAGAAACTCATACCCGTATCGCAGCCGGTTGCAGACCTGATCATAGACCGCAGAGCTGACGTAAACGCGTTCAGGTTCTGCAATTTCTTGAAGCCTTGCAGCAATGTTGACGTTGTCGCCGTGAATCCCCCGATCGTCGATCAGGATTTCGCCAAGGTGAACGCCAGCGCGAAATTTGATTCGTTTGTCGGAATCCCCGCCTTCGTTGTGTTGGCTCGCAATCCTGTGCAGTTCCACACCAAATTCGACTGCCGCGGTGGCTGTTTCGAACAAGGCAAGAATGCCATCCCCACGGACTTCGACGACCCTGCCCTGGTACTTTGCGCAAGATGTCTCTAACTGAGCCAGCAATGATTTCAAGGCGTTATAAGTGTCCATCTCATTCTCGCTCATCAAGCGAGAATAGCCGACGACATCGGCAAACAGGACTGCGCCTAACTTTTGAGTCATCGGGAAATTAGAACTGGTCGTGTTCACAGGCAGTACTCGTTTCATAGGCGCCAGATGGCCCCAGTGGTCAGCATAACGCAAAAATTAAATTTTACGACTTCTGGTGAATTTGTCGGCATCCCGTTACGTGTCTGGTGCCTGAGGTGGCCATGACCACCCTCCCGATGCCGTTGTCCCAAACGTGACAACCATGTCCGACGAAAGCTCTGCCGCTAACGTAGCCCTGTGCTTAAACCAATCGTCTTTTAGGACACCAACAACCATCATATCGTGGAATTGGCCATCCGCGAACCAAGCCTGACGCATTGTGCCTTCGACCTTGCAGCCAATCCGTGCAACCAGATCGCGGCTGCTGAGGTTGTCTGCCCTGTAGTAAGACGTCAGTCGGTTTAAGCCTAATTGCCGGAATGCAAAATCAACCACCATGGCAGTCGCCCTGATGCCGACGCCAAGTCGACGTGCTGATTTATGCATGAATAGCGCAACAATGGCGTCCCGGTTGATGTTGGATATTGCGTCAAGCCCGGCCAAGCCCAAAACCTGACCTTCGCTGGATTCTACAACAAACCAGCATTTGCAGCCGCAGCCATCAGACGTGAATGCGTCTTTCCAACTGTCTTCGGTCTGGAGTTGGTTTAGCGGAACCCGAGATGTCCGATCAAATAAGGCTAGGTCCTCGACGTCTTGAAACCAAGGCGTCAAGGTTTCCAAATCCGCCTTTTCCATCGGGCGCAATCGATATGCGCTTTTGATGTTGTTCGTCACAGAAAAATAAACCTTTTAATAAATTTATAATATCTCTGAATGAACACTAGCACAAAGTTTACGCATTTACGAAGTATCAATCCGATTGCCTATGTGGCTCGGCAAACTCTGGCGCGAATTTCGTTTTAGAGGACCTCCAAACAAAAAACCGGCCCGCCCGAGGGCGGACCGGCAAAGCGTGAGTGGTTAGGATTTAGTCGTACAGAACCGCAGAGATCTTCGGATCGTCGATGTTGGATGCATCATAGTAGAAGAATCCCGTGTCGATCAGCGCAGGTACTTCCTCGCCCTTCATCGCAGCGACGGCTGCTTTGACGGTTTCGTAACCGATGCCAACGGGGTTCTGAGTGATCGCGCCGGCCATCAGCCCGCTTTTGATCGCGTCCTTCTGGGCTTTGCCGCTGTCATAACCAATGATGACCAGACCTTCTGTACCCAATTCCTGGACACCGTTAACAACACCGATGGCCGAGCCTTCGTTGGTGCCAAAGATGCCGTTCAGATCCGGGTTTGCGGTCAGAATGGCTTTGGTGACTTCGGTCGACTTCAGGTGGTCGCCTTGACCGTACTGAACGGTGACGACTTCGATGTCCGGATACTTCTCGGCGATGCGGTTAACAAAACCATCACGGCGGTCGATACCTGTACGGCTGGTTTGGTCATGTGCAACAACGGCGACTTTGCCTTTGCCGCCAAGCTTTTCAGCCATTTTGTCAGCAGCCAGACCAGCCGCAGCCAGGTTGTCGGTGGTCGCGGTCGAGACCGGGATGTCACTGTCTACGCCGCTATCGAAGGCGATGATCGGAATACCCTTTTCGTTGGCCTGCCTCAGCAGCGGGATCGCGGCCTGGCTGTCCAGTGCGGCGAAACCGATGGCTTTGGGATTGTTAGCCAAAGCAGCAGCCAGCATGTCGATCTGGCGGTCAACCATGGTCTCGTTGTCCGGGCCTTCGAATGTGATTGTGACGTCAAATTCGTCTGCTGCTTGTTCAGCACCCGATTTTACGGCCTGCCAGAACTGGTGCTGGAAACCTTTCGATACCAGCGGGATGTAGATTTCTTCAGCCGAGGCCATCGAGGCCGGTGCTGCAAGAGTGGCTGCGCTCAGCGCCCCCAGAATGAAACGACGTGAAAACATGATTTTCTCCTCCAGTTGGTCGTTTTGTCGTTGGTTTTGGTTGTTCAGCCTGACCTTTTCTTACGTGCCATGTCGGCATATACAGCCAGGATAATGATTGCCCCGGTAACAACGGTTTGCCATTCCTGCGCCACGGACAAGACCCGCAGTCCGTTTGTCAGGACGGCCATGATCAGCGCTCCGATCAACGTACCCAGAATGGTGCCGCGGCCACCGGCCAAAGATGTACCACCGATCACAACAGCGGCGATGGCTTCAAGTTCATATCCCAAACCCAGTGCTGGTTGGGCCGAGTTCAGCCGCGATGCGATCAGGATGCCGCCGATACCACAAATGCCACCGGCCAGAGCGTAGATGCGCATTTTCCACATGTCGGTATTCACACCCGACAAACGCACGGCTTCTTCGTTTGATCCCAGCGCAAAGGTGTAACGCCCCAGAACCGTACGACCCAGAATATAGGACGCTGCGATTGCCACCAAAAACAGTATCAGTACACCGTTCGGGATTGGCAAAGCCGGAAATATCTCTCCGATCAATGAGCCGCGCGAAATCTGGTCGAACCCGGGGGTGTCATTGAAATAGATCGGTCTTGTGCCGGAAATCACCAGCGACAGGCCCTTTAGGATCAACATCATCCCCAATGTCGCGATGAAGGGTGGGATTTTCATTTTTGCGACAAACGTACCCGAACACAGGCCGCAGAACGCGCCCGCTGCAATCGCAGCAGCAACGCCCAGCAGCAGCGGCATACCAAGATACGTGAGTACAACACCTGCGATAACAGCGCAGAAGGTCATCAATGTGCCCACCGACAGGTCGATGCCGCCAGTAATGATGACTAATGTTGCCGCAACCGCCAGTACCCCATTGACCGACGTTGCCTGCAAGATCGCGATCATGTTCGACGTTTGCATGAAGTTCGGTGAGGCAATTGAGAAACCGATCAACAGCGCGATCAGGCTGGCGAATGCCAGCAGCTTTTGGTACGCCCCGCTTTCCGACAGACCCGCGAGTGGCTTTTTCTTTTCGATGTCTGTTGCTGTGGTCATTGCATTGCCCCTGTAACCTGCATGGCCGCCGCGCGTTGGGTCGCCAAGTGCATGATGTCTTCCTGAGTGGTATCTTTTCCGCCGGGCAGAATGCCGGTCAGCCGACCCTCGCACATCACGGCGATGCGGTGGCTGAGGCGCATGATTTCCGGCAATTCAGATGAGATCACGATGATCGTCTTGCCCTGCTCGGCTAGATCTTCGAGTAGTTTGTAAATCTCGGATTTGGCGCCAACGTCGATGCCGCGTGTCGGTTCGTCAAAAATCAGTATATCGCAGTCACGCAGCAGCCATTTGGCAATGACTACTTTTTGCTGGTTGCCCCCCGACAAGAGGCGTACTTCCTGCACATCTGACGGTGTCCGGATCCCCAACTGGGCGATGTATCCTTTGGCTGTCTGGCTAATTTCGCTGTCGCTGAGGACACCGCCGGTTCCGGTAAACAAGTCCATGGATGCCAATGCGATGTTGTCTCGCACATTCATTCCGGTTGCGAGGCCGAAATGCTTGCGGTCCTCGGACAAATAGCCAATGCCTGCCTGCACTGCATCAGTCGGCGATTTGATGGAAACGGGTTTTCCGTGCACGCGAATTTCACCGCTGTCTTTCGGGTCGGCCCCAAAAATAGCTCGGGCGACTTCGGTCCGCCCGGCCCCCATCAGCCCGGCAAAACCCAAAATCTCGCCCTTTTGGACCGAAAAGCTGACGTCCTTGATGTCTTTGCCACGATTAAGGCCCTTAATTTCCAGCGAAACTTCAGCATCACCCAGATCTGGCACATCCAGTGGCTCTTCGTTGACTTCGCGACCGACCATCATGGCAATGATTTGGCTAATCGGTGTTTCAGCAGCGCCAACAGTGCCAACATATTCGCCATCACGCATCACGGTGACACGATCAGCAATCTGTTTAAGCTCATCCATTTTATGGCTGATATACACAATCCCGACGCCTTCGGACTTGAGCCTGCGGATGATAACAAACAGCTCGGCAATCTCTGCGTCGTTCAAGGCGGCGGTGGGTTCGTCCATCACCAGAACTTTGGAGCGGTACGACAAGGCCTTGGCGATCTCGACCATTTGCTGTTTGGCGATTGTCAGGCTGCCGACCAGCGCCTTTGGGTCCAGATTCAGGTTCATCGATGAAAAGATTTCGGCCGTTTGCGCGTTCAGAGCACCCTCATCCAGCCGACCGAAGCTTTTGCGGGGTTCGCGACCGATGAAGATATTCTGAGCAACCGTCAGGTCGTTCATCAGGCTCAATTCCTGATGAATGATGCCAATGCCAAGGTCCTGAGCTTCACGCGGTGTGGTCGGGCTGGCCGTTGTGCCTTCTATCTGCAGATCACCGCCGTCACGCTGGTAAATCCCTGAAAGGATCTTCATGAGCGTACTTTTCCCGGCCCCGTTCTCGCCCATCAAGGCGTGAACTTCACCCGAGAACAGATCGAACTGCACCGACTTCAGCGCGTGCACACCGGGGAAATACTTTTCAATCCCCGTCATTTCGACCAGTTTAGTCATTTCTCCTCCCAACGCCCCTTATCCCCTTGGGTTTGCGTGCATTACATTACTGCGCCGATTTGCCAGGGCACGAACTCGACGCCCCCAAAGCCCAGTTCCTCGCTTTTGGTTTTTTCGCCCGAAGCCACGCGGATCAGAATTTCGAACAATTCTTCGCCTTTGGCTTCGATGCTTACACCGTCGGTGACGATGTCGCCGCAATTCAGATCCATATCGTCGGCCATGCGTGCATACATTTCGGTATTTGTCGCCAACTTGACGCAAGGCGTCGGCTGATAGCCTGAGACTGAGCCACGCCCAGTCGTGAAGACAATGATATTTGCACCCGAGGCCACCTGCCCCGTGACCGAACACGGATCGAAGCCTGGGCTGTCCATAAAGACAAAGCCCTTTTTGTCGACAACCTCACCAAATTTGTAGACGTCCCGCATTGGTGCAGTACCGCCCTTGGCTACAGCACCTAGGGATTTTTCGAGGATGGTTGTGAGCCCACCGCGTTTGTTGCCGGGGCTGGGATTGTTGTCCATCTCGCCGCCGTTACGTTCGGTATAATCCTCCCACCAGTGGATGTGATCGATCAGTTTCTGACCGACATCAGGGGTCTCTGCACGGCGTGTCAAAAGATGTTCGGCGCCATAAACCTCTGATGTTTCCGACAGGATGGTGGTCCCGCCGTGCCGCACCAAAAGATCCGAGGCATAGCCCAAGGCAGGGTTGGCCGTGATGCCAGAATAGCCGTCCGACCCGCCACATTGCATGCCAACCGTAATCTCGCTTATCGGCGCAGGTTCTCTTTTGACCTGATTGGCAAGTTCTGCAATGCCCTTTACCTCTTCAAGGCCACGCTCGACCGTTCTGCGCGTGCCGCCTTCATTCTGGATGGTCATGTACCGCAGCGCGCCATCCTTGCGGATCGGACGTCCACCGACCAAGTCCGCGACCTGCATGACTTCACAGCCCAGACCGATCAGCAAAATACCCGCAAAATTAGGGTGCTGGGCGTACCCGGCCAAAGTGCGAAAGAGTGTGGCGTAACCTTCGTCACTGCCCGACATCCCACAACCGGTGCCGTGAACGATCGGGACGATTCCATCAACATTCGGGTAAGCGTCCAGCATGCCGGATTTCTCCGCAGCCTCGGCAATGAACCGCGCGACCGAACCAGAGCAATTGACCGTAGTCAGAATGCCAATGTAGTTGCGTGTTCCCACCTTTCCGTCTGCTCTGTGAAAGCCTTGAAAGGTTCTTGTGGACTCAACTTTGGGCAGTGGGCTGTTTGCGCTGGCATGCGCATAGTCCTGTTGATGCTCTCCCATACCCAGATTGTGCACGTGAACGTGCTCTCCGGGTGCGATGTCTGCTTTGGCCTGGCCTATGATTTGGCCATAACGAATTACGTTCTCGCCTGCTGCAATATTCTTCGTCGCAATTTTGTGCCCACGAACGATTGAACCGGTCAACGGAACAGGCACGCCAGAGGGCTGATCACCCGCCTGCAGCTCCTTCAACGCGATAACAACATTGTCATCGGGATTCAGCTTTACCGTATCGCGAGTCGCGGCCGGAGGGGTCTTTGTTTCTTGATCTGCTTGCATCGTTTTCCCGCTTGCTTGCGCTGATTGCTAAACTGCGATCACGCACTTGTCAACTAACATGTTAGTATGCTAGATCGGCGAACATGGAAAGACCTCAAGACATTGATGCACGTTTGTTGGGCGATATTTCTTCGACCGAAGGCTCTCTGGCGCACCGGGTTTATATGGTTCTCAAGAGGGCCATTCTGTCGCTTGACTTCCCGCCGGGCGCAAACCTCAGGAAAGCCCCAATTTGCGAAAGGCTGGGTGTGTCGCGCGCACCGGTAGCAGAAGCCATCGCCCGTCTGGATGCAGAAGGGCTGGTCGACGTTGTGCCGCAATCCGGAACGCGCGTGTCTTATTTTTCGATGTCAGAAATCCGCGAGGGGATGTTCCTGCGCGAGGCGCTTGAATTGGCAGCCGTTGCCAAAGTCGCACGTGACCTGACCGATGAGCAGCGCAAAAAACTAAGCCGCAACGTTCGCCTGCAAGGGCTGCTGGTTGAGGATGAAGATATCCCCGGCTTTTATCAGGCGGATGAAGAATTTCACTCGCTTTTGATGGACTTCACAGGTTTCAGCCGACTGTCGGATGTCGCGCAAACCGTTTCGCTGCAGGTCAGCCGGGCGCGCATGCTTTTGTTGCCTACGCCGGGAAGGGTTGCTGAAACTCTGGTCGAGCATCGCGCAATTTTAGACGCGCTGTTGGAGCAGGATGAGCGCGCCGCGCAGGACGCAATGCGGCACCATCTTGGACAACTCGCACCGCGACTTGACATTTTGCAGCAAGAAAAACCCGAACTTTTCAACATAAATATCCAACCCGCACGAGAGGCAGGATGAAAGTTTCCAGCACAGAACTTCTGAACAATCGAACGTCCCGACCTGTTCCGCTGACCCGAATGGGTTTTGGCGGAGCACCCTTGGGAAATCTGTACCGCAAAGTGTCAGACGAGGATGCGCAGGCCGCCCTGCAAGCGGCATATGATGCTGGTATCCGCTTTTTTGATACGGCACCTCAGTATGGTCTTGGGCGGTCCGAGGGTCGTTTCGGAGAAGCAATCGCTCGGTTCGGTCGTGAGAACATTCAGCTTTCAACCAAGATTGGTCGCTTACTATTGGATTGCGAACCTCATGAGGTGACGCCAGAGGCATTTGTCGACGTTCCTCAAAAACGCATTGTTTTTGACTATACCTATGATGGCGTCATGCGGTCATACGAGGCGAGCCGCGAGCGTATTGGCGTGGCCAATGCCGACATTTTGCTGGTACATGACGTCTGTGTCTTTAGCCAAGGCAGCCAGGAGATGTCTGACGCTAAGGTCCGCGAACTGTTCGATGGGGGCGGATACAAAGCGCTGGTTGAGCTGCGCGAAGCCGGCGAAATTGCGGCGATCGGCGCGGGTGTCAACGAATGGCAGGTTTGCGAAAAACTGTTAGGTTTGGGCGATTTTGACGGCTTCCTGTTGGCAGGCCGCTATACGTTGCTTGAGCAAGAAGCGTTAGACAGCTTCCTTCCCCTTTGCGAAAAGCGAGATGTCGGGATCATTTTGGGCGGGCCTTACAATTCCGGCATTTTGGCGACGGGTGCCGTTCCTGGTGCCAAGTACAACTACGCTGACGCCTCCGAAGAGGTTCTGGTCCGTGTGCGCAAGATTGAGGCAGTGTGCAAAGCTCATGGCACCCCTTTGATTGCTGCAGCATTACAATTTGTTCTGGGACACCCAGCAGTCAAAACAGTTGTCCCCGGTGCGGTGAACGCAGCCGAGGTACAGGCAAATGTGAACCTTTTGGACCGCGATATTCCTGCTGGCCTTTGGTCGGACCTGCGCAGCGAAGGGCTAATTCGCCCCGACGCCCCTTTACCGTCGGAGACAGCTTATGCTGCGTAACATCAATCCGCTTCTGTCGCCGGACCTGCTCTATGTATTGCGGGCTATGGGCCATGGGGATGAGATCGTGATCGCCGACGCGAATTTCCCGGGTTCGAGCACAGGTCCAAAATGCGTTCGTGCCGATGGATCTTCGGCCAGCGACATCTTGCAAGCCGTGCTGTCGGTTATGCCATTAGACAGTTTTGTGCCGGATCCAGCTTTGACAATGCAGGTCGTCGGTGACCCCGATGCCATTCCAGAGGCCGTGGCGGATTTCCAGCGCATCATCGATGCCCAAGCGGACAATCCGGCCCCGGTCCAAGGGCTGGAAAGATTCGCGTTTTATGACAGGGCTGCCACTGCGTTCGCCATCATTCAGACGGGTGAGCGTCGCTTGTATGGAAACATCATTTTGAAAAAAGGCGTCATTGAATGAAGATCGACGCGCACCAGCATTTCTGGTCACTGGCCAGAGGTGACTATGGTTGGCTGACCCCTGAACTCGCCGGCATTTACCGGGATTTTGCCCCTTCTGATCTTGCGCCGTTGCTAAACGCGGCAGGGATCGAAGGCACCGTTCTGGTGCAGGCCGCACCCACAGTGGCCGAAACTGAATACATGCTGTCCCTGGCCGACCAGGAACCCTTTATCAAAGGTGTCGTCGGGTGGGTTGATTTCGAAGCCAGCGACGCGCAGGAACAGATAAAGGCCATGTCAGGACATTCAGCCTTGGTTGGCCTTCGTCCTATGATTCAAGACATTGCTGATCCGCTTTGGATGCTCGGCGATCAATTGACACCTGCCTTCACGACGATGCAGCAAGTTGATCTGACGTTTGATGCGCTGACGTTGCCACAGCATTTGGTCCCGTTGCGCCAGTTGCTGGCACGTCACGCCGAGTTGCGCGTGGTGATCGACCACGGCTCCAAGCCGGTTATCCGGGACGGGTTGATTGATGAATGGGCACGGGACATGGCTGTACTGGCCAAAGAAACGAATGCCTATTGCAAGCTATCGGGCCTGGTCACTGAGGCGTCATCAGATTGGAAAACAGACGACCTGCGCCCCTATGTTCAGCATTTGTTGGACACTTTCGGCCCCAAGCGTTTGATCTGGGGCAGCGATTGGCCTGTGTGCACGCTCGCCAGCAGTTACGAACGCTGGCTGGACACGACAGAAACGCTGCTTAGCGAACTGTCGGAAAATGAACGCAAAGCGGTTCTGGGCGGCAACGCAGCCCAAGCCTATAACCTCAGGAACTGAAATGACTGATTTGAAATTGGATTCCGAGGGCCTCTGGCTCGGTCGTGTCGAGCGTCCGGGTATTGGGCCATGTGTCGTGACCCTGCGCGATGGCGTACTTGTTGATATCACCGCCAAGGCAGGGCCCACCGTTCGGGATATCCTCGAGATGGAAAACTCCGCCGATTATGTCCGCAACGCACCCGGCGAGGACTTGGGCTCTTTGAACGAAGGTCATGCGTGGCTTGCCCCGTGCGATTTGCAATCGGTCAAGGCATGTGGTGTCACATTCGCTGGATCAATGGTGGAACGTGTCATTGAAGAACAAGCCGCCGGAGATCCTGCAAAAGCCAAAGCCATCCGGGACCGCATCGGAGAGCGTATCGGTGACAGCTTGTCCAATATCGTTCCCGGTTCCGAAGCTGCAGCCCAAGTAAAAGATGCGCTGATTTCCGAAGGGTTATGGAGCCAATACCTTGAAGTTGGAATTGGCCCGGATGCCGAGGTGTTTTCAAAGGCGCAAGTCTTGTCCTCGGTCGGTTTGGGTGCCGACGTCGGGTTGCACCCGATTTCCACATGGAACAACCCGGAACCCGAAGTTGTACTGGCGGTCACCTCAAAAGGTGAAATCAAAGGGGCAACACTGGGCAATGACGTGAACCTGCGTGACGTCGAAGGACGCTCGGCTTTGTTGTTGAGCAAGGCAAAAGACAACAATGCGTCCTGCGCCATCGGTCCGATGATCCGCTTGTTCGACGCAACCTTTGATCTGGACGATGTCCGCAATGCCGAGTTGACGCTGACTGTCACGGGTGAGGATGGGTTTGTGCTGAACGGCCAGTCATCGATGTCTCAGATCAGCCGTGACCCCGCTGATCTTGTCCGCCAAACGATCGGCCGGCATCATCAGTACCCTGACGGGTTTATGCTTTTCCTGGGTACGCTTTTTGCACCAACTCAGGACCGGGATGTGCCGGGGGGCGGGTTCACCCACAAACTGGGGGACCTTGTCACTATTGCAAACGGTAAGCTGGGGGCGCTGACCAACACCGTGCGCCTGTCCACTGAATGTCCTGAATGGAACTTTGGGGCGTCTCATTTGATGCGAAATCTGGCCCAACGCGGCCTGCTGTAAGGAAGACCAGACAATGCTAACTGGAAAGCACTTGATCGCCGGCGAATGGATCGGCGGTAGCGAAACTTTTGAGTCCACGCCTGCCCACGGCCCCAGCCATGCGTTCTGTGTCGGAACTGCGGCGGATGTGGATGCAACAGTGCAAGCTGCAGAAACAGCCTTTGCCACATTCGGCTGGTCTACGCGCGCTGAACGCGCCGCTTTGCTGCGCAAGATCGCCGATGAAATTGACGCGCGCGGCGATGCGATTACGGAAATTGGATGTCAGGAAACTGGTCTGCCAGAGGCGCGGCTGCAAGGTGAGCGGGGGCGGACAGTCGGGCAATTGCGCCTGTTTGCGGACCATATCGAAAAAGGCGATTACCTTGACCATCGTCACGACGCGGCCATGCCCGATCGTGCCCCCCTGGCCCGCCCTGATCTGACAATGATCCAACGCCCGCTTGGGCCGGTTGCCGTGTTCGGCGCGTCGAATTTCCCGTTGGCATTTTCTGTTGCCGGTGGTGACACTGCCGCTGCTCTGGCTGCAGGTTGTCCGGTCGTCGTTAAAGGGCACCCGGCACATCCAGGTACCGGCGAAATCGTAGCGCAAGCGATTGACGCGGCCATCAAAGCGACTGGTAATCCGGCAGGTACGTTTTCACTGGTTCAAAGCGATGGGATCGAAGTGGGAACTGCCTTAGCCCAACATCCGCTGATCCGCGCGGTAGGCTTCACCGGTTCGCTGCGCGCGGGGCGTGCTTTGTTTGATCTGTGTGCGGCGCGACCTGAACCCATCCCATTTTTCGGCGAGCTAGGGTCAGTGAACCCAATGTTCTTGTTGCCGGGTGCGCTGGCTGCACGGGGCGCAGAAATCGGTGCAGGCTGGGCTGGCTCGTTGACAATGGGTGCCGGTCAATTCTGTACCAATCCGGGAATAGCCGTTGTTATGGACGGACCCGATGCAGACGCCTTCCAAGCCGCTGCAGAGGCTGCGCTTAAGGATATCTCGGGTCAGACGATGCTGACGGCTGGCATATCCGAGGCATACCGAAAGGGTGTGTCTCAGATGGCTGCGCAGCCCGGCGTTACTCAGACAGTTGCGACCGATAGCGAACCACGCAGTGCGTCGCCAAACTTGTTTGTGGTGTCGGGCGACGATTGGCTTGGCAACTCGGCGCTGCACGAAGAGGTGTTCGGCCCAATGGGTATCGTGGTGCGGGTGCGGGACGCCGATCAAATGCAACAGACGGCGCAAGCGATTGAAGGGCAGTTAACCTGCACCTTGCATCTCGATGATAGCGATACTGACCTTGCCCGCCAGTTGGTACCTGTTCTGGAACGGAAAGCGGGACGTTTGCTGGCCAACGGTTTCCCGACTGGCGTCGAAGTGGCCGATAGCATGGTGCATGGCGGCCCCTACCCCGCTTCCACGAATTTTGGCGCTACGTCCGTGGGCACGTTGTCGATCAGGCGTTTCCTGCGCCCGGTTTGCTACCAAAACCTTCCAGCGGCCTTGCTGCCTGAACAAGTTTGAGGGGCACATGGGAGATATAAAACCGTCCGGTCGTTTGGCCGGGAAAACTGCCTTAATTACGGCGGCTGGTCAGGGGATCGGCCGTTCCACGGCGGAATTGTTTGCCGCGGAAGGTGCAACAGTTTTTGCTAGCGACATCAACGATGCCAGCCTGGCGGAATTGGAAAAGATCGAGGGCATCACAGCGCTAAAGCTGGATGTTACGGACGCTGACGCAGTTAAAGCCGCTGTCGCAGGCCTTCCGCCATTGGACGTACTGTTCAATTGCGCAGGATATGTTGCGGGTGGTTCGATTCTTGAGTGTGATGAGAAAGACTGGGATTTCAGTTTTGATCTGAACGTCAAGGCAATGTATCGGCTGATCAAGCTTGTCTTGCCCGCAATGTTGGAAAACGGCGGGGGTTCGATCATCAACATGTCTTCGGTTGCATCTTCGATGAAAGGTGTTCCAAACCGATTTGCCTATTGCGCGTCCAAAGCGGCTGTTATTGGCCTTACCAAATCTGTTGCTGCGGATTTTGTTACCCATGGCATCCGGTGCAACGCGATTTGCCCCGGCACGGTAGACAGCCCCAGCTTGCATGACCGGTTGCGCGCAACCGGAGACTATGAACAAGCAATGACCGATTTCATCGCGCGGCAGCCGATGGGCCGGATTGGGACGGCTGATGAAATTGCGGAACTGGCCCTATATCTGGCCAGTGATGCCAGCAAATATACCTCGGGACAGCCATTTGCTATCGATGGCGGCTGGACCATTTGATCCGAAAAGGAAACTGAAATGAAACTGCTACGCTTTGGGCCTGCTGGTGCTGAAAAGCCGGGGATTCTGGACAATGAAGGGACAATCCGGGATTTGTCGGGTGAAATTCAGGACATCTCGGGCTCTGCTCTGAGTGATGAGGCGCTGTCAAAGCTGCGCGCCCTTGATCTGTCCAGCTTACCCGCAGTGGACGCGGGCACGCGCATCGGGGCGTGTGTTGGCCAGGTTGGCAAGTTCATCTGCATCGGCTTGAACTATGCTGACCACGCAGCAGAAAGCGGGATGGAGTTGCCCGCAGAACCTGTGATCTTTTTCAAAGCGACATCGGCCATCATTGGTCCGGACGATACGGTTGAAATTCCGCGTGGCTCGGTCAAGACCGATTGGGAAGTTGAGCTTGGCGTCGTGATCGGGAAAGAGGCCAAATATGTCTCAGAAGAAGACGCCCTTGACCACGTGGCGGGCTATTGCGTTGCAAACGATCTTTCCGAGCGTGACTTTCAACTGCATCGCTCGGGCCAATGGGTCAAAGGCAAATCAGCTGATACTTTTGGCCCAATCGGCCCGTGGTTGGTGACACGTGACGAGGTCGCTGATCCGCAGAACTTGCCGATGTACCTTGAGGTCAATGGGCATCGCTATCAGGACGGGTCGACAAAGACGATGCATTTCGGCGTTGCCACAGTGATTTCACACCTGTCTCAATTCATGTCGCTGCAGCCCGGGGATGTGATCTCGACCGGAACACCTCCGGGTGTTGGTATGGGTCAAAACCCGCAAACCTATTTGAAAGCTGGTGACAAGATGGAGCTGGGTATCGAAGGTCTTGGCGTACAGCGTCAGGACGTCATCCAAGGGTAATAACCCGCCTGGTACCGTTACTGCAAAGCCCGGCCATTTCTGGCCGGGCTTTTTTTAAGCCTTAGTTTACTTCGCAGTCTCTTCTAGGCCGCGATCACCCCGGCCAAGGCAGAGAATAAGTCTTGACGTTAGTAAAGAACTTCATCGCCTCGATCACGCCTTCTTTTACGCCATTCCCACTGTCTTTGATGCCCCCGAACGGTGACATTTCAATGCGATAACCGGGTTGCTCCCAGATGTTGCAGGTGCCGACATTCAAGCCGTTGATGAACGCTATCGCACGGTTCAGATCATTGGTGCACACGCCCGAAGACAAGCCGAACTCAGTTCCGTTCGAGATTTCCATAACCCTCGCATCGTCATCGGGAACCCGTACGATCGGCACGATCGGGCCAAACGTCTCTTCCATGACCAGTTCGCTGTCATGGGGCACCCTGTCGACCACGATCGGCGGCAGCAGCGCGCCTTGACGACCCGGGTGATAGAGGATTTCTGCGCCTTCTTTTTCGGCCATGAAGACACGTTTTTCGAACAGCTCGGCAGCATCGGCATGGATAACGCAACCCAGTTGCGTGTCAGGGTCCTGAGGATCACCGACGCGAATGGCTTTCGCCTTTTCCAGAACGAGCGGTACGAATTTATCTGCGACACTTTCTTGCACCAATATGCGTTTGATGGCGGTGCAGCGCTGACCAGAATTACCCGTTGCCCCGGCAACTGCGATTGTGGCGGCTTTTTCAAGGTCGGCATCGCTCAGGTCATTCAAGACGATCAGAGGATCGTTTCCACCCAATTCCAGCGCTTGCCGTTTGTACCCGGCTTTGGATGCGATCATCTTACCCACAGGCACACCGCCGGTGAAGGTTATGATGTCGATGTTTTCATTGGTGATCATCTCGTCACCAATGTCTTGCGGCCAGCCTGTGACAACCTGGAACATCTCGGGCGGCAAGCCAGCTTCGTACAGAATATCTGCCAGCGCGAGCGCTGTCAGAGGTGTCAACTCGGTTGGTTTGCACACCATACAATTGTTTGTCGCGATAGAGGGCGCAATCTTGTGGCTGACCATGTTCAGCGGATGGTTGAACGGTGTGATCGCGCTGATGGTCCGTACGGGTTCGCGCTTGGTGAAAATTTTACGCTCTTTACCGTTATGGGTCAGGTCGCACGAAAAGATCTCACCATCATCTTTCAATGCCTCTGCAGCAGCAAACTGATAGACATCCTGCGCGCGTTTGGTTTCATAAATCGAGTGCTGATGACAAATACCCAGTTCAAGCGTCAGCCATTTTGCCAAATACTCTCGTTTCTCACCAATCAGCTCACCGGCCCGTTGCAGGATTTGGCTCCGTTCATAGCGAGTGAGCTTAGGTGTATAATTGGCCGCAATTTCAAAGGCTTTACGCGCATGTTCGGCGGTGCCGGCAGGTACGGTACCGACAACTTCGTTGGTATAGGGGTAGTGAACGGGAACGGTCGCGTCGGTAAAGACAACCTCTCCACCGATGCGCATACCTTCGTGGCGAATGTCGGATGTGTTCATGATACCGTCCATCTTACAGAGCTGCCGCAGTTGTCGCATAGAAAAACGCGTCGAAGTTGCGTAGTTCAGGTGCGTTGTTCAGATCAATCACGCGATTAACGATAAATGGGACTTCCTGTTCCGTCAGTCCACCATGGCTGCGCAGTGGCTCTTTCAGGGCTGCCAGATCATGACGATCGGCGGATGTGCCGATGGTCATGTTCTCTCCGGATATCATGACGATGTCGCCGATGCGATCTGCCGGCAGCTCAAAGCGTTTGATCGCTTCTTGCTTATCCACGACAAGGATCATGTCGTCGATTGCATCCAGTTTGGCCATGATATCGGCGCAATCTGCGCCTTCCGGCAGATAAGCGGTGGCGAAGGAACCCAGCGCCCCGTGGTGGACGACATAGGGGTCGGTAATAGGTAGAATGACACGGGCGGCGTCCTTGCCCAACCACTCATCCATCAGGTCCTGCGCATAGATGACGTTCGGGGTGCCGTCTTCGCTGTGCTTCGGCTTCATCCCGTGGTCAGCCGTGATCACGATGGCTGCACCTAGTTCGTCAAGCTGAGCTAGGTATTTGTCGAACATGGCATAGAAATCCAGCGCTCCTTGCTGATCGGGGGCGAACTTATGCTGGATGTAATCTGTCGTCGAAAGATACATAATGTCCGGCTTGAATTCCTTCAGCAGCTTTACACCTGCGGCGAACACAAATTCAGACAGCTCAGCAGAGTACACTTCTGGAACCGGCATGCCCAACCATTCACTGGCGTTGGCGATACCATGTTCGGCAGTGGTCGTTTCACCCGAACGCTCTGATGAGAATGCGACCGCGCGGTCTTCGTCAAACCGCAGGCCCGCGCCGAGAAGAGCACGCAGTTTGTCTTTGGCCGTAACCATCGCCACCCGGTAACCGGCCTCGTAGAATTGTGAGAAAATGGTCGGTGCGCGCAGGAAACGAACATCGTTCATCATCACTTCGTCCCCGGTTTCAGGGTCGATCAGGTAGTTGCCGCAAATTCCATGTACGATCGGTGGACGACCCGTTGCGATGGACAGGTTATTGGGGTTCGTAAAAGACGGAATGACCGAATGCGCCAAACGGTCTGTGCCGGTTTCACGTATGCGTTTCAGCGTCGGCATCAGGCCTTTCGCGATCGCCACATCCAGATATTCCGGCTCGCAGCCGTCCAGACAGATCGCGATCGCGGGAACTTTCGGCGTTGGGTAGACCCGTTCATTCGCGGAAATCGGGGTTTGAAGTGTCATTGGTTGATCCTTGCGTATTGATCCATGCCAATTCAGGCTTGGTGAATTCTCAGTTCGTTGTTTGGGGATTGCCTCAGGCAACCTTGGACTTTGCAGCGTCGTTGGCTTTTAAAGTGGTCAAAAAGACTTCTTTGTTTCCAATGAAGTTTTTTCCGCGTTCACCGGCAAAAGCTTCATCTATGATCTTGGTCCTTTCGGCATCCGAGACGCCGTAGTCGGCAAACCGGGTTGAGATACCCAATCTGGTCAGAAAAACCTCTAACTCGTCTGCGGCCACCAATAGGTCTTCTCCGAAAATCTCATGCAGCGCGGCTTCGCGGAACCCTCCAATGCCAGTCACCGATTTCAGAATGAGGGGGAGTGTGAAAGAACAAGCGATCCCGTGTTGAACCCCCCAGCCCAGAGTTATCGGATAGGACAGATTATGGGCGATGGCGGTTTTCGTGTTCGAAAATGCAAGCCCTGCGCTAAGGGCTGCTTCTGCCATCAGCGTTCGCAGAGCCAGGTTCCCCAGATCGCTTAGCAACTCTGGTAAAGTGTTCAGGATGGTGCGCGCAGCAAAGACGGCATGTCGCGCCGAAACTGGATTTGCGTTGACGTTCCAGATGCTCTCCAGTGCATGTGACAACGTGTCCAAACCTGTTGCAAGCGTTAACCCATAGGGTTTGTTCACCATCAACTCGGGGTCAATGACAGCCGTTTCTGGATAAAGATTGGGTTGGGCCAAAGAATACTTCAAACCGCGTTCTTCGTCCCACACGGTTGCCCAACAGGTAACCTCGCTTCCGGTTCCAGCTGTGGTCGGAACCGCGATGATCGGAATGGCCGAAAGCCGTTCCGCACCCGCCTTGGTTTCCAGAAAGGTTGAGACTTTTGCGAAATCACCACCGGCGGCGGCGAAAACCTTGGCTGAGTCAATGACCGATCCGCCGCCCAGAGCGACGATAACCTCAACCTCATTCAGGAGCCCGCTAAACCGGGCGCATTGGTCACTCAGCAACCGATAGTCGGGGTTGGGCGCGACATCATCTATGACAATAGCGGCCTGACCCATCGCTTCTTGCAAACGGGCCGTGACGTTACGAAATGGGCCATCAGGATATGTGACCAAAGCATATCCCCTGCCGCCGACAAGACGCGGCATCTCAGCGATGGTTCCGGCGCCGAATACGGTGCTGACCGGGTTCGAGTAGGTCCACATAGCAGCCTCAAATGAGTCGATTGAGCTTCGATTTGGCGGCAACTTGTAGCAAATCTGTATATAGGTCCAATTCATTGTTTTGATAAAACCTATTGGTTTGCTCTATATTTCACCGTAAGATCGCCG
The DNA here is from genome assembly GCF_056533365.1 of Ruegeria sp. G5. NCBI lineage: Bacteria > Pseudomonadati > Pseudomonadota > Alphaproteobacteria > Rhodobacterales > Roseobacteraceae > Ruegeria > Ruegeria sp. G5. The sequence continues at coordinate 77,522 of NZ_JBQFOK010000003.1, read as the reverse complement.
CCCAAGCGAAGTGTGGATTAACATCGTTTCAATTTTGCAAAGCCACTTGGAAAAATGCCGCTCAGTTTGTATTTTGGATACAAACTTACGACCCGGAACAAACAAATGAGCGGACCACGCGCAATCGCACGGCAAAGCCTGCCTGATGTTATCACCAACGATCTGCGCGAGCGGATCCTGAGTGGCGAAATGGCCGAAGGAGAAACCATTCGCCAAGAAGCCCTTGCCGAAGATTACGATGTGTCTCGTATGCCAATACGCGAGGCGCTGAAGCGACTGGATGCTGAGGGGCTTGTTCAACTGACCAACAACCGTGGTGCATCTGTGACCACGCATTCCCTTTCCGAAATCGCCGAGATTTTCGACCTGCGTGTCTTGCTGGAGGTTGACCTGTTCAGACGTTCGATCCCCATGATGACAGAAACAGATTTTGAAAGATGTGAAACGCTGTTGTCGGAAATGGAGAAGTCCTACGAAGCCTATGATGTCGGACGCTGGGGCCGTTTAAACTACGAATACCACAAGGCACTTTATTCCGCCTCGGGTCGTCGGTTTACGGATGAGATCCTTCAGCGCGTCAACCTACAGTCCGACCGTTATGTCCGTATGCACCTGAGCGTGATGGAGCAACGTGAGCCCGCCAAGAAAGATCATAAGGATCTGTTGGACTTAGCCCGCGCTCGAAAAACAGAGGACGCCTGCGTGTTGCTGACAGAACATATTCAGCGCACGAAGGACCAGCTTTTGGCGATGGTCACCGCGACGCGAAACGCCGAAAGCTGATTATTCTTGTTCCAACGGATGGATACACGCGACTTGGTGTGTTGCACCGGACAGCTCGGGTGGTTCGACACGGCATTCATCTGTTGCCAACCAACACCGCTGCGCAAAGGCGCAGCCTTTGGGGATGTTCATTGGTGACGGCAGCTCGCCTTCCAGTTTGATCCGATCTTTGCGTGCATCAGGGTCAGCTCGGGGTGTCGTCGAAAGGAGCGCCTTGGAATACGGGTGTCGCGGCGCTGCAAACAGCTCTTCCTTCGGTGCTTTTTCGACTGCGCGGCCCAGATACATGACGATCACATCGTCTGCAAAGTGTTTGACCACCGACAAATCGTGCGAAATGAACAGGTATGCGAGGTTCATACGCTCTTGCAGTTCGACCAACAGGTTCAGGATTTGCGACTGGATCGAGACATCCAGAGCGGACACGGGTTCGTCCAGAACCAGAACCTTCGGATTCAACATCAAGGCGCGGGCGATGGCGATACGTTGGCGTTGCCCTCCCGAAAACATATGCGGGTAACGGTCATAGTGTTCAGGACGTAGCCCAACCAGATCTATCATTTCACGGGCCCGCGTTTCGCGGTCTGATGATGACATTTCTGGTCGATTGATAATCAGGGGTTCCTGCAAAATTTGCCCGATCCGTTGGCGCGGATTGAGCGAGCCGTACGGGTCCTGAAAAACGATTTGCACCGCTTCGCGCATCTGTGCCCATTTCGAGGGTGAGATGTCCACGCCGTCTATCGTCAACGTGCCGGACGTGGGTTCTTCGATCATTGTGACGACGCGCGCCAGCGTCGATTTCCCACAACCAGATTCACCGACGATGGCAAGCGTTTTACCGGGTTGCAAATCGAAGTCCACGCCGGACAAGGCTTTCACGGTTGCCGATTTGGAAAACAACCCACCCTTGACTTCGTAGTGACGCGCCAGAGCATTTGCCTGAACGATAGGAGCGGTCATGCGATTTCTCCGGCAGCAATTCTTTCGACATGGTGACAGCGCGCTTTTCCAAAGGTTTCGCTATGCGGCGTGGGCGGGATGGACTGACACGTGTTATCCGCAAAATGGCACCTTGGGCTGAACAAGCACCCTTTTGGACGATCAAACTGTCCCGGCACGACACCGGGGATGGTCGGCAACAGCTTTGAGGTTGCCCGTTCCGGCAACGCGCTGAGCAGCGCGGATGTGTAAGGGTGTCGTGGGGTGCGAAACAGATCGCGCACCGGCTGTTCCTCTACTTTCTGTCCTGCGTATTGCACCTGAACACGTTCGGCCGTTTCAGCGACAACACCCATGTCGTGAGTGATCAGGACCAAGCCCATTCCTTGTTCATCTCTCAGGCGGACCAACAGATCGAGTATTTGCGCCTGAATGGTCACGTCCAGAGCCGTTGTCGGCTCATCCGCGATCAGTAATTTGGGATTACAGGCGATTGCCATGGCGATCATTACCCGTTGGTTCATCCCCCCAGACATCTGGTGCGGGAACGTGTTCAGGCGGCTTTCCGGCGCGGGAATGCCAACCTGATCGAACAGCTCGATCGCGCGCTGGTGGCGGTCCTTGCGGTTCAGGCCCAAATGGATGCGCAGCGCCTCTTTGATCTGAAAGCCCACCGTGAAACACGGGTTCAGGGATGACATCGGTTCTTGAAAGATCATGGCGATGTCTTTCCCTATGATCTTGCGACGGTCGCGGGCTGAGATTGTCGTTAGATCTTTGCCTTCGAAACTCAGTTGATCGGCCGTGATGGTTGCAGTCCAGGGCAACAGGCCCATAAGCGCCAGCATCGATACCGATTTACCGGATCCGCTTTCGCCGACGATGGCCATAAGTTCGCCCTTGTCGACAGACAAATCCACGCCATCCACAGCGCGGAATTTACCCGAAGCAGTTGCGAATTCGACCGAAAGGTTCCGGATTTCCAACAGGCTCATGTCGTCAGCTCCGCTTGAGTTTCGGGTCCAGCGCGTCGCGCAGACCGTCGCCCATCAGGTTAATGGCCAAAACTGTGACCAGAATGGCGAGGCCGGGGAAAGTGACCACCCACCACGCCCGCAGAATGAACTCACGCGCTTCGGCCAGCATGGTGCCCCATTCCGGCGTGGGCGGCTGCGCGCCCATGCCCAGAAAGCCCAATGCCGCAGCGTCCAGAATGGCGGTCGAGAATGACAGCGCCGCCTGCACGATGATCGGTGCCAGACAGTTGGGCAGCACAGTCTTGAACATCAGCCGCGCTTTGCCTGCACCGGCGACGCGGGCTGACGTAACGTAGTCCTTCTGCCGCTCCGACAGCACCGAGGCGCGGGTCAGCCGCACGTAGTGTGGCTGGAACACGATGGCGATGGCGATCATCGCGTTGGTCAGTGAGGGGCCAAGGATCGCAACCAGTACCAAAGCCAGCAGCAGCGAAGGGAAGGACAGGATGATATCCATCACCCGCATGATCAACGTGTCGACCCATTTCGGCGCAAAGCCGGACAGCAATCCGATGATGACGCCGCCCGTCACAGCCACACAGACAACAACAATGCCGACAAAGAAGGAATACCGCGACCCCATAATGAGCCGCGACAGCATATCCCGTCCCAGCGGATCAGTTCCGAGTGGGAATGCCCAACTGCCGCCTTCCTGCCAAGCAGGGGGTTGCAGAATGTGATCCCGGAACTGTTCGGTTGGGTCATAAGGGGCCAATAGGGGCGCGAAAGCTGCGCATAAAACGAAAGCCGAAAACACATATAGGCCTATGACAGCGCCACGGTTTTCGCTGAAGTAGAACCAGAATTCACGCAGAGCACTGGGGCGGGTTTCGGTTTTTTGCTCGTTTGCCGACAATTCTGCCATCATCGTCTCCGGATTTTGGGGTTGATGATGCCATAGAGGACATCGACCAGCAGGTTCACCAGCATCACGATCACAGCGATCATCAATAGCCCGCCCTGCACAACCGGGTAGTCTCGACGGAAAATACTGTCGACCATCCACTTGCCGATCCCCGGCCAGCTAAAGATCGTCTCGGTCAGGATCGCGCCGGCCAGCAGCGTGCCGACCGACAGGCCGATCACAGTAATCACCGGGATCAGCGCGTTCCGCAGTGCATGCAGCCCGTTGATCCGTGTGGGCGCAAGCCCCTTGGCGCGAGCGGTACGGATATAGTCCTCACCCAGAACTTCGAGCATTGCGGATCGTGTCTGCCGCGCGATCACCGCCAATGGGATTGTCCCAAGAACGATGGTGGGTAGAATCAGGTGGCGCACGGCGGATCCGAATGCGCCCTCCTGCCCCGAAAGCAAACTGTCAATCAGCATGAACCCGGTCACGCTTGGGAAATAATACAGCAGGTCGATCCGGCCCGACACTGGCGTCCAGCCCAAATTGCCTGAGAACACAATGATCAGCAGCAACGCCCACCAGAAGATCGGCATCGAATATCCGACCAGTGCCGAAGACATCAGCGCGCGATCAAAGAACTTACCCCGGTTCACCGCCGCAATCACACCCGCGGGTAGCCCAAGTGCCACCGCAAAGACCATCGCGCAGATTGACAGCTCTAGCGTCGCAGGGAACAGGGCGAAAAACTCATCCCAGACCGGTTTCTTGGTAACAAAGCTTTCACCCAAGTCGCCATGCATGACCCCGACAAGGTAGTCCCAGTATTGCTGTAGAACCGGTTTATCAAAGCCCAGTTTTACCACCATCTCTTGATAGCGTTCTTCGGTCATGCCGCGTTCACCGGCCATGACAATGATGGGGTCGCCCGGAAGTACCCGGATAAACATGAATGAAATCAGCGTCACGCCCAGAAAGGTCGGGATGAACATGCCAAGGCGTGTCAGAAAATAGCCAAACATCAGCGACCTATGATTGTGAGATCTTTGGGAAAGCTGGTCAAAGACCGGCATCCATCCTGGGTTACAAGCACGTCGTCTTCTATGCGCACACCAAAGTTGTCCAACTCATACAGACCCGGCTCGTTTGTCCAAACCATGCCGGGCAGCATTTCCTGTTGGTTTCCACGCATTATGTACGGTGCCTCGTGCACGTCACGGCCAAGCCCGTGGCCGGTCTTAGTGCGGATACGGTCGGCGTAAGGTGAGGCTTCAAGCACGCTGATCACCGCGTCGTCGATATCGTGTGCGGTGACACCCGGGCGGCACGCTGCGAAGCCTGCAAGGTTTGCGCGCAAAACCGTGTCATAGACATCCCGCCCCTCGTCCGAAACCTTTTCAACGAAGAAGGTTCGGGTGATGTCTGCTGCAAACCCATGTTTGCGCGCCCCAAAATCAAACAGCAGCGCATCGCCAGATTTGATCTGGTAATCTGCGCGCGCCTTGCCATGCGGTCGCGCAGAATTGTCAGCAGCCGCGACGATAGGAGGAAAGGCCAGCGAGGTGGCGCCCTCTGCAAAAAGGGTCTGGACAAGAGCTTGTTCAATCTGAGTTTCTGTTTGACCGACGCGTACATCAGCGATCACGCGGGCCAAAGCGCGTTCCGAGATATCAATTGCCGCTTGCATGGCAGCAATATCTTCTTCGGTTTTACAAATCCGAAGACCGGAAATTTCTCGTTCGGCATCCACGATGCGCAAATCAGGCAAAGCGTTGGTAAAGGCCTTTGACACAAAGACCCGCATGACCTGCCCTTCGACGGCCAGCGAAGTCAGCGGCATATGCTCGGCCAGCGTAGCAAAGGCTTCGTCATAGCCCGTCTGATCCCGCCAGTCGAAAACAGCCCCTTCGAAGCCAACTAATTCCCACGACCCCAGTTCAAGATTGGGTACAACCGCAGCCGGGTTCCCTTGCGCCGGGATCACGACCACAAAGGGGCGCTCGTGGCTCATAAATGGTTTTTTCAACGCGCGGGTGAAATTCGGGCCGGGCACAAGGGCCACGGCGTCTACTGACATGTCCTTTGCCAGTTGACGGTACTCGGACAAATCCGGCATCAGGGCCGACCTCCAAAAAAGAAAACCGGAGCCACCACATGGGCAGCTCCGGTCCGTGAGTGGTGATTTATTCGACGCTCACACCATAAAAGATGTGACCGCCCAGCGGATGGACTTTATAGCCCTGCACCTTGTTGCTCATCGGCATGTAGACGACCGAGTGTGCAATGGTTGCCCAAGGTGCCTGTTCCTTGAATACAACCTGTGCTTCTTCGTACAGCTTGGTGCGCTCATCCTGATCGGTGGTTTGCTTGGCCTTCAGGATAAGATCCTCGAACGGTTCATGGCACCACTGCGCACGGTTCGATGCTTCACGACCATCGCAGCCCAACAGCACGGCCAGGAAGTTATCTGGATCGCCGTTGTCACCGGTCCAGCCCAACAGGACCGCACCGTCGCGGTTCAGTTCTTTCGAACGCGAAAGGTATTCGCCCCATTCATAAGACACGATTTCAACGTCCACGCCGACCTTGGCAAAATCAGCTTGGATCAGCTCGGCCATGCGACGCGCATTGGGGTTGTACGGGCGCTGAACCGGCATGGCCCAGATCTTCATCGACAGGTCAGAGACACCTTCAGCTTCCAGCATGGCCTTGGCAGCCTCTGGATCATAGGGATCGTCGGTGATCGATTCATTGTAACCCCACATTGTCGGCGGAATCGGGTTCTTGGCTGCCTGGCCCGAGCCCTGGAACACCACGTCAATGATCGCTTGCTTGTCGATTGCCATGTTCAACGCTTTGCGAACCTTGGGATTATCGAAAGGCTCCATGGTGGTGTTATAGGCAAGGTAACCAACGTTCAGGCCTTCTTGCTCCATCATGTTGATGTCCGCATCATCCTTCATTGCCTGAATGTCGGCAGGATTCGGATATGGCATGATGTGGCATTCGCCGGCCTTAAGTTTTTGGTAGCGGACCGACGCATCCGGCGTGATCGCAAAGATCAGGTTCTCTACATCCGCAGGAGCTTTCCAATAGTCGGCGTTCTGCGCATAGCGGATCACGGCATCCTTCTGATAGGCGACGAACGAAAACGGGCCGGTGCCGATCGGTGCCGTGTTCAGTTTTTCAGGTGTTCCCGCTTCCATCATTGCCTCGGCGTATTCGGCCGACAGGATCGACGCGAAATCCATAGCCATGTTGGCGACAAACGGTGCTTCGGGCTTGGTCAGGGTAAATTTAACCGTGTAGTCATCGATCTTTTCGATGGACTCGACCAGATCCGGCATGCCCATGCCCTGGAAGTATTCCCACGTGCCACCAGACACCTGATTGTATGCGTGGCCTTCGTCTTTCTGACGCATGAACGAAAAGATCACGTCGTCTGCGTTGAAATCACGAGTGGGCGTAAATTCGTTGTTCGAGTGGAACTTGACGCCCTGACGCAGTTTGAATGTGTATTCCAAACCATCATCGCTGGCCTCAACGCTTTCCGCGAGGCCCGGAATCACGTTGGTTGTGCCGGTCTCAAACTCCAGCAGGCGGTTGTAGATTGGGTGCGAAGACGCATCAAATGTTGTGCCGGCCGTGAACAGCGCCGGATCGAAACCTTCAGGCGAACCTTCCGAGCAATACACCAACGTGTTTGCCTGCGCCGCAGCGCCGGACAACGCAATCGCTGCGGTTGCGGCCAAAAATCTCAGTTTCATGAGTTTCTCCCAGAAATGTTTTTTGTCTGACTTTCGCGTTGCTCTTTTTGCGGAACAATCCCTGACGACTCTGGTCATCGCGAAATCACTGCTCAATGTATCCAAAATACAAAATCCATTGTCAACTAAGTTCACGATTGCGCGATCGCCAATGCGCAACGCAGCGGATATCGGATGGTCCCTGAACCAGCTATGAGCGAGATGATCTGCGCGCACTTTGATTTAGCGCAAACAGGCGTCCGTTCTTTTACAGATCAAAGGTCGGTGAAACGCCTGAGGGTGGTTGCTGCTGGATAAATGCACCAATGCGGTCCAGCAGTGGCCGCCGCGGACAGCCAGGTCGCGTTGCAGCCCCAAGATCGCGAAGATTGCCTGGCGCATCAAAGGGAATGAAGCACAAAGGCCAACGGTCTCTTTTGAACTGCTCGGCTGCCAAGGCGGAGACGATTGTGCAATCATCTGAATGGCAGATATGTCGGCAGATCGTTTCAAACCGCAGCGCACTCAGGTCAAAACGTTTGCTGGCCCGGTTCGAAGGGTCCGCCTTGGGCAGTCGGTTTTCCAATTCATATCCAAAGCTGTGCGGCAACCGAATGAAGTCATGCCGCGGTACATCCTCGGGGGCAATCGAAGACAGTGTGCACAACGGATGCCCTTCACGCACGGCAAGGAACAGAGGTTCGGACCAGATCGACGTGAACTCGAGCGTCTCAGCGTTGTTTACCTTTGCGACCAAGGCAAGATCCAATGTGTGGTCCTCAACCATCCGCAACATGTTATGCGGCAGATCCTCGATCATGGTGACGCGCATATTGGGAAAGACTTCGCTGAACAGTTCTGAGAAATACTGCGTTAGATAAGGTGCCAAAGTCGGCGTCATCCCGATGTTGTATGGGACAGCTTCCGGATCCCGGAATTGGGTTGCGGTGTCGCGGATCTTTTGCCCGTCCAGCAGAATACGTTCGGCGATGCGAATAATCTGTTCTCCGCACAGTGTGGGACGCACCTCATTATTGAGACGCAGGAACAGTTCGGCACCCAGTTCCTGTTCCAGTTTTTTGACCTGATTGGATAGCGCAGGTTGCGATACATTGCAGGCTACTGCCGCCTGACTGAACTGGCCATGTTTGGCGATGGCAAGTACGTATTCCAAGTCTCTAAAATTCATGCGTGCAAACTATCTAAACCAGGTCTTTGGCAGCGAGTGACCGGCTATTTTTATCCTCAATGCGTTCCGACTTGGATGAAAAGACGATCACTTCGCCTCACTTAAGTGTCAACATTCGACAATGAATAGTTTCGAAATGAGACTATAATTCTGCTAACCCATTGATTTTTCGTTTCTGCCCCTCGTGAATTCTCACGAAAAGCGTGAGTATTTGCGTTGGTTATACCCCCAATTCGAAGGATGAATTTTAGCAGACAGACGTCCGTGGCTACCCCTTTGCTACGTGGAACGCCCAGACCAACGGGTGACCCGCAGAACCAATAACAATTCTTGACGGAGTATCCCATGCTGTCCCAACTTCTGACGGACCTTCGCGCTCGTCTCTTGACATCGTCCACGTTGGCGCAAGAGACCACTCGCGATGGCCAGACCCTCATTAACAACTTCTTTCAAAGCACGGTGGTGGATGACACCCCCGCATTTGTGTTGGCCAATGACTTCTCGCGCCTGCTGAACTTTGGTGAGATCATCACCAACAACGCGGTCGCGGCCGTACAGGCGCAAGGTCAGGACGTTGACATCTTCAACTTCCGTTCTGGCCGGATCGAGGCGAACAATGGCCCCGACGCTTTGGCTACTGGCGTTCAGGTCACAGGCAGTGCGTCTGTGCGCAACTTCGGTGAGATCGTGGGCGATTTCAACGGCGTTCAGTTCGCAGGCGCAGAAAGCTCGGGCAGCCTGGATAACTTTGCAGGCGGTGTTATCAGCTCGGACAGCCGAGCGGTCGACATTCAGGGTCAAGGCATCGACGTTCGCAACTTTGGTGACATCATCGGCACCGGCGATCAACGCAACGGCACCATCTACACCAACTCGACTGCCGAGGACGTCTCGATCTCGAACTTCTCGGGCGGCACAATCGATGCAGGCGTAGGCAACCAGGGCGCTGGTGTTTCGCTGCAAGTGGGCGACGAGGTCGGTGATCGCGTTGAAACCGACATTTTCAACGGCTTCGGTGCAACCATTCAGGGCCGCGGTCAGGCCGCGTCGAACACAACGCTGGCGGGCGACGGCATCCGCATCGACAATGGCGCCGAAGGCACCATTCTGGAAACCGAAATCGTCAACAGCGGCCTGATTACTTCGGAAAGCACCCAAGGTACTGCCGGCGGTATCCGCATCGCCGATGGTGCAAACACCGAAGGCGAAATTCTGAACACCTCGACCGGGGTGATCGAAGGTGCCGCGAACGGTCTGTATATCGGTCAGGGCGAACATGATCTGGACGTGCTGAACTTTGGCACCATCCAATCCGACAGCCGTGCCGTAAACATCGACGGCACGGGCGTGAACCTGATCAATGGTGGCGACATTCTAGGCACCGACGATCAGCGCAACGGCACCGTCTATGCCGATGGCACCGCCGATGATTTCTCGGTCAACAACCTTGTTTCCGGAACGATCGACGCGGGTGAGCACAACGAAGGCTCGGGCTTTGGTGTAGAAATCGGTGACGCACCAGACGGCGTGACCTCATTCACGCTGGACAACGCCGGTACGATCCAAGGTCGCGGCAACGCCGCAGCGGGCACGAACGCAGCCGGTGACGGCGTGCGGATCGGCAATGTCGGCAACATCGGGACCACCGATGCGGTCATCAACAACACCGGCACCATCGACTCGGAAGGCGCAAATGGTACCGTTGCTGGCGTACGCTTCGTGAACGGCGTTTCGTTCCAGGGTGAGTTCAACAACTCTGGCGATATCTCGGGCGTGCAGAACGGTGTTTACTTCGGCAACCCGGTCGAAGGCGAGGGTGCCGATCACACCGGCGGTGTATTCAACAACCTGGAAGGCGGGACCATCTCGTCCGACAGCCGCGCGTTCAACATTGATGGCATCGGTCTGGAAGTGAACAACGCCGGTGACATTCTGGGCACCGGCGATCAGCGCAATGGCACGGTCTATGCTGATGGCACCGCGCAGGACTTTACCTTCAACAACCTGTCGACCGGTGTGGTCGATGCGGGCGAAGGCAACGAAGGGTCGGGCTTTGGCGCCGAGATTGCAGGCGAGAACAGCTTTGACCTGAACAACGAAGGCACTATCCAGGGTCGCGGCAACGCGGCAGCAGGCACCAATGCAGCCGGCGACGGTATCCGCATTGGAAATGTCGGCAACACGGGCACGTTCTCGGGCACCATCACCAACTCGGGCACAGTTACGTCTGAAGGTGCAAACGGCACAGTCGGCGCGTTCCGTGCAGTGAACAACGTCAACTTCCAAGGTCAGCTGATCAACGAAGAAGGCGGTCTGTTCGAAGGCGGCCAGAACGGTGTGTACTTTGGCACCGGTGATCACACAGGCGGCTCGTTCGTCAACCGTGGCACCGTAACCTCGGACAGCCGCGCGGTGAATATCGACGGTATTGGTCTGGACGTTGTCAACGAAGGCACCATCCTGGGCACCGGCGATCAACGCAACGGCACGGTCTATGCCGATGGCACTGCTGACAACTACAGCTTTACCAACTCGGGTCTGGTCGATGCGGGCGAAGGCAACAACGGTTCCGCCGTTTCGCTGCAAACCGGCGACGAGTCCGGTGATATCGTGTCCGCTGTGGTTATCAACGAAGGTACGCTGCAAGGTCGTGGCGATGCGCTGGAAGGCAATGAGGTCGGTGACGGTCTGCGTCTGTTCACAAGCCAGGATGATGCGTCATTCGCGGGCGTTGTGATCAACGAAGGCTTGATCGCCGGTTCCGAGGACTCGGATGCCGCAGCCGGTATCCGCGTTGATGGCGGTCTGAACCTCGTTGGTGCGATCCTGAACGAAGGCGAAATCCGCGGCACGGTCAATGCGATAGACGCATCGGATGCAGGCTTCGTGACCATCGTCAACGACGACGAAGGTGTGATCAACGGCAACGTTCTGCTGAGCGACGGGGACGACATCTTTGTCGATCTGGGCACCACCAATGGCGATATCGTCGGTGGCGCAGGCGAGGATATCCTGATCGCAGGCGATGCAGACAACGTCCTGACCGGCGGGCTGGGCGATGACTTCATCGACGGTGGTGAAGGTTTCGACACGGCAGATTTCTCGGATCTGGATGTCGCGGTCGAGGTTAGCCTTGATGCAAACGGCAATGGAACGGCAACGCGCGACACAGGTTTCAACGTCACTGTCACGGATGCGGTTGTTGCGGCACCGGATCAGTTCGGGTCGAGCATCAGCAACGGTGCCGAATTCGTTGAACAAGCGGTCCAAGGTAACCTGTACTATAACATCCACACCTCGGATTTCCCGGGTGGCGAAATCCGCGGGCAGCTGTTCGTCGATACAGATGAAACTGTCGGCAACATCCGCACGGTTACGCTAAGCGGGGGCCTGGATGCATCGCAGGAACCAGATCCGACATCGGATAGCGAAGCGACTGGTCAGGCAACATTGGTCATCACGCAGAATCTTCTGACTGGTGAAGTAACCTATTCCAGCCAGCTGAGCGTGACGGGTCTGAACGAAGCTGATCTGCAGACCCCGATCCCGGGTGTTGTTTCGGCAATCCACCTGCACAATGCAGCCGTCGGTCAAAACGGTCCGGTTGTTCAGGATACGCTGGTGGACGCTGGTGCCACTCTGGATGTCGAGGCAACTGGTGGAACTGGTGTCATCGGCGAAGATGTCATCGACAACCAGATCGAGACCGATATCCTGCGCTCGATTGAACGGGTTGTTGGTTCTGACGACAGCGATACGATCGATCTGTCCGGCTTTGACGGTGTCACGATCGATTTGGACCTGAGCACACCTTCGCCGAACCCGGCTGGCAACGGCGATGAAGGTCCGCAGGACGGTGCGATCATCGTTGACGGTCAGATCGTTACCGAAGTGGATGACTTTGAAAACGTTGTCGGCTCGGATGGGGATGACCTGATCCTTGGCAACAACGAGTTCAATGTGCTCGACGGAGGTGCCGGCAATGATGCGATCCACTCATTCGGTGGTGCAGACATCATCATCGGTGGCGAAGGTATCGACACAGCGTTGTTCACAGCCGGTCCGGGTGTTGTTCTGGATCTCGACGACGACGGCAACGGTGTTGCACAAGTCAACGCGCCAAACGGTCAGCTGATCGACCAGGTGTTCGGGTTCGAGAACATCAACGGCTCGAACAACGCCGGAAGCGCGAATGGTGGCAACGACATCCTGTCGGGCAACTCGGGATCGAACACTCTGAATGGTCAGGCCGGAGATGATGTCCTGAACGGTGAGGGTGGCGATGACATCCTGATCGGTGGCGCAGGTAACGACACGTTCGTGTTCGAAGGCCAGTTCGGCAACGACACCATCCAGGACTTCGAAGCCGGTGCGGACCGCTTGCAGTTTAGCGACTTTGGTCCCGACTTCAGCGGCAGTGTCAGCGTATCCCAGGATGGCAACGACGCGGTTATCTCGTTCGGTAACCAAGGATCCGTTCGTCTCGCCAACTTCGATAGCGACGACCTGAACGACGGCGATTTCCTCGCGTAACTGACCAACAGCGGGGCGGCATCGACCGCCCCGTTTTTCAAACCGGAAAGGGTCAAAGAAATGTTCCAGAAAGCCAATCCCGTAAAGAACGCCTGGGGGTCACTGCGTAAAGGCTTTGTCGCGGTCGCCTTCTTCAGCCTGTTTCTGAACCTGCTTATGCTGGCCGGTCCTCTTTACATGTTGCAGGTCTATGACCGCGTATTGACCAGCCAGAATGTCGACACGCTGATCGCTCTGTCTGTTCTGTTGTTGGGTGTTTTCGTTGTTATTGCCAGCCTGGATCTGATGCGGATGCGCATTCTGGGCCGCCTCGCCGCCCGCTTTGAGATGAGCGTTGGCGCACCTGTACTGGGCGCTGCGATGCGTCGCCGGGTGCAAGGCGAAGGCGACGCGGGGGAAAACCTGATCGAAGACGTAAATGGTTTTCGCGAGTTTATATCCGGCACAACCCTGACGGCCTTTTTCGATGCGCCGTGGATTCCGATTTATCTAGTTGTTTTGTATGTGTTACATCCCTTGCTCGGGCTGCTCGGTCTTGTTGGGGCTTTGACCCTTACCATTATGGCGCTTATCAATAACAGCCGTGCCCGCGCCCCGATGGAGCTGTCCGCGCAAGCCCGCGGTCGTTCGGACGCTTTGTTCAATACCACAGACAAAAATGCCGAACTGGTGCACGCACTTGGTATGAAATCCGACCTTGTCCGCCGCTGGACTGCGTTGCAGATCGACGCGCACCGGCACAAGACACGCGCAGCGGATCGCGTTGCCAGTTTCTCGGTCCTGTCGAAAACGGTCCGGATGGGATTGCAATCGGCCATTCTGGGTCTTGGCGCTGCACTGGCGATCACCGGAGAAACCACTGCAGGTGTTATGATTGCTGCCACAATCGTATTGGCGCGTGCCTTGTCACCGATCGACCAACTGATTGGTCAATGGCGGACGTTTCTTGCGGCACGTGGATCGTACACAAAGCTCAAGAAGTTGACGCAGGATTATGCCGAAACACCGCCGAACCTGAATCTGCCCCGCGCGTTCAAGTCGCTGGATGTTCAGATTGCACAGGCAGGCCCGCCGCGCGCTATCAACGCCACGATCCGCAACATTGACTTCAGCCTGCAAGCCGGAGACGTACTGGCCATCATCGGTCACAGCGGATCAGGTAAGACCACACTTGGCAAAATGCTGGCGGGTATCTGGTTTCCTCAGCGTGGCGAAGTGATGCTGGACGGAAGCCCGATGTCGAAGTGGAATGGTGAAGATCTGGGAAAACAGATTGGATATCTGCCGCAGGACGTCGAACTGTTCGACGGGACAATTCGCGAAAACATCGGTCGGTTCTCGACGGCAATCGACGATACCGAAGTGCTGCGCGCTGCACGCGAAGCAGGTGTCCACGAACTGATCAGCAATCTGCCGGATGGATATGAAACGCGGATTGGAAACGGTTTCTTCCTGTCGGGCGGGCAACGTCAACGGTTGGCTCTTGCACGCGCGTTGTATGGTGATCCGTTCGTGTTGGTTCTGGACGAGCCTAACTCTGACCTAGATGCGGATGGCGAACAGGCGCTGCGTGATGCGCTGATGGCCGCCCACACAAGGGGCTCAATTGCCATCGTCATGACCCACAGACCGGCCACATTGCAGGCGGCCAACAAGGTCATGGTCTTGCGCGACGGAAGCCAGATTCAATTCGGGGACAAGGAAGATGTCCTGAAAGTCAACCGCCGCAATGTGCTGGACTCGCAACCGCAACCCCATGGTGCAAGACCTGCCGCGCATCCCGCAACCGAAACTCAGATCAGTGGAGCAGCCCAATGAACGACTTGGTAAATTACTCCCCGTCCAATAACGCCGTTTCATTTCATGAGGCGCAGCTTAAGGAAATCTCGGACAATTCTGCTGGCATCGGACGTTATGTTCTGTTCGGGCTGTTCGCTCTGGCCGTGTTTGTCGGCGGCAGCGTCTACTGGGCTTTTGCTTCAAAGCTAGACGGTGCCGTTGTCGCCCCTGCCTCTTTTGTGGTCGAAGGTGATCGCAAAACGGTCGAGCATCTGGACGGCGGCATCATCCGTTCGATCCTCGTGGCAGATGGTGAGTTCGTGCAGCAAGGCCAACCGCTCGTTCAACTGGACAGCACGGAGATCGACGTTGAGTTGAGCGTTCAGGGCAGCCAATTGGGTGAACTATCGGTCCGCCGCGCCCGTCTGTTGGCGCAGATGAGCGGTCAGCACAGCTTTGACGAAAGCACTGCGATGGCCGGGTATCGCGAAGGCATGGACCGGTTGCACTGGGTGTCACCGTATCTGACACAGAAGCAATTGTTCGACGCCGAAGCCCGCGCGCGCCGCACCGAAGCGCAGATCAACGCGCAGCGCATTTCGGGCCTTCGAAATCAGATCGCAGGTCTGGAAGAACAGCGACGCAGTACAAAAAACCAGATTGGGATCACCAACACCGAACTCGAAAACCTCGAGACCTTGTTGGCTAAGGGCCTGGTGGCTGTGACCCGCGTCAGCGGACGTCGGATTGAGCTGGAGCGTTTGAATGGCATCGACGCATCCTTGCGGACGCAGATCGCGCAGGCGCAGGACCAAATGCATGAACTGGACCTGTCGCTGATCAGCCAAAAGAAACTGCGCGACGAGGTCATCGCTGGCGAATTGGCCGTCGTCGAAGCACAGCTTGATCTGGTCCGTCCTCAGTATGCGGGAACGGCCGCGCGGTTGAAACGGACTCAGGTACTGGCTCCGACCAGCGGTCGTGTTGTTAACCTTGCGGTGTCTACAAACGGTGGAGTTATCCGGCCAGGAGAACCCATCATGGACATCGTTCCGGCAGATCAGAACCTAATCGTCGAAGCACGTGTCAAAACTGGCGACATCGACAAGCTGTACATCGGGCAAACCACGCGCATCCGGCTGTCGGCATTTGCGCAGGCTGACGTCCCCGAAGCCAGCGGCGAGATCTTTGATATCTCAGCCGATGCGCTGGAGGACGACCGTACCGGCGAAACCTTTTACAAAGCGCGCGTCAAACTTGATGCCGACCAACCGCAGGCTGTTGCCACGCTGGACCTTGTGCCTGGCATGCCCGCGGACCTGTTTGTCAACACCGGCGAACGCGCAGTGTTTACCTATCTGGCCCAACCTATCAGTGACCGTCTCGCAAAGACATTTATCGAGTAGGCCAGAACGCCCACGCCTATTTTTTAGGCGTGGGCACCTTGTTTGCTGTTATTTCCACAGAATGGATTTACTTCCCCGCAGTCGGAACTTTTACTGCCCCCACAATGTCAGAACGAAAAGACCATTCAATACCATGAACCGTCCCCCACCGCTGCTGGTGTTTTCCGATTTGGATGGGACGTTGCTGGACCACCATGATTACAGTTGGTCAGCGGCAAAACCCGGGCTGAAGCGCCTGTCCGAAATTGGGGCAGGCGTTGTTTTAGCCAGCAGTAAAACCGCAGCTGAAATCCGTCCTTTGCAAAGCGAAATGGGCCAAGCGGATATGCCAGCCATCGTGGAAAACGGTGCCGGCCTGCTATGGCCATACCAAACCGATCTAATTGAGGACGAATACGGGCGGTTGCGGGCTTTATTGCAGGAGCTGCCCACGGGGTTTGTCGGGTTTGGCGATATGACCAACGACGAAGTCGCCCAGGTTACCGGGCTGACGCCCGAACAGGCGCAATTAGCCCGTCAACGCAAATTCAGCGAACCTGGATTGTGGACTGGTTCCAAAGCTGACCTGCCGGTCTTTCTGGAAAAAGCGCAAAGGCTTGGACTGCACGCGCGACAAGGGGGGCGGTTTCTAACCCTCTCATTCGGCAAATCCAAAGCCGACGCCATGGCCGAGGTGATCCTGCAATTATCCCCCGAACGCACAATCGCGCTGGGGGACGCGCCCAACGATATTGAGATGATCCAAGCTGCAGATTTTGGCGTTGTCATCGCCAACCCGGACGGCCCAGACATACCGCCCTTTCCTGCAGACATTGAAGCGCGGGTAATAAGAACAAAACAGAGTGGACCGCGGGGCTGGTCAGATGCCATCCTGACCTTGACCGCCGGGCTCTGAAGATACGAGGCAATTCGAATGGCAGATTTCCATCAAAACGGAAACATTACGACCTTACATAACTTACGCAGTCGGTCTGCTGGGCAGCTGGCACATGAGATCGCAGTGTTTGCTGAAACCCGCAAAATCACCCTGATCCTGCCGTGCCTCTATTCAGAATTGGAAGGGCCTGCGCTGGCTGGGATACTACACGAACTCAAACAAGTTCCTTATTTGCACCGCATTATCATAGGTCTGGATCAGGCGGACGAAGAGCAGTATCGAAAAGCCCGAGCGTTCTTTTCTACACTTCCGCAAAACCATGCCGTCGTCTGGAATGACAGCCCTCGTTTGACCGAGTTGGAAAGCCACTTGCGCGAATTGGGTTTGGCCCCGCAAGAGCCCGGAAAGGGCAAAAACGTCTGGTCATGCATCGGCTACCTGTTGGCCTGCGCCGACAGTTCAGTCATGGCGATCCATGATTGCGATATCGTCACCTATAATCGTGAAATGCTGGACCGGCTGGTTTACCCCGTGGTCAATCCCACTTTCCCTTTCCAGATGGCCAAAGGCTTTTACCCCCGCATCGGTGACGGAAAGCTCAACGGTCGGGTGACCCGCCTGCTTGTTAGCCCTTTGTTGATCGCGTTGAAGAAAGTCATCGGCGATCGGGACTACCTCGACTATTTGCGCAGCTTTCGATACCCGCTTTCGGGTGAATTCGCCATTCGCACCCCTACCCTGCCCGATCTTCGCATCCCTTCAGATTGGGGCCTTGAAATCGGTGTTCTGTCAGAAGCCTGGCGCAATCTGGCACCAAAGTCGGTCTGCCAGGTTGAGATCGCAGACAACTATGATCACAAACACCAAACCCTGTCTGCGGAAGACGCCAATCGGGGGCTCAGCCGGATGTCTACAGATATCTGCAAGGCCATTTTCCGTAAACTGGCGGCCGACGGCACGGTTTTTACACCGAACACGTTCCGCACCTTAAAGGCCACTTACTATCGGTCCGCGCTCGATCTGCTCGAGGGGTATTATACAGACGCAAAGATGAACGGGCTGGAACTGGATCGACACAAGGAAGAGAAGTCCATCGAGTTATTCGCCGAAAACATCATCCGCGCGGGCCAGATCTTTTTAGACAATCCGCATGAAACGCCGTTTATCCCAACCTGGAACCGCGTTCATTCCGCAGACCCTGAGTTTCTACTGCGCCTGAAATCCGCCGTTGCAAACGATTTGGATGAATTCACCCCGCGTTCGTGATCCATCGGCATTGATACGGCGCCAGAACAATATCGGGGCCATTGGTGGCCAGTATTTCCCCAGTCAGGGCGTCGGTCCAAACTTCTTCGGCGATCATATTCATTTCTGCGGGGCTGACGTAAACATGTTCCGGTGACACATTGTGCAAGGCAAAGATGGATTGGCTACGGTCCAGACTCTGTCGCCATACACCAAAGACACGATCGTCCAATCGCAACGTGAATTGCGTGGCGTTCGGATGAAAGGCTGGCTGCTGGGCGCGTAACCGGATGCGCTTGGAAAGCTCGGACAACACCAAAGCCTGGTTCGAGCCTGGATCGGCCAAACGGGCCAGCAGATCGGGGTAATGCCATCGATGTCGGTTGATTGCGCGGTTCATGCCGCGCCGTTCAACAGCGTCGTAGTCGTTTGGGGTCGCCAGTAACGAGTGAATGTAAAACGCAGGTATGCCTTCCAGTGACATAACGATTGTCTGCGAACAGATGAAACGCGCCAAATGATATTGATCGGGCCCATGAAACGTCTCGGTCATGGCTTCGAAATAACCGCAATTCACTTCGTATGGCTCTTCGCGCCCGTCCGGTAGCGCGCGCATCGACACGAGCCCTCCAATCCGGCGAACTGTGTCGATCATGCGCTCTTTCTCATCCGGCGGAAGCAGCCCTTCGGCGGGACGCATCCCGATCCCGTCATGGCTGGCTGTGAAATTCAGGTAGGCGCACCCAAGTTGGGCTGGCGGCATCGCCGACTGCCATTCCCGCAGATACTGGGCAGTGCCCGATTGCATCGCATGCAGGATCAACGGCGGAAGAGGGAAATTATAGACCGCGTGTGCCTCGTTTCGGTTGCCAAAATAACTGAGGTTCTCGGTGCGCGGAACATTAGTTTCCGTCAGCAGAACAAGCGTTTCAGTTGTGTAATCACACAGCAGCCGCAACAGCTGAACTATGGCGTGCGTTTGTGGCAGATGGATACAATTGGTCCCAATTTCCTTCCAAATGAACGCCACCGCATCAAGTCGCAGAATTCGCACACCTTTGTCGATATGCAGGCGGATAATCCGCAGCATCTCGATCAGCACTTCGGGGTTTGAGAAATCCAGATCGACCTGATCATGAGAAAACGTACACCAAACGTATTTCTCGCCCAAACTCGTTTCGACTTGCCGCAAAAGCGGCGTTGTCCTCGGTCGAACGACCTGTGACAGATCGTCTTCGGGCGTGGCCTCAAAGAAAAACCGGTCATGAGGAGATTTGCCCTGAAGATAATTCGTGAACCATCCCCCCTGGCTTGAGACATGGTTCAGGACGAGATCGGACATCAGGTGAAAATCATCCGCGATGCGCGTGATGTCAGGCCAATCACCAAGTTGCGTGCTGACACTGTAGTAATCCGAGACAGCAAAACCATCATCAGACGTAAACGGGAAAAACGGCAGGATATGAACACCGTTGACGACACCCGTCAGGTGGCGAACCAGAAAATCATGAAGTAGATCAAGCGGCTTGTGCACCTGATCCTCTATTGAATTGCCGTAGGTAATTAGAACACTGTCTTTTTCCGACCACAGCTTATTGCCGGGCTTTCGCCCCTGCTTGCGCTTGTGCGTGTGAAGTGGCCAGAACGCATCCGTAATCTTCCCGGCCAGCTCGGACTGATCGTGGTCGGGGTAAATCTGCACAAGCAATTCGTTCAAACGCCGGGAAAAACTGGTATTTTCACTGGTCAAAATTCACACGCCCTTCACTTTGTCGGCCCGAGGGTTCTTTAGAATGAATAGCCTGTCAAATCTAAGGGGCAAAGACACATGCCTTATGCACAAAAACGCTTAATTTTTGACCACGGCTTTGCGCTTCATGCCGTCAGGCACCATATCGCGCCATGAACATATCAACAGCCTGCAGCGCGATTTCATCGATCTCGGCCGGAGAAAAGCTGGTCTGGATGCCAAAAGCGGATCGCGTCCAGATCCGAACCTTACACAATTCCGAGAACTGCTCGGCCGCGAGTTGGGCGTCTTCGATCACCAACTCTCCTTTTTGGACGGCCTTGTTCAAATATTCGGCAATGTGCCCAGTGCCGTGTTTTGGACCAGCTTCGTAGAACGCCTGACCCAGTTCCGGGAACCGGTCCCGCTCGGCCACGCAGATACGGAAAACCTGTTGTGCGAACTCGGACACCAGAAATCCTGTCAATTGGGTCGCCGTGATTGTCAGAACCTCACGCGCGGGCAGTGTCTCATCCACCATTGAGACAACTTTCTCTGCCATTCGCGTACATTCATTCTGAGCAACTTCCATGAAAAGCAGGCGCTTATCCGGGAAATAACTGTAGAGAGTCGCCTTGGATACACCTGCAACACGGGCGATTTCATCAACGCTTGCGCCCTCGAACCCGTCTGCCATGAACACCTCTCGGGCGCCCTTTAGAACCTGATCGAATTTGCGGCCGGTGCGCAAAATGGTGGCTGTTTCAGTCATGGCGTCTCCTGGCGGTCTGGTTGTAAGTTTATAAACCGGTCAGTTCAGATACAAGGATTCTCGCACGTTTTGCGCAGCATGAAGCGACAGAAGTTATAAAATCTCGCCTGACCTGCGTGCCGTGACAATGCCAAATTGCGTTCGCGCCGGGCTTGTCGCGCGGCCAAACCATGCTAACACTTCGGGCATGGTCGATATCTTTCTGCGTACACTTCCTTTTTTCGCGATCATCGGCTTGGGTTACTGGGCGGGCCGCACCCGCTTTTTTACCGAGGAAGCCACCGCCTATCTAACCAAATTTGTATTCTATTTTGCCCTGTCGGCGATGCTGTTTCGGTTCGCGGCCACGTTGCCCTTTGACGAAATATTCAACGCCCGCCTGGTCGTCGGCTATCTGATGGGAACGGTCGTCGTTTATGTTTTAGCGACTGTTGTGGCTTGGATACGGGGGCTTGATGTCCCGACCGCTGCGGTCGAGGCACAATGCGCCGCGATCGGGAATGTCGGGTTTCTGGGGCTGCCAATGCTGGCCCTGTTGTTCACCGAAGCTGCCATCGGGCCTGTAATGCTCTTGCTGACCGTCGATCTGGTTGTCTTTTCATCCCTGATTGTAATCCTGATCAATGGCGGTCGAGATGGCAAACTGACGCCAGCAACATTTCGTCAAATCGGAAAAGGTTTGGTGCAAAACCCGATGATCGTATCGATCTCGGCCGGTATGTTGTGGTCCGCGTTTCAGGTTCCGGTCCCTGCCCCTTTGAACGATTTTCTGACAATCCTAGGTGGGGCCGCAACGCCGGGGGCTTTATTTGCGATCGGAGCCTCGTTGGCCAGCAAGTCAGCCGAGCGTGTTCAGGTAGCAGGCTGGTTGAGTTTCTGTAAATTGGTCGTGCACCCGGCCTGCGTCGCAGTTGCGCTTATTTGGATTGTCCCGGTTCAGGCATTTCCAGCGACCGTCGCCATAGCAGCGGCGGCACTACCGGTTGCCGGGAACGTCTATATGCTGGCCGCTCACTACGGTGTGGCCCCACACCGGGCTTCAGCCGCCATTCTGCTATCGACAGCTGCCAGTATTTTAACCGTTCCTCTGGTTATCGCGTGGGTCGGAACACCCTGATCCTGACCCTGCCGAAAAATCCCCGTTACCTGCCGCGCACAGGCTTTACGCACGCGCCTTGTGCGGTTAGCCATGGCGCAAACTCAACTTAAGGACATATGCCAAATGGAAACCGTTTCGGAAAATGCCTGTTTCGGAGGCGTTCAGGGCGTCTACCGCCACGCTTCGACTGCGTGCCAATGCGACATGACTTTTGGCCTGTTTCTACCCGCCGAAGCGAAAGACGGTCCCGTACCGGTTTTGTGGTATTTGTCCGGTCTGACCTGCACCCATGAGAATGCGATGACCAAAGCGGGCGCGCAGGCATGGGCTGCTGAACAGGGGATCGCGGTCGTGTTCCCCGACACATCCCCGCGCGGAGAGGGCGTGGCAGACCATGACGACTACGATCTGGGTCAGGGCGCCGGTTTTTACGTAAACGCAACACAAGAACCCTGGGCCCCACATTTCAAGATGTGGGACTATGTGGCCGAGGAATTGCCCGCCTTATTGGCCGAGAACTTTGCAATCGATTCCGACCGTCAGGCCATCACGGGGCACTCCATGGGTGGTCACGGCGCGCTTACTTTGGCGATGAACCTGCCGGGTCGGTATCGTTCGGTTTCAGCCTTTGCTCCAATCTCGAACCCTACCGGCGCGGACTGGGGGCGCAAACAGTTGAGCGCTTACCTCGGAACGGATGAAGCAGCCTGGGCAAAGCATGATGCTGCGCTTGTCATGAAGGATACCGGATTTGACGGCCCGGTGTTGATCGACACGGGTGCCAATGACCAATTCATCGATCTTTTGCGCCCCGAAGCACTGGCACAGGCAATTGCTGAACGCCGTCAGCAGGCAACTTACCGGCTTCAGCCGGGCTATGACCATTCCTATTTCTTCGTGTCCACCTTCATGGAAGACCACATCACATTCCACGCCGAGGCGCTGTACGGAGACTGAGGCATGAGAAAATATGACTACGACCTGATCATCATTGGATCCGGACCCTCTGGGCGGGCAGCGGCCATTCAAGCCGGAAAGCTGCAAAGACGTGTTTTGGTGATTGACCGCAAAGATCGGCTGGGCGGTGTCTCGGTGCATACCGGAACCATCCCATCGAAAACGCTGCGCGAAACCGTGTTGAACCTGTCAGGTTGGCGCGAGCGGAGCTTTTACGGCCGTTCGTACCGGGTAAAAGATCATATCCGCGCCGAAGATCTCAAGGCGCGGTTGCATATGACGCTGGACCACGAAGTTGACGTGCTGGAGCATCAGTTCAACCGAAACCACGTAGAGACCCTGAACGGTCTGGCGCGGTTTGTAGGCCCGCATGAGGTTGAGGTTGCTACCGACGCCGGGGACACGACACGCGTCACGGCAGCCAAGTTCCTGATTGCCACTGGAACCAAAACCTACCGCCCTGATTACGTCCCGTTCAACGGCACGACCGTTGTAGATGGGGATGAGTTCTTGGAAATGGCCGCTATTCCCCGGTCATTGTGCGTGATCGGTGCCGGCGTTATCGGGGTCGAGTATGCGACAATGTTCTCAGCGCTGGATGTCCGGGTCACTTTGATCGAGCCACGCGACACCTTTTTGGATTTCATCGATAGCCGCCTGATCCATGATTTCACACACCAGATTCGGGAAAATGGTGTCGACTTGCGGCTGGGCTCTGCTGTTGAAAAGATCGAAGACGCAGGCGGTCATGTTGAGGTGACGCTTGAAAACGGGCGCCATGTGCGGGCAGAGATGCTGTTGTTTGCGGCAGGGCGCATGGGCGCGACTTCGGCGCTTAATCTGGATGCGGTCGGGTTGCAAACCGACCACCGGAATCGGATCGAAGTCGACCGAAAAACCTACCAGACTTCTGTGCCGCACATCTATGCGACAGGCGACGTCATCGGCCACCCTTCGCTGGCGTCAACATCCCTGCAACAAGGGCGTGTCGCGGCATGTCATGCCCTGGAGACGCCAACACTGCCGGAAAGCCCGTGGTACCCATACGGCATCTATTCGGTTCCCGAAATATCAACCTGTGGAATGTCCGAAGAAGAACTTCAGGAACGAGGCATCCCCTACGAAGTAGGCGTGGCGCGGTTTCGCGAAACCTCACGCGGGCATATCATGGGGCTCGAGCATGGAATGCTGAAGATGCTCTTTTCGCTGAAAACCCGCCGGGTTCTGGGCGTTCAGATCGTCGGTGAGGGCGCGACAGAACTCATCCATATCGCGCAGGCCGTTCTGAACCTTAAAGGCACCGTCGACTATTTTGTGCAGAACACGTTTAACTATCCGACCCTGGCCGAGGCTTATAAGATTGCCGGGCTGGATGCGTTTAACAGGATGCCCATCCCCGATGAATTCAAGGTCAAGAAAAAGCCTGCCGCGAAACAGGCAAAAAAGGCGTGACTACGGTCTATATTGACGCCGACGCCTGCCCGGTAAAAGCCGAAGCCGAACGCGTTGCAACACGGCACGGAATACCAATGGCGTTGGTGTCGAATGGAGGTCTGAGGCCGTCGCAGAACCCGTTGGTACAAGTAGTCGTTGTTTCACAAGGCGCCGACGAAGCGGACAAATGGATTGCTGAACGCTGTGGCGAGGGCGACGTCGTTGTAACATCCGATATTCCCCTGGCATCCAAGTGCATTGAAGCCGGTGCTCAAGTCCTTCGCCCCAACGGCGAGGCTTTTACAGCGGCCAATATTGGACAGCAATTGGCAATGCGCGACCTTATGGCAGATTTGCGAGCTGCTAACCCGTTGGGCGCGGGTGGGGGTGGAAAACCATTTGCGAAAGCGGATCGCTCAAGGTTTCTGGACGCGCTGGAACGTGAGTTGCGGGCAGCTAAAAAACGGTAGGTCTCCCGCCTGGCAAGGGCGCATCAAAGATGCGACCTCGACAGTTGGGCCGGGCAGCGCTTCGCGCTGCGTTTGGGTCTTGAATAATCAAGCCGTGATTGGTTCAGTCATTAAAAAGCGTTTTGAATGAAAAGGTGGCTCTATGCCTATTGAGGCTGTGATTTTCGATATTGGAAACGTGCTGATCGAATGGCAGCCAGAGCGCTATTATGATCGAACAATCGGCGAAGAACGACGCCGAGCCATGTTCACAGAAGTAGATTTGCATGGGATGAATGATCTGGTGGATCAGGGTCATCACTTTACGGACACGATTTACAACTGGGCGGAAAAATACCCCGATTGGGGCGATGAAATCCGAATGTGGCATGACAACTGGATTGAACTTGCATCTCCGGCCATTCCACATTCGGTTCGCCTGCAGCGCGCATTGCGAGAAAAAGGCGTGCCTGTTTTTGCCTTAACCAATTTCGGAGTGCAAAACTTTGACTATGCAACAGGTATTTATCCATTCCTGAACGATTTTGACCGCCAATATGTTTCGGGCAGAATGAAGACTGTGAAACCGCATCCCCCGATCTATCAAATGGTCGAAGAAGATTGCGGTTTGGCGCCCGAAACCTTGCTGTTTGCCGATGACCGGATCGAAAACATCGAAACCGCGCGGGCGAGGGGCTGGAAAACTCATCTGTTTGACGGCTCACAAGGCTGGGCGGATCGCTTGGTAGCCGAAGGTTTGCTGACCGAAAGCGAGGCAAAGTGAACGTATTGCAAATTCCCTTTGCCGAAGGCGAAGCCAATCTGAACTGGCTCGAACTAGCTGCAGCATTTGAAGCCGGGCATCAGTTGCCCAAGGCAAAGATCCAGGACAGTTTTTTGTATCGCGGCGCGGATACGCTGCTGACCAGATCTGCATGGATCGACGGGTTGGG
Source organism: Ruegeria sp. G5 (assembly GCF_056533365.1). NCBI lineage: Bacteria > Pseudomonadati > Pseudomonadota > Alphaproteobacteria > Rhodobacterales > Roseobacteraceae > Ruegeria > Ruegeria sp. G5. Next base: position 51,742 of record NZ_JBQFOK010000003.1, on the reverse strand, counting down.
CATTGCAGTCAAATCAACAACCATTTTTCCCGAAAATACCAAGGATGACCGCCCCGTCATCGATGGCTCGGTCAGCTTGTATGACGACAAAGATGGTCGTTTGACCGCGCTTGTAGACTTTTTCCTTGTCACGAAATGGAAAACGGCTGGGGACAGCCTGTTAGGCGCGTTGAAGCTGGCCAACCCCCTGAGCAAGGAAATACTGGTAATCGGTGCCGGACCAGTCGCCGAGTCATTGTGCGAGGCATTTACAGCCGGATATCCGGAAGCCCAAATACGACTATGGAACCGGACAAGCGCCAAGGCGGAAGCCTTGGCCGATCGGTTAGGTTTTGTAAGCGTTGCGCCAGATTTACCTGATGCGGTGAACGGTGCAGATATCATTGTTTCAGCGACAATGAGCAGCCAACCATTCATCAAGGGCGAGTGGTTGCGCCCGGGACAGCATTTGAATTTGGTCGGCGCGTATAGACCCGATATGCGCGAGGCCGATGATACGGCTCTAAGGCGCGCGCGGATTTTCATCGATAGCTTTGACACGACCGTCGATCACATTGGCGAGGTTAAAATACCTATCGCGCAGGGTGTGATTACACAGGACGATCTTATTGCAGATTACTATTCGATGGACCGGTTCAAGCCGGATCCATCAGCCATCACCTTGTTCAAAAATGGCGGCGGCGCGCATCTGGACCTGATGACAAGTCAGTACATCATCGAGAAATTTCGCGCTTGATCATGCCGCAGCAACCGCTGCTGGCCGGTTCTCGCGGATGGGTAGATGAACGATCGCGCTGAATGCGCCGATGGCTACTCCGATCCACCACACAAACGTGTAGTCCCCATATTGATCATACATACGGCCGCCAAGCCAGATGCCTAAAAAACTGCCCAGTTGGTGACTTAGGAAGATGATGCCGTACAGCGTTCCCATGTAGCGCAGCCCATAGAGATGCGCGACAAGGCCCGACGTCAACGGGATTGTAGCCAGCCAGAGCGAACCCATAACCAATGAAAATACAACCACCGAAACGGGCGTGATGGGAAAGATGATAAAGACCGCCGCCGCAAGCGTTCTGGCCGTGTAGATGCCCGCCAGCAGATACTTCTTTGAGAAGTGTTTACCAGCCCAACCGGCAATCAGCGTGCCCCCAATATTAGCCAGACCAATCAATGAGATGGCCATAGCCCCCAGGGCCGAAGTCGTGGTGATACCAACCGAGTGCAATATCCCGCCGGGTTGGATCGGGCCGCACATCTCGGTCACAAATGCGGGGAAATGCGCTGTGATGAAGCCAAGTTGGTAACCGCAGCTGAAGAACCCAAGAAAGATCAAAGCGTAGGACGGATCTTTGATCGCTTTCCTTACGACATGGCCCATGCTCTCTTCGATTTCGGCTCTCATTGCCGCCTGTGGTGCACGCATGAACGGCAAGGTCAGAACAAGGGCAAGGATCGCGGCAGCGAAAATAATGAAAACATGCTGCCATGGAAGAAATGACAACATCCACTCGGCTGCCGGGGCACCCAGAACTTGCCCAAAGCTGCCCGCTGCGGTGACTATGGCCAGTGACATCGATCGGTTCTCATCCGACGAAGCTCGACCAACCACGGCCAAAACCACACCAAAACCGGTTCCCGCGATGCCAAAGCCCACTAGCCATGCGTACATCTGATGCTCAAATGGTGTGACGGACCAAGCCGTAAGCAGCATCCCGGCCGCGTAAGTGAGAGCACCCAAAACAATCGCGCGTCTGTCGCCAATTTTCTCAGCTATAGCGCCAAAAATCGGCTGGCCTATGCCCCACGCCAGATTTTGGATGGCAATTGCCATTGAGAAATCGGTGCGCAGCCATCCAAACTCGTCAGCAATCGGTATCTGGAAAACACCAAACGACGCACGAACAGCAAAGCTGACAGTGATGATAATGCACCCGACAATCAGGATCGGGTTCAAGAGACGAGCGGTTTGGGGCATGGAAACCTCAGAGCGGTGGAATACGGACGGTATCCGAATTCCACCGCGGGTCAATTCATGAGTTTTGACGCCACGGTTAAGCAAATCTGATGCGACGGTAAAAAGGCCGCTTTTCAACACTCAAACCGAAAGGTATGCCTCGGGGTATGACGGATTTAATTTCGCTATACGAAGCGCGCATCGCCGACGGCACATTGACCCGCGACGACGCGCAGGAGGCCGTTCTACCGCAATTTGAGCGTATCCGGGCTGCGCTCGCAGCGCCGGTCAAGCGTGGTTTGTTTCGCAAAGCACCTCCGCCACCCAAAGGTCTATATCTTTGGGGCGGTGTGGGTCGCGGCAAGTCGATGTTGATGGATATGTTCGTCGATGCGCTGGACGACGTGCCGGCGCGCCGTGTCCATTTTCACGCCTTCATGCAGGAAATCCATGCGGGCATGCATAAGGCGCGCAACGAAGGCGTCGAGGATGCGCTGGCACCTGTCGCCCAGAGCGTGGTGAAATCCGTTAAGCTGTTAGCCTTCGATGAAATGCAGATCACCGACATCACAGATGCAATGATTGTCGGGCGTCTGTTTGACCTTCTTTACGAGGGTGGTGTGGTCGTAATCACGACGTCAAATCGACATCCAGATGATCTTTACAAGGACGGTTTGAATCGGCAGCTTTTCTTGCCTTTCATTGCTCATATCAAAGAGCAGTTACAGGTTTGGGAGCTGGTCTCACCTACGGACTATCGGCAAAACAGGCTGGAGGGGGCGCCAGTCTATTTTTCTCCGATCGGGCCTGAAGCACGGCAGAGCCTGCGCGCCGTATGGAATGACTTGTCCGGCGGAAAGGCTGACCCTTTGGTTTTACATGTCAAAGGGCGCACGGTTGAGTTGCCCGCGTTCCGAAATGGTGTTGCGCGGGCAAGTTTTTACGACTTGTGTGGGCGCATGCTGGGTCCCGCGGACTATCTTGCCATTGCAGAGGCGATCAAAGTCCTTGTGCTGGAAGACATACCTCGCCTTTCGCGTAACAACTTCAATGAGGCAAAACGGTTTGTGACGCTGATTGATGCGCTATACGAAGCGCGCGTTCGACTGATCTGTTCGGCGGCTGCGGAACCGGAAATGCTGTATGTCGAAGGCGAAGGAACTTTTGAATTTGAGCGTACGGCGTCGCGGCTCCGTGAGATGCAGGATCAGAACTGGGGGAAATAGGGGGCTCTGCCCCCGGTGCGCTTTGCGCCCCTCCCCCGGGATATTTCAAGCCAGGTGAAGTATTAGCCGTTTTCGCGCAGGATATTTCCGGCGAGATACAATGAGCCGCAGATAAGTACCCTGGCCTGCGGATCCGCTGCAATAATTTGATGCAAAGCCGCATCAACACTGTCAGCTGTCGTGGTGCTCATGCCGATCTGGGTAGCCGCTTTGGCGGTGTCTTCAGCGCTCAGAGTGGCCGTTTCACCCGGAATCGAAACTGCGGTCAGGCTTTGGGCCTGTTTTGCCAGCGGTGAGAGATACCCAGAGACATCTTTGGTGTTCAGCATGCCGCAGATCATGTGAGTTGGGCGTTTAGGCAGCTTTGCCAATACGTCGGCCAGTGCGGCACCGGCAGCGGCGTTGTGTCCGCCATCCAACCAGACCTCGGCCTGCGGAGCCTGTTCAACCAGTGGCCCCGTTTTCAAGCGTTGCATACGCGCAGGCCAGTGCGCGTTGCTGACTGCGGCCTCATACGCGTCGTCACCAAGTTCACGATGGCGCAACACGGCGAGGGCCGCACCGGCATTTTGTATTTGATGCGCGCCCAAAAGGTTGGGCAAAGGCAGATCGCGCAAGCCGATTTCGTCCTGATAGATCAACCGTCCATTTTCTTCCGTCACGTGCCAGTGCTGCCCGTGGATCAGCAATGGAGCCCCCAGACGGGCGGCTGTGTATTCGATGACCTCTAGCGCTTCGTCTTCTTGCGGCCCGACGATGCAAGGGACCCCCGCCTTTATGACACCGGCCTTTTCAGCCGCGATTTTCCCAAGCGTATTTCCCAGAAACTGTTCGTGGTCTATCGACACCGGGGTAATCACCGTAACGGCCGGTTCATGGATCACATTGGTCGCGTCCAGTCGGCCACCCAACCCGACCTCGAGCAGGGTATAATCTGCCTGCGTCCGGGCAAACGCCAGCAACGCAGCGCAGGTCGTGATTTCAAAATACGTAATATTCTCGCCGCCATTCGCCGCATAGCATTCATCCAGAACCGCGGTCAAAGCAGCCTCGGAAATCAGCTCTCCTGCCAGACGGATGCGTTCGTGAAAGCGCGCGAGATGAGGGGATGTATACGCGTGCGCGGACAGTCCCGCCCCTTCCAGGCCAGCCCGGATCATGGCTTGCGTGGATCCCTTGCCGTTGGTTCCGGCAATGTGAATAACCGGGGGCAGCTTGGTCTGAGGGTTGTCCAGCGCCGCCAACAAACGCCAGACACGGTCCAAGGTCAGATCAATGATCTTGGGATGCAGCGCCATCATTCTTTCCAGGATGACGTCAGAAGACTGTGATGTCATTTTTCGTCCGAGGTTTCAGCCGGTTCCGGCACTTCAACTTCCGCTGGTTTTGGCGCAGGAAGATCACCTTTCACCGCAGGAGGCTGGTTCATCAGCATACGGGTGATCGTAATCAGCTCATCCCGCATTTCGGTGCGCTTGGTCACACGGTCCAGCATACCGTGATCCAGCAAGTATTCAGCCCGCTGGAAACCTTCGGGCAGTTTTTCCCGAATGGTTTGTTCAATAACGCGTGGACCGGCAAAACAAATCAGGGCATTCGGCTCTGAAATGTGCACGTCACCCAACATCGCGTAGGACGCCGTTACGCCGCCCGTGGTCGGGTGGGTCAATACAACGATATATGGCAGGTTGGCTTCTTTCAGCATCTCGACCGCCACAGTCGTACGCGGCATTTGCATCAGGCTGAGGATACCTTCTTGCATTCGGGCACCGCCAGCAGCCGAAAACAAGATGAGTGGACGCTTTAGTTTTACCGCTTCTTGGGCGGCTGCAATGATGGCGTTTCCAACATACATGCCCATCGACCCGCCCATGAACGAAAAGTCCTGCGCCGCTGCGATGATCGGTGTCCGCCCGATTTCACCCTTGACGACCAGCATCGCCTCTTTCTCGCCGGTCTTTTTCTGGGCCGACTTCATTCGGTCGGGGTATTTCTTTTGATCCCGGAACTGCAGCGGATCGTCTTTGGGGGCAGGAACATCAACCTCTGTGAAAATCCCGCCATCAAACAGGTGTCTGAAACGATCCCGTGGCGTGATTGCCATGTGGTGATCACACTGGGTGCATACGTTCTGGTTCTCAGCCAGTTCGCGGTGGAACAGCATTGTCCCGCACTCGCCGCACTTGTGCCAAAGGTTTTCCGGCACCTCCCGGCGCGAGAAGATCGAGTTGATCCGGGGACGGACGTAGTTTGTGATCCAGTTCATGTCGGAACCTTGCTAGTGCGGCTTTGACGTCAAATAAGACGCAACGGAAAGAAATGCAATCAGCGCCTGAGCGCAATCCGTGCTGTCAGCCAACCTGCAATCATCATCGCGAAATCGACGAACAACCAAGGCCGCAAGGCTGCAGCATCAGACATATCATATGGCAACAAAAACAGGGCCAGCCCGTTCAGGTTATCGGGCAGCGAAATAAACAAAAGCGCGATCATATTATTGAAGAAATGCAATGCTATAGCAGGCCCCAAGGTGCCGGCCCGAGCGGTCAAATCAGCAGCCAGAAGACCAAACATGCAAGACCACAGCGCGATCAGCCCTGCGTTTTCACCGGCCGCACTAGGCGCATAGTGACCGGCGGCGAACAAGACTGACGGCACACCCATCCAAACAAAAGGAGAGCGGAATCGCGCAGCGAGGCTTTGCTGCATGTATCCCCGAAACAGCACCTCTTCGGCGCTGGTCTGAATCAACACGGCTAAAAGCGAAACAGGTAAAAGGATCAGCCATTTGGACATGGCCAGATTCGGCGTCAAAGTTTCGCCCATCCCGTACGGAGGCAAGATGGCTACGACCACCCCGAGAATGAGCAAGGCCCTGAAAACGCGCCAAAATTGCCGAAGGCTCAGCGGTATGGGTCCAATAATCGACTGCAACGACCGTTTTTGCACAGACCGGGCGGCCAAAGACACGCCCAGCGTGACAAAACCGAAGCTGCCAAGAAGCACCAGCATCGCAGCAGGAGAAGATCCTCTGAGAAGACCCACCGCCAGACTCTGTGACCCTATGCCAGACAGAATGGCAAACAGCACCAGGTTCAAAACGGTAACAAGAACCACCACTATCCCCAGGCCAGCGAAAAGACGCCAGAGTTGAGGCTTTTCACGCGCCTCATGCACAAGGCGTTCGTGCGCGGAATAGTCGGTCTGGTCAGGCACGTTCATTCTCGCCCTCAGCATTAACCTCGAGGAAAAGAGACGCGTTCTCAGCATTGACGCGATTGGCGAGCGATGTGAGATACCCGGCAACAGTTTCAAGGAGTTGCGTTGCAACGCCCGCATCGCTCTCGACAACAGCGCGCAGTTCTTCCGCGCCGATCCGAAGGAAGGAACAGTCGCTGACGGCGACAAGATCCAGTTGCCGCGGATCTTTTGTGATCACCGACAGATCACCAATCAAGCGGCCCGGTTCGACGTCGGATATCGGGCGGGCCTCTTCACCGTTTTCTGCTGGCCACTCCAGTCGCGCCTTGCCTGCAATGCAAAGATAGGCCGCGTCAGCCGCTTGTCCGCGTGAAAAAATAACCTGACCAGGTGCCGCATCATACCATTGCGCGGAAAAAGCCAATAGGCGTTGGTTTCGCCCGTCGATGCCTGAAAACAGTTCAGTCGACGAAATGATCTTGAGTTTGCGGCTCAGGTCCTCGGTGGCGCCAACCTCGTCTTCGGTATGGGTTTTTGAGACGCCATCAATCCTGCCGTCTTTGATTTCGACAAACAGATCATAGGCTTCTGGGTGCGCAAAGTGATCTTCCATAAAGATCATGATCGAATCCGGCAAAAGCTCGCGCAGTTTCAAACGTGTACGTAACCGGCTTTCCGAATCGTGGCTGGCCAATGCCTTGTCCAGTATCAATACATCCGGCCGTTTTATGCCCGCCCGCGAGAATGATGCGCGCTCTTGGAATACGGTTGGCAGATTGTTCCCACCCAGACCCGAAGGCAGGTCGTAAATGATAGCGGCTGCCCGACGGCGCAGCCCGGCCTCGTTCATGGCTTCGGCAACAACATCCTCGATCTCATCAGCATGCGCACCTGCCATCAGCGAGATACGACCGAACAGCGCGTTTTCCATAACGGTCATGCGATCAATATAAGCGTCCGGTGTCACCGGAATAAACATGCCGTCCATCGAGTCCCGCAACCGATCCGCCTGACCACTTCGAATAGACAAAATCTTTTCTTTGTATTTGTCAGGAAAGTCCGGTCCGATCTGTTCGGCAGTCAACAAAAACGGAACTGTCAAAAGCAAAGCCCGTTCGCGTTCTGAGATGGCGTCGTCACCCTTTGCCTTGCGCCGGTCCTCAATGTCCAAAAGGCGGTAATACATGTCCTTCGTCATACCCAATCGCAAGAACAGCGGGTGATCCGTTCCGTCACGGCCAAAGGTTTGATTCAGTGTCTTCAGCACCGCCGTTGAAATGCCCATCGCGTCATCATCCAGATCATGCGCGCGCAGCATGGTCATAAAGCGTCCGTCACCCGCCAGAATATCCGGAGAAATGTCATGTGACGGGGCCGCATATAGCAAGTTACCCCCAAGGGGGACCGCGGGGTTAAAGCGTTCTGGATCAAAGCGATAAACGTATCTGTCCAGCCCTTTTTCTTTGAGGCGTTCAGCCACAAGATCTCGCAAAGAAACGATATCTCGTGCCAGCATCGGATGCTGAACCGGATCGAATTGCGTCCGTAAAGTGCGGCGGAACATGAATTCGTCGATACCCATCGCTTCGACCAGTTGAAACCACCAGTCCCGGATGTCTTCGATATCCTCAAGACCTGCCAGCCCCGGATCAATCCACTCATCTTCGAGCGAGTCGATCGGATTACCGGCGCGCTCGGCTTCGACCTGCCATCGAGACGGAGCTTTTTGGGCTTCGACCTCGTGCTGTGGTCGGGTGCGCAGAGGCATCAACAGGTTATCACCCAGTGTGCCATCGAACAGATAAGGCCGAGAGTAAGCATACCCGATCCGGGCAGCGATGACGGCCTGATGCAACTCTTGCAGGTCGTGCCCTGCAACGATGACATCCCCTTGCACCGGCAACAGCTCACGCGTGAGCAATTGCGCCAAAGCACTGCGTTCGGCCGCGCTTGATGATTGGATTGCAACCCGTGCCCCTTTGGGGATGACCAAATCGATGTCTTCCAGAATGGTTTTCCCGTCATTGTCCCGAACGGTCACGTTCTGCAGCTGAATATCGCCTGCCAGATGGGGAATTGAATCGGGTTCTCCGGTGAAAAGCTCCTCGGGGATCATGTTGTCGGGTGCAAACCGTTCCGTAACGATTTCCCAGCGCAGAGACATGTCCTGCACCTGATTGTAGTAGGTCAGCAAGTCTTTCCACGGGCCGCTAAGATCCTTGTAAGCACCCAATGCGGCCACAAGCGCACCAACCGTCACCTCGCCCTTGATCGCCAAATATCCACCGACTGAATAGAACAGAAACGGAGTCATCTGCGTGATCAGGTTGTTGATGAACTTCATGAAGAATTTCTTGTTGTAGATCTTGAAGCGGATCTCGAACAAGGTTCCTAGGCGATGGCTGAATTGGGCCAGACGATAACGCCAGCCACCATTTGCGCGTAAATCGCTGATGCCCGCTGCGCTTTCGCCGATTTCAGAGCTTAGCTGCCGTACCTGCTGAATTCGATCCTTGTTCAGCAAGTTGATCTGTCTTTGCAGCTTGGGGATTAACCAGGCCTGCAACGGGATCAACGCAATACTAGCCAGACCGAACCAGACGCTTTGCATGAACAAGAAAGTCACGATGGTCATCATCTGCCCAAACTGAAAAACGGGCTGAGCGATCGCATCGCCCATCAAGCCGCCCATCGGCTCGGCCTCTGACGTGATCATCGATACCAGCTCACCTTGGCTGGTGGTGGCAAAATAAGACCTTGGGAACCGCATGGTGCGGTGGATAAGTGTATAACGCAATCGGCGCAGCATGCGTTCGGCCAGAACACCCTTCATCGTGTTGATGCGCATTTTCATAAGGCCGCTGACAATCACGGTGGCCAAAAACGCGAAACACAAGATCATAAGGTACTGGATTTGTGTCACCGTGATGCCCAATACAGTCACGGTCTCTGCAGGCGCACCAATCGCGTCATTGATGATTTGCTTGGGTAGCTCTAGCGATGCGTAGAGAAACGGAAATGACAGAACGGTCAGAATCAGCAACACAAGCTGTTGCTTTTTCGAGTATTTCCAGATGAATGCGAAAAGAGTGGGTTCCATGCCCCGGCTTTGCCTCAAAAATTAGGTACGCGGTTTTTCGGATGATCCACGGCAATCAGGTGCCGGACGGTACGCACTGGCCCGCCTGAATGCAAGAACAGCCAACGACCTAGCAGGCCTGAAACCGCCTGCCCAGAAAAAACTGTTCTCTCAATTCTGACAATTAATTCATAAAACCCTCGAAATCAGCTTTATCCCCTGCATGCTCTTTGACTAAAGAAGGGCAAGGACAAACGATTGGACCATGGGCAGACTTCTGGATCGCATCATTCACCGCAGGGTTCTTGCGCGCTGGCAACAAGCCGCGCAAGACGCGCCCGAAGTGGCAGTACAGCAATTGCGAAAACAGCGAGACGAGGCGCGCAAACTGCGCATACATCTGGACAGGTTGATCCATCAGGCCGACGGAAGGTTGCAACGACCGCTTGTTGGCTCGTCACAGTTTCCCAAACCACTTGGAACCGATTGGAGTTGGCGTCCGGATCTCTGGCGCGGTCCCCTGTCCAGCCCCGGCGTTGCCTCCGCCCCACGCAAAGCACCCTTGGGCGATCAGGTGACCTTGTTCCATGATTGTGGCTTGTGTCAGATTGCGGCACGTCAAATCCGCAACACCCGGGAAAAAGATCTTGCCCCGTTTGGGCTGAGCACTGAGGTTTTTGCCTTTGAGGGCTCATTTCTGTCCGTGTCGATCGACTTGCCCCATGACGTTGCGAAGGGTTTGACCAAACAGCACCTCATACGTGTCGACACGCATATCGAAACTGAGCGCATGCTGACAGTTACAGCTCGCCTCAACATCCAACACGGTCCGAATACGGACAGTGTCCTACGCGCATTCGATCTTTCGTCATCCTCAAGCGCAGTCGATTTTGACTTAGCCCACCTGCCTTTGAATGAGCAGCGCATCACCAAAGTCTGGCTGGACCTGATATACGAAAAACCGTCGATGAATCGTGTGGTTGTGCGTGATTTGACATTCTGCCGCCACCATCGCGCTGACCTGTGAGATACCGGACAATGACGCAACTTGTACTTACGCCCCTTCGTCTGGAAAACGGTATCTGGCTGGCCCATGTGGCCGCAAGCGCCCAGCCTGATTTAAAAGTTCATTACCGCGATCAGGTTTTAGAAGACGTTACCCTGACAGAAGCTCCTGATGGATGGCATTTGCATGTTCCGGTGCCAAAAACGGCCTTGTCGGATGGCGTCCATACTTTTGTCGTGATGGATAGCTCAACATCTCAGAAGCTGGCCGATTTTTCTATCATCGCCGGAAGCCCAGCTGAAAACGATCTTCGGGCCGAGTTAGACCTGTTGCGCGCTGAACTAGACATGTTGAAGCTCGCTTTCCGACATGCGCGCAATTCGGAAACCTGACGTCCGCGTCCCGTTCCCTATCTTTGAAACGGAATTTGTGCATCATATTCGCTATTTCCAGCGGGTTGAGCACAATTATGGATCGCACCAGCATAGTCAAAGTCATTGCCCTGATGATCACAGGGTTTGGGATCGGGATAGATTTTACCGGCGCTCTTATCCTGGTTCCCGCGATTGAAAACAGCTTTGACGCGGATATAACCAGTACCCAGTGGGTTCTGAATATTTACGCCCTGTTTTTCGCCATGACCATGGTCGCCGGCGGTCGCATGGGAGATATGTTCGGCCACCGCAAGATGATGTTGATCGGCCTGTCGATATTCCTTTTTGCCTCAATCATGTGCTTTGTATCTCCAAGTCTTGATTTTCTAATCATTTCCAGAGCGTTACAAGGCATCGGAACAGGATGTGTCTGGCCCTGTGCGCTAGCTTATGGCGCAACCAAGGTATCCAAACCCGAGCATCGTGCACTAATCATGGGCCTTATTCTTGCAGGCGTTACTTCGGGCAACGTTTTTGGGCCCCTGATAAGCGGTGCCGCCGTCAGTTTTGGGGATTGGAGGTTGTTCTTTCTGGCGAATGTTGTTTTCTCAACGCTCTCGATGGCCACAGCCTTGCTGTTGATGGAGCGCGAAACCCAACACAAGCAGGGTGAACACCTCGACTTTGCTGGCATGGCCGTTTTGTCCTTCGCGGTACTTTTGCTGCTTTATGCCCTGGACGTGGGGGCCGATTGGGGATGGGGCTCTGTACCTTTGCTGATGCTATTTTTCGTCAGCGCCGCCCTGTTTTTCTTTTTTCCAAAGGTCGAGAAACGCGTCAAAGAGCCCCTGATTCTGCCGCAGCTGATGCAGAACCGTGAATTTCGGATCACGTTGGGGCTGAACATGTTCAATGTCTCGGCGGTGTTTGTCGGGCTGTTGTATTTCCCGCAATACATGCAAAAGGTTCTGGGGTGGTCTGTGTTCCAGTCCGCTCTTGGTTTGGCACCACTGACCATTTTACTTGCCGTCGGCTCGATTATCTCGGGCACATTATACAACGATTTTGGGCCCAAACGATTACTGTTCTGGGGGTACCTGATTGCAACCATCGGTGCCATCAGCATCGTTCTGATGCCTTCGGGCCTTGGGTATTTCCAGATCTTGCCCGGAATGACCATGATTGGGTTGGGGGCGACACTAACCGTCGGTCCTTCCGGTACGGCAGCTGTGAATGCGGTAAAACCCGAGCGCGCGGGGCTGGTTGGCGGCCTAAGCTTTATGACGCATCTGGTTTACGGTGCTATCTCGGTCGCTTGCGCGACAGCCATCGTGTACGTGACCAGCCTGACCAGTCTTGGCAAGCAACTAGTGGCAGACGGGATCAGCATGACAGCAGCAGATCAGCGGGCAATCAACGGAAGCACGCTTACAACTGAATCTGCTAAGGCCGTGTTAGATAAGCTTGAACCGGCAGAGGTCGAAAAAGTCAGGTCAGCAATAGCCGCCGCCTTTGATACAGGTATGCAAACAGCCTTTATTTTCGCCGCTGCGTCAGTTGCCGTGGGTTTGATTTTGGCGATTTTGCTGGATGAAGAAAAGCTACGTAAAGTGGAAAGCTGATCCTCAAAAGAAAAGGGCCGCCCTGATGGCGGCCCTTGTGACTTATTGCGACGGCCCGTTCGGGTTAAACGCAGAGAGGCCCTTGAGGATGTCGATGGCATAAGCCAATTGATAATCCTCTTCGCGCAGCTCTGCGGTCGCCTCGGCCTTGGCGCGATCTTCCTCGATCTGGCGGATTTCATCGTCGCTGAGGCTATCGTTGTTCAGGCTGCCACGCAGATCAGCCTCGGACCGTGTGCGTGCATTTGTTTCTTCTTCTTCGTTTTCCGAAGCCGTTGGGCGGGGTTGCTCAACAATGATGTCAGGGCTGACACCCAACGCCTGGATCGAGCGACCAGACGGCGTGTAATACCGCGACGTTGTCAGACGCATCGCCCCGTCACCCCGCAGCGGCATAACGGTCTGCACGGACCCCTTACCAAAGCTCTTGGTGCCCACGACAATGGCACGGCGGTGATCCTGCAATGCACCCGCAACAATCTCGGACGCAGAAGCCGAGCCGCCGTTGATGAGAACGACGATAGGCTTACCTTCGGCCAGATCACCGACAGTTGCGTTGAAACGTTCGCCGTCGCCCGGATCACGACCACGAGTCGACACAATCTCACCTTCGTTCAGGAATGCATCAGAAACCTTGATCGCTTGGGTCAGCAGACCGCCAGGATTGTTGCGCAGATCAAGCACAACGCCGTTTACCTTGTCGATCCCACCGATTTCTTCGATTTGTTCGTTCAAACCGGCTTGCAGGTTTGGGAACGTCTGGTCGTTAAAGGTTGTCACCCGCAGTACGACACTGGTGCCTTCGGTTCTGGCGCGAACTGCGGTTAGTTTGATCGTGTCGCGAATGATTGTGATGTCGAACGGATCAGGCTCGCCCTCGCGCACAACGGTAATGATAATCTCGGATCCGACCGGACCCCGCATCAGATCGACGGCCTTGTCCAATGTCAGGCCAAGAATGCTTTCGCCATCTACATGCGTGATGAAATCACCCGCTTCGATTCCGGCTTCATCCGCAGGGGTGTCATCAATAGGCGAGACGACTTTGACAAAGCCCTCTTCCTGCGTGACTTCAATCCCCAGACCGCCAAACTCACCACGCGTTTGAACACGCATCTGTTCGGCGTCGTCAGGCGACAGATAGCTCGAGTGTGGATCCAGCGAAGTCAGCATCCCGTCAATGGCGGCTTCGATCAGCTCTTCGGGTTCAACTTCTTCGACATATTGCGCGCGGATACGTTCGAAAATATCGCCAAACAAATCCAATTGTTCGTAGACACTGGCCTTATTAGCAGCCTCTTGCGCCAACAACGGACCTGCGATCTGCGTCGTTGCAATTATGCCTGCCACTGTTCCGGCCACACTGGCCATCAGAATTTTCTTCATACTCGGTTATCCATCCTTGTCGGTCCGAAACCACGATTCCGGGTCCACGGGGCTGTTATCTTGTCTTACCTCTATATAGAGCGTTTCTGATCGGTCAGTTCCAGTGCCTTCACCGCTTGTTGACAAAATAGCGCCGATTTCTGGCGTTTCACCGGGCATAAGCCCGACCGGAGTGCCCTCAGGGATGACCTGACCGGTCTCACCATAGATTTCCTGAAGGCCGGAAAAGACAAACAAAAGACCCGGCTGGGGTTCCAGTATGACCAGATTCCCCAGATCCAACAGCGGGCCGCGATACCGGATCGTGGCCGCGGTTGGCGATGTAACAATTGCTCGTGGACGGGTCGCAAGCACAATGCCCGGGCGTGTCACACCTGCTGCATCCGTATCGTTCGCCTGATGCAGGATGACACCTTGCGTCGGCAACTCCAACTGACCAGCCCGGTCTGACACGTCCGCGCCGGTTTCAGCGATTTCACCTTCTGAAATCAACGAAAGCCCGCTTGCAAACCCGTCCAGTGTTTCCGTCGAAGAGATCAGGATAGCTGTGCGAATTGGGTCTTCGACAAACCGCCGCGGCAGGTCGGTACGGTCTGCAATCGCTTCGCTTAGGCGGGTGCGAGCGGTTTGCACCCCTGTCAAACCTTCGACCAGTGTTTCAGACGCGCTTTGTTGCAAAAGCCGAAGTGTCTGAATTTCGCGCAAGTCTTCGGCCAACGCTTGCGCGCGGGCATTCAGTCCAGGCGTGACCTCTGACAACATCATTCCGGCCCGGGCAGACCCCAGAGGCCCAGAAGGGTGCAGCAGCAAAACTGGTGGTGTCGTCGTTTCTATGGTTTGCAGAACACCCAGTAACTGAGCCACGTCCTTTTCACGTGCGCGCAGCTCGGCGCTTAGCTGTGCTTCACGCGTGGCGGCCTGTCGCAACCCATCGCGCATGGCCGTTAACCCTGCCTCATAAGCCTGAATCGTCACCGTCAAAGCACGCACCCGATCACGTGCGCTTTCTGCTTCGGTCAACCCGATCGAGGCCTGTTCAAGTTGCCGCGCCGCGTTTAGCGCCGCAGTCGAGGGGTCAGTCTGCGCAAATGCAGGCCAAGCCATAACAAGCGCAAGAAGGGCGGCGCACAATCTCATGACAGCAAGCTCTGCCCCGTCATTTCCACCGGCTGATCCAGTTCCATCAAAGCAAGCAGTGTCGGTGCCAGGTCAGACAAGCGCCCATCCCGCAAAGCAGCGCCTTCGGGGCCACCAACCAAAGCGACAGGAACAGGGTTCAACGTGTGTGCAGTGTGCGGCCCACCTGTTTCCGGATCGAACATAACTTCGCAGTTACCGTGATCCGCGGTCACGATCATCGCACCACCGACTTTTTCCAAAGCCTTCACAACTTGGGCCAGCCCTTGGTCAACCGCTTCGCAGGCTTTGATCGCGGCCCCAAGGTCACCAGTATGCCCCACCATATCTGGATTGGCATAGTTGGTCACGATCAGATCGTAGCCGGCCTCTATCGCCTCGACGAACTTGGCAGTAACTTCGGCCGAAGACATCTCGGGTTGCAGATCATATGTCGCGACTTTGGGGGATTTTGGCATAAAGCGATCTTCGCCCTGTTCGGGCGTCTCTTTCCCGCCATTCAAAAAGAACGTTACATGTGGGTATTTTTCAGTTTCGGCCAGCCGGAACTGGCGTAAACCTTGCTTCGCGACCCATTCCCCCAATGTGTTCACGATATCCCGTTTGGGAAAAACCGTTGTCATGTAGGCGTTGTGGCCATCCGAATACTCAACCATACCCAAAAGGCCCGACAAATCCGGGCGTGGGCCTGTTTTGAAATCGTTGAAGTCTGGCTCACCGATTGCACGCAGAATCTCACGCGCGCGATCCGCTCTGAAATTGAGGCAAAAGAACCCGTCACCGTCTTTGACACCGGAATACCCATCCAGAACCGTCGGAACGATAAACTCATCAGTCTCAGATTTCTGATAAGCTTGTTCAACAGCCTCTTGCGAAGAGCTGGCAAGGCGACCTTTTGCATTGATCATTGCCGCGTATGCTTCGCTGACCCGTTCCCAACGATTGTCGCGATCCATCGCATAGTACCGACCACATACGGTCACGACACGCGCCCCGTCAGGCAGACGGTTTTCCAACTGGGCAATGAACTCAAAAGCGGATTTGGGGGCAACATCGCGCCCATCTGTTACCGCGTGCAGCGCAACCGGGATACCGGCATCTGTCACAGCCTTGGCCGCCGCGACGATGTGGTTCACATGACCATGTACACCACCATCAGAAACCAGCCCCATCATATGTGCTGTACCGCCTGCGGCTTTCACACGCGCTATGAAGTCCTGCAACGCGGTGTTCTGAAAGAACGAACCGTCCTCGATAGCCAAGTCGATCTGCCCAAGGTCCATCGCAACAACACGGCCCGCGCCGATATTTGTATGGCCGACTTCGGAATTCCCCATTTGTCCACTGGGCAGCCCGACGTCAGGGCCATGCGTAATAAGCGTGGCGTGCGGGCCATTGGCCATAATCGCGTCAAATGTGGGTGTGTTGGCCAGATACGGCGCGTTCGCCTTGGTGTCATCTGACAGACCCCATCCATCAAGAATACAAAGAACGACGGGTTTGGGGGCGGACATTAAAGCTCTCCAGATTTTCTGCTCGTGCAGGTCTTTTACTGCCTGCCCTTCCTCTGGTGAACCGTCTTTCGCCTTGTTCAGGCCAAATTAATCAAAGCGCCATCAATCTTTGCAGATTTGATCCCGAAATGGCCGATTTTTCCGCCCACGATACTTAACGGTCAATTCAAGTGGTGCGTCATTTTCGTCATATACGCCAACGACAACGCCCCTACCCCGGCTCTTGGTGCGCATCTCGATCAATTGGGCTTCGGACCTTGTGGTTCGCTGCGATGGGCGGCGCGTCCAGGTGAACAGGTGATCGTACATCATCTCGATGATTGCCGTGTGGTCCGCGCTATCGCCCAGGTCCTGCAACTCATCCGGGTCGTTCTCAAGGTCGAAGAGCAGAGGCCGATATTCTCCTTCGCAATGGATAAGCTTCCACTTTTTGTCAGCAACCATGAACATAACGGCATCACGGACAGAGGCATGCAATTTGTCGGCAATGGGCGAGGCCGAATAGTCGTATTCGCAAATCACGACATCCCTCGGCGTCTCTTGCTGCTGCCCGTGTAGGATCGGGATCAAAGAGTGCCCCTCAAGGATATGAGACGCCACGTCACCACCCGCGACCTCGACGAAAGTCGGGGCTAGGTCGATGGATTCCACCAGTGCGTCACTGACTGTGCCGCGTGTTGCGTCTGCCTCGTGCGAAGGGTCGTAGATAATCAAGGGAACTCTTGTAGAGGCATCCTGGAAAAAGGTCTTTTCACCCATCCAATGATCACCCAGAAAATCGCCGTGGTCCGAGGTCAGCACGATCATTGTGTCTTGCATCCGACCGGTGCGCTCCATCCAGTCAAACAAGCGCCCCATCTGGACATCAGCTTGTTTTATCAATCCCATATAAGCGGGAATCACGGCGTCACGCACATCCTGACGCGAAAAGGCTTCGCCAACTTTAGTATCCATGAAAGCCTTTAACACCGGGTGCGCATGCTGGTATTCAGCATCCGACCGGACAACAGACTTGACGTGTTGCGGGCCATACATCGACGCATAAGGGTCTGGCACGATGTAGGGCCAATGCGGTTTGATAAAGCTTAGGTGACAACACCATGGACCATCATGGGTTTCCATGAATTCAATCCCACGACCGGTCAGGTACGGCGTTTCGCTGTCTTCCTCGGCAATATTGGCGGCCTCAGTCGAGTTTTTCAGAAACCATCCAGATAGAACGTTCCCATCATCGTCGAGGCCCGAGTTTGCAAAGTCATGCCAAGGATTGTCACTGTCGTACCCTTTTGATGCCAGATACTTGTTATATTCCTTGGCCCCATCAGGGTCATAGTAGCCATCCGGTCCTTCCGGTAGCATTCCGTCGTCGCGCTCGAACACGTCGAACCCGCATTCCGCAACCCGAGCGCCAATCAAGCTGTCAGGCTCCAAGCCCAGCCGCGCCATACCTTCGGCGTCTGCCCGCATATGGGTCTTGCCGACCAGCCAGCAATCCATCCCGGCTTTGCGCAAATGATCCCCCATCGTCATCTCTCCGACCTTCAGAGGGATGCCGTTCCAAGACGCACCGTGAGAATGCACGTAACGCCCCGTATAAGTAGACATGCGAGACGAGCCGCAAATAGGGGATTGAATATAGGCGCGGTCAAAGCGCACTCCGCGCTCAGCCAGACGATCAATGTTTGGAGTATGCAGATGAGGATGACCGTAGCAGCTGAGGTAATCCCACCGCAGTTGATCGAACATTATGAACAAGATGTTTTTGGCTTTGGTCACCACAATGCCCCTCAGGTCTTCAGGGGCTCAAGCTAGCCAAAACTCAGGAAATGGCGAAGCAGAAATTAAGTCTGCGCTTCGCGCTCCATCTGCTCCAACATCTTTTTGGCGCGTTTACATTGCAGCTGGTCGCGCAACGGGCTGTCCGGGTCGATGTCTTTTTGACAAACGACGCATTTGTCGGCACCCGAGATTGCATTCAGACCACCACAACTACCCTTGATGGTCTTACCCATCAGCATCACACCCAACGACATGCCGACCATAACAAGCGCCAGCAGTATGAAGGCCAGAATAAAGGTGCTCATGGTGTTTACCCGTCAGTTGGTGCCCAATGCGTCCTTGAACGCAGTGCTATGTACCGTGATATAGGCATCTTCGCCACCTGTCACATCCCGCGAGATGAAATACACGGCAAGTTTATGCTTTTCAGCAAGTTCCAGACCCTTTTCCTGCCCCAGCGCAAGCATAGCCGTGGCCCAGGCGTCTGCCATCATCGCGTTTTCCGCCAGAACAGTGACCGAGGTGGTTCTGTGCGTGATCGGACGGCCCGTCGTTGGGTCGATGATGTGTGAATAACGCACACCGTCCTGCTCGAAGAAATTTTTGTAGTCGCCCGAGCTGGCCATTCCCAAATCGCTGACCGACACGATCAACTGTGGTGTTTGCGCGCCAGCTTGCGGCTTTTCTATGCCGATGCGCCACGTCTCGCCCTTGTCGTTCTGGCCCATTGTTACAAGATCGCCGCCGATCTCGACCAGATAGTTCTCGATCCCCGCATCCCGCAAGGTCTCGGCCACGGCGTCGATACCGTATCCCTTGGCAATGGCAGACAAGTTAATCCCGACAGACGGATCGGCCTTGGCCAGCGTACCGGCTTCGGCGTCCAGCGCCAGCAACCGTGATTGATCTACGCCGTCGAGGGCGGTGGCAATCTCTGCATCTGAGGGCACCGGGTCTTCCGGGGTCCTCGGGCCAAAGCCCCACAGCTCGATCAGCGGGCCAAGCGTGACGTCGAAGAGGCCACCGCTTTTCTTGTGAACGTCGTTTGCTGCGTTGATGACCAACGCAAATTCAGCAGAAACAGGTATAGGATCGGTGTTGGTGGCTGCTGAGAAGGTCGAAACCTCAGAATTGGGATCCCAGTTCGACATTTTAGCATTGACCCGGGCCAAGGTTTCCTCGACCGCAGCGGCCAGAGCGTCCTCGTCCAAGTCCTCGCCAATCGCTGTGATGTTAAAGGTCGTTCCCATCGTCTCGCCAGACAGGCGCAGCACCTCGGGCTCTTTATCGAACAAACAGCCGGAAACGAGGGTTGCAATGGCCAATACAAGCAATAGGCGCATAGGGTATTCTCCCGAGGGTAAACGTGCCCGGCATATGCCAGCGCCCCCTATCGGAGTCAAACTGGCTTCACAGTTTCAGCGGAAGGAAGCCAAGCACAAGTAATCCCGCGCCGGCGGGCACCCCAAAAAGCCACGCTTTTCGCTTCCAGCCTTCTGCCTGCTGCTTCCACGCCATGCGAAAATTGTGGCCACAAATGACCACGAAAAAAAAGATCAGCGCAGCAATCGGAGGGGTCAGGTAAAGGTCAGACAATGGGCCAAAAATCTCTGGGTTCTGTCAGTTTTGCCCATGCAGGGCAATTGCACCCTATACAGGTAGACTGGCTGCGGTAAGGTAAAGGCAATACTAGAGGAGATTGCCCATGGCCCCAAGCTCTTACCAGCCCCCGACACGCGGCGACAAGGCTGATACGTCCACACGCAGCCAGTCGGTTGATTCGAACTTGTCCCATTCACAAACGACGGTGGCAAAACTGCTGGAGGGGAAAGGCGATGCAGTATTTTCTGTTCGTCCGAACGACACCATCCACTCTGTAGTCAATACACTCAAGGAAAAACGCATTGGTGCAGTTCTGGTAACGGACCAGAATGGAGCTTTGCAGGGGATCTTGTCTGAACGCGATATCGTGCGCCGGATGGCCGACACCCCTGGTCAGACCCTGCCCCAAGCGGTCGAAGACCTGATGACACGCGATGTGAAAACCTGCTCACCCGGCGACCTGCTTAATGATGTCCTTAAAACCATGACAGAGGGACGGTTCCGACACATGCCGGTGCTCAGCGATGGGCATCTGCGCGGGGTCATCACCATCGGCGATGTGGTCCATTTCCGTCTGAAAGAGTTGGAATACGAAGCGTTGCGGATGAAACAGATGATCGTCGGCTGACGTGCTGCGTCGAAAATCTCCTTGACCTTACCCTTGCGAGAGTATCCCTGATGCACCATCAGTTCGCTAAAGGATCGAGGATTGCATGAAACGGGTTCTGGTCACCGGGACAGCAGGGTTTATCGGGTTTCACCTTGCCAAGCTGTTGTTGTCCGAGGGCTTTCGGGTTCATGGCTATGATGGGATGACGGATTATTACGACGTCACCCTCAAGCAAAGACGCCACCAAATGCTTTTGCAAAATCCCGGGTTTTCGGCGACAGAAGACCTGCTGGAAAATCATGATCGACTTTTGCAAGTCGCAGAGGAATTTCAGCCAGAGGTCATTGTGCACCTCGCGGCGCAAGCCGGGGTCCGTTACAGCCTCGAGGATCCGCGCAGCTATATCAATTCGAACGTTGTTGGCACCTTCAACGTCATGGAATTGGCGCGGATTCACAAGGTGGACCATTTGCTGATGGCTTCGACGTCGTCGGTTTATGGCGCGAACGAAGAGATGCCGTTTACCGAGGTGGAAAAAGCCGACACCCCCCTAACCATCTACGCTGCGACCAAAAAAGCGAATGAAGCGATGGGGCATTCCTACGCCCACTTGTGGAATCTGCCGACGACAATGTTCCGCTTTTTCACGGTTTACGGTCCTTGGGGTCGTCCGGACTTGGCCCTTTATAAATTTGTAGACGCGATTTTGGATGATCGACCGATTGATATCTACAACCACGGTGACATGTACCGGGACTTTACCAATGTCGAAGACCTTGTGCGCGGCATACGATTGCTAATCGACGTACCGCCCGTACGACCAGAAAATGCCGATGAAATTGAGGATGGGGACAGCCTGTCGCCTGCAGCGCCGTGGCGCGTGGTTAATATCGGCAATGGGGACAAGGTAAGGTTGATGGATTTCATCGAAGCAATCGAAGACGCCATCGGAAAGAAAGCCATTCGCAACTACATGCCTATGCAAATGGGTGATGTCCCGGCAACATGGGCCGACAATAATCTGCTTCAGCGTCTGACGGGCTATCGACCGCAAACCGATTTCAAAGACGGTATTGCCAGCTTTGTCGCCTGGTTCCGGGACTATCACGGTAAATAAAGAAGATGCTTGAAACGAAACCGGAAGCCCGAAAGATCGCTGTTATTGGCTTGGGCTACGTGGGTCTGCCGCTGGCCGTAGCCTTTGGTAAAATCGGACCCGTGGTGGGATTTGATATCAATCACGCTCGAATTGATGCCCTGCGTCGCGGAATAGACGAAACGCACGAGGTGGAGCCACAGGACCTGACTGAAGCCGCAGGTCTGAGCTTTACCGACGATGCTGCCGATATAGCCGAATGCGACACATATATTGTTACTGTCCCGACCCCCATCACAGCTGGCAAACAACCGGACCTGACGCCCTTGCTGCGTGCTTCTGAAACTGTCGGGCGGGTTCTAAAACCCGGGGATCTGGTGATCTACGAGTCGACTGTTTACCCAGGTGCCACTGAAGAAGACTGTGTGCCGATCCTGGAACAGGTTTCTGGGCTTGTCTTCAACTCGGATTTCTATGCAGGCTACAGCCCCGAACGGATCAACCCGGGGGACAAGGCCCATCGAATAGCCGATATCTGCAAGGTTACATCCGGCTCGACCCCAGAAGTGGCAGAACTGGTAGATGCTCTCTATGCCAGAATAATAATGGCTGGCACACACAAGGCCGAAAGCATTCGGGTGGCCGAAGCCGCGAAAGTGATCGAGAACACCCAACGAGACCTCAATATCGCCTTGGTGAACGAACTCGCCATGATCTTCGGCCGGCTTGATATCGACACGGATGCTGTGTTGCGCGCGGCGGGGACCAAATGGAACTTCCTTCCTTTCCGACCGGGTCTGGTGGGTGGGCACTGTATCGGGGTCGATCCCTATTACCTGACCCACAAAGCCGAAGCCGTGGGCCATCACCCACAAATCATTCTTGCCGGCAGGCGACTGAATGACAGCATGGGTGGTTACGTTGTTTCCCAATTGGTCAAACGGATGACGCGTGAGGGGATCAATGTCAGCGCCGCAAGAGTGCTCGTGCTGGGCCTGACCTTTAAGGAAAACTGCCCGGATCTGCGCAATACGCGTGTCATTGATATCGTGACCGAACTCGACAGCTATGGCGTCACGGTCGATGTTCATGACCCACATGCGGATTCGGGCGCGGCGCAACGGGAATATGGAATATCATTGACTGCCGAGCCGGAACAGGGTGCTTACGACGCGGTTGTTCTGGCTGTCGCACATCAGGAGTTTCTATCGCTGGAGCCCAAGGTGATACGTGGCTACGGCAAACAGCAAAGCGTGGTATTCGATGTGAAATCCTGTTTGCCTAAAGAATTCAGCGATCTGCGGCTGTAAAAAA
Organism: Ruegeria sp. G5; assembly: GCF_056533365.1. NCBI lineage: Bacteria > Pseudomonadati > Pseudomonadota > Alphaproteobacteria > Rhodobacterales > Roseobacteraceae > Ruegeria > Ruegeria sp. G5. The sequence continues at coordinate 28,839 of NZ_JBQFOK010000003.1, read as the reverse complement.
AACCGACGCAGGATGCGCCGATTTTTCGTTTCTTACCCGCCGAAATCGTCGAGCATGATGTCTTCGCGATCCACGCCCAGATCCAACAGCATGTTAATGACTGACTGGTTCATGATCGGCGGGCCGCACATGTAAAACTCACAATCTTCGGGCGCGGGGTGGTTCTTGAGGTATTCATCGAACAGAACGTTGTGGATAAAGCCCGTATAGCCCTTCCAATCGTCCTCAGGCTGCGCGTCCGACAGGGCGACATGCCATTCGAAATTGTCAAACTCTTCGGCCAGTTGGTCAAAGTCTTCGACAAAGAACATCTCTTTCTTCGAGCGCGCACCGTACCAGAATGTGATCTTGCGATTGCGGTTCTCAAGACGCTTTAACTGGTCAAAGATATGACTGCGCATTGGCGCCATGCCTGCGCCACCGCCAATGAACACCATCTCTTTTTCTGTTTCGCGCGCGAAGAATTCCCCAAACGGGCCCGAAATTGTAACTTTGTCACCCGGTTTCAGGTTGAAGATGTACGAGGACATCTGACCCGGAGGAATTCCATCAGACCCGGGCGGCGGCGAGGCGACGCGGACGTTGAGCATGATCATGCCCTTTTCGTCCGGGTAGTTAGCCATGGAATAAGCGCGTTCAATCGGTTCCGCCACCACGGACTCGTATTGCCACAGATTGAACTTGTCCCAATCCTCGCGATACTCGTCTTCCACGTCGAAATCGGTGTATTTCAACGCATGCGCGGGGGCTTCGATCTGAATGTAACCACCAGCGCGGAAGTTCACATCCTCGCCCTCTGGCAAGTCCAGCGTCAAGGCTTTGATAAAGGTCGCCACGTTTTCATTTGAGCGAACGGTGCATTCCCATTTCTTAACGCCAAAGACCTCTTCCGGGACTTCAATGTCCATGTCCTGTTTCACCGCGACCTGACAGGACAGACGGTCGCCGCAGGCTGCCTCGCGCTTGGTGATATGGCTTTCCTCGGTCGGCAGGATTGAGCCGCCACCCGAATGCACGCGCACCCGGCACTGAGCACAAGTACCACCGCCGCCACAAGCAGAGGGGACGAACAATTTCTCGGCCGCCAGAGTTTGCAGCAATTTGCCGCCCGCCGGGACAGACACGGTTTTTTCACCGTTAATAGTTATGTTCACGTTCCCGGTGGACACCAGACGCGACCTTGCCGCCATGATGATCGCCACAAGGCCCAGAACGATCAGGGTGAAAAGAACGACGCCTAAGCTAAAGGTTTCCATGCGCCCCTCCTTACAGTTTCACGCCCGAGAAGGACATGAAGGCCATCGCCATCAGACCCGCGGTGATGAAGGTGATACCCAACCCCTGCAGGCCGTCGGGAATGTCAGAATATTTAAGCTTTTCCCGAACACCCGCCATTGCGGTAATCGCCAACGCCCAACCAAAGCCAGAGGAAAGGCCATAGGTCGTCGCCTCGGCAAAGTTGTAGTCGCGTTCCACCATGAACAGCGATCCACCCAAGATGGCGCAGTTCACCGTGATTAGCGGCAAGAAGATCCCCAACGCGTTGTAGAGCGGCGGGAAATACTTATCCAAAACCATCTCAAGGATCTGAACCATCGCGGCGATTACACCGATATATGAAATCAGACCAAGGAAGGTCAGGTCCACATCCGGAAAGCCTGCCCAGGCCAGCGCGCCCGGTTTCAGCAGATAGTTCAGCAGCAGGTTGTTGGCAGGCACGGTGATAGCCTGCACGACCATGACCGAGATGCCCAGACCCAGCGCGGTCGAAATCTTCTTGGATACGGCGATGAAGGTACACATCCCCAGAAAGAAGCTGAGCGCAAGGTTTTCGACAAAGATGGCCTTTACGGCCAGTGAAATCAGGGCTTCCATCAGTGGGCCTCTACCTGCTGAATTTTGTATTCACGCTCTTCCACCTGGTTCGGCTTCCATGTGCGGAAGGCCCAGATGATCAGACCGATGATGAAAAACGCCGAAGGCGGCAGCAGCAGCATCCCGTTGGGCACATACCAACCGCCGTTGTTGACCGTCTGCAGGATGGTAACACCAAATAGCGAGCCTGCTCCGAACAGCTCGCGAATGAAGCCGACCAACAGCAGGATCAGGCCATAGCCCATGCCGTTACCCAAGCCGTCGATGAACGACGCTACGGGCGGGTTCTTCATGGCAAACGCCTCAGCCCGGCCCATCACGATACAGTTGGTGATGATCAAACCCACAAAAACCGACAGGGTTTTCGAGATTTCAAACGCATAGGCTTTCAGCACCTGATCCACCAGGATCACCAGCGAGGCGATGATCACCATCTGCACGATGATCCGGATCGAACCGGGGATCTGGTTGCGCAGGCACGAGATGAAGAAGGACGAGAACGACGTCACAAATGTCACCGCCAGCGCCATCACAAATGATACCTGCAGCGACGAAGTCACCGCTAGTGCGGAACAGATGCCCAGCACCTGCAGGGTGATCGGGTTGTTGTCGACAAGCGGGTCGACCAGCATCTCTTTCTTGGTCTGAGACATCAGAATTCTCCTGCTTGCAGTTTGGCCAGGAACGGAGCGTAACCCGCATCCCCCATCCAGAACCGTACAAGGTTATCGACCCCCACCGAGGTCAGCGTCGCCCCGGCCAGCGCGTCGACGTAAAAGTCGGGTCCAGCGGCGGGCTGCGATTTGGCAACGGTGATTTGCAACTCACCCGCATCATCGCGCAGACGTTTGCCATTCCACAGCGCTTTCCAGCGGGGGTTGTCCACCTCGGCCCCGAGGCCCGGGGTTTCACCGTGCTGATAGAATTGGAGACCGTAGATATCGTTGCCGTTGTTTTCCAGGGCGATAAAGCCATAGAGCGTGGACCAAAGCCCATAGCCATGCAGCGGCAGGATGGCTTTGTCCAAAGCACCAGCATCGTCGCGTAACAAATAGACGACCCGATATTTCGACTTGCGCCCGATACCTGCCGGGTCGTTGTCCAGAGCGACGCTGAGGTCAGGGTCGCTGGCGGCAGCGATGTCATCAAAGGTTGCCGGATCGAACTGGTCGTCAGCAAACTCACCCGTGGCCAGTTCCAGCACATGCGGTTCGAACGCGGCGAAGGCTTCGCTGACGTCGACACCGGGCTCATAAACACCCGCGACCTGCAAGACGTTAACTTGCTTGTCCTTCAGCGCATTGGCCTCTTGCACTGGGCGCAAGCTTACCGCGGCAGCCGAGACAACCATTGACGCGACAAGGCAAACGGCAACCGCAACAATGATTGTCTTGCCGACAGCATCTGGCGAGGCCGCCAGGAACTTGGCGAGCGCGCCCTTCGGCGCCTCGTTGTTATCTGGGGATTGCGTATCAGACATGGCGACGCGCCCTCCGTTTGATGTTGGCCTGAACGACAAAATAGTCGATCAGCGGTGCAAAGACGTTCCCGAACAGAATTGCCAGCATCATACCTTCTGGGAAAGCAGGGTTAATGACGCGGATCATCACAACCATGATACCAATCAGCGCACCATAGATGTAGCGGCCCATGTTGGTGTGGCTGGCCGAAACCGGCTCGGTCACCATGAAGGCCAGACCAAAGGCGTAGCCGCCCAGAACGATGTGCCAGTACCATGGCATGGCAAACATCGGGTTGGTGTCCGATCCAATGAGGTTCAGCAGCAGCGAGAAACCGATAGTACCCGCCAAACACCCCACGATCAGTCGGTAATTGGCTATTTTGGTCGTCAGCAAAAAGGCAAGACCGATCATACAAGCAAGCGTCGATGTCTCACCAAAACTGCCCTGTATTTGGCCAAAGAATGCGTTGGCCCAAGTGATCCCATCGGCCGCCAGCGCCTGTACGCCCTGGGCTGCGGTGATACCCAGCGCTGTTGCACCGGAAAAGCCGTCAACCGGTGTCCAGACCGAATCCCCTGACATCTGAGCGGGATAAGCAAAGTAGAGGAAAGCGCGACCCACAAGTGCAGGGTTAAGGAAGTTCTTACCCGTTCCACCGAAGACTTCTTTACCAATCACAACGCCGAAAATGATGCCCAATGCAACCTGCCACAAAGGGGCCGTAGCAGGCATAATCAACGTGTATAGCATTGAGGTCACAAGGAAACCTTCGTTCACTTCGTGTCCGCGGACGGTCGCAAAGATAACCTCGAAAATACCGCCTGCAACAAGCGTCGTGATGTAGATCGGCAAGAAATACATCAAACCATGCATTACGTTGGCGAAAATGCTGTCAGGGTTCAGCGAGATGCCAAATGCCTGCAGAAATGCGATGCGCCATCCTGTCGCCGAATCCGGGCCCAACGCAGCTATGGCTGAATTGGCCTGATAGCCGGTATTATACATCCCCCACAGAATACAGGGGATCGTCGCGATCACGACATAGGTCATGATCCGCTTCATATCCACGTATGACCGCGCGTGCGGCGCAACAGTCGTTACCGTTTTCGGAGTGTAGATAAAGCTTTCCACCATCTCGTAGATGGGGAAGTACTTTTCGTACTTGCCGCCCTTGGTAAAGTTCGGCTCGATCCGATCGAAGAAGCTGCGCAAACCCATTTGGATCAGCCCTCCTTTTCAATCTTTGTCAGGCAGTCGCGCAGCGCCAGCCCGTATTCATATTTTGCAGGGCAGGCAAAACCAACCAGACCCAGATCTTCTTCGTCGAGCTCCAGCGCGCCCAATGCCTGAGCTGTGTCGGTATCCATCACAAGCAAAGCCCGCAGCAATTGCGTCGGCAGATAGTCCTGCGGCATCAGCTCTTCGAATGTGCCGGTCGGCACCATCGCGCGGCGGCCACCGTTCAGATTTGATGTGAATGCATACAGCTTTTTGGCGAACGCCGAACCCAGAACCGGTTGTACAGCAAATTTGGATGGCATTGGCCTGATCCAACCCATCGGAATCTGGTCAGCATCCTCTCGGATAATCGTGACTTGCCGCGCAAATCGGCCCAGATACGCCGTTGGCCCGTCTGCGTGCTTACCAGACAGGATAGAGCCCGAAATGATCCGAGCGGTGCCGTCCACGTTCACCTCATCACGCGTCAGATCATCCGTTGAGGCGCCCATGACGGTGCGGATCAATCGAGGATCGCGCGCGCCGGGACCTGAAAGGGCAATTACAATGTTGGGATCCAGGTGACCTGTCTGCATAAGACGGCCAATCGCAATCACGTCCTGATAACCGATTGTCCAGACCTGCTTATCGCCCGCCAATGGTTCCAGAAAATGGATATGCGTCCCGGCCAGCCCAGCGGGGTGAGGACCCGAAAATCCTGCAGCCTGAACACCCGGCAGGTCAGACCCAGGAATGGTGTCACCCTCCGCTTGGCACAGGTAGGTGTTCCCCTCGGTCAATTTGGATACCGCGGAAAGACCAGCAGCAAAAGCATCCCCGGCATCAGCAATGATGACATCCGCGTCCGCCGACAAAGGTTCACTGTCCATAGCGGTCACAAAAATCGCGCCGGGTGTGCTGCCGGGAACCGGCATCTTGGAATAGGGTCGCGTCCGGAACGAAGTCCAAAGACCCGAAGCACAGAGTTTGGCAGTGACACCTTCTGCCGTGTCCGTATCCCCAACTTCTGAGAAATCAACGCCGGTGTCATTGGCATCGGTCACTTGGATCACGACGCTTTGCAAAACACGCCGTGCGCCCCGATTGATAGCGACAACTTTTCCGGTGACTGGCGCGACCATCATCGCGTCGGGTGCGTCCTTATGACAGAACAAAGGCGTTCCGCGTTGAACGTCATCCCCTTCCTGAACCAGCATTCGAGGTTTCAGACCAAGATAGTCGGATCCCAAAACGCCCACGGTTGAAAACTCAGGGCCCGGTTTGATGTTTTGGTCAGGTGCCCCTTGAACTGGCAGCTCCAACCCTTTTTTCAGTTTGAAAGTTTGCATGTCGCTTCGGTCTTCCAAGCCTCTTTCCTGCACCACATTGCCTTGTGACCTCTGCAGCGGCACAAGGCAGGGCAAAACGTGTGAGCCAAAGAACGAAGAGCAGCGCCTGACGCTTGTTGCCGACCCTTGGCTTTTAATAGATCAGGGACCCTTTACGCGGGGATGGTGCCAAACGCAAACCTGTTACCGCCCAAAGTGGCACTTGAAGGTCACTTTCCTATGATCCGCCCCATAATTACTCAGATAAATTTGCTTGTCGCGCCCAAAGCATGTCCGGTGTAAGCAGCAGGAATGGAACAGACCAACAAATTGGAAATCTTTCTGGTGGCCACGCCCGGTCTAGAAGGCCCATTGCGTGCCGAGGTCATCGAAAACGGGTTCAAGGGCGCAAAGCTTGTGCCGGGCGGCGTGGTCTGTACCGGTCCCTGGTCCGAAGTCTGGCGGGCCAACCTTTGCCTACGCGGTGCCAACAAGGTTCTGGTTCGGATGGGTAGCTTTCCGGCTGCACACCTATCTCAGCTGGACAAGCGCGCTCGTAAATTTCCCTGGTCCGAATTCCTGCGCGCAAACGTGGCGATCAAAATCGAAGCTACCAGCCGTAAGTCTCGAATTTACCACGCTGGCGCCGCGCGTCAGCGGATCGAAAGCGCGATCGCCGATACATTGGGCGCTCCAATCTCTGCTGAGGCGGATGTGCGCGTTTTGCTGCGAATCGAAAAGGACGTCTGCACCTTATCGGTTGATACATCTGGCGAGCCACTACACAAGCGCGGTCACAAACCCGCCGTTGCCAAAGCCCCCATGCGCGAGACGATGGCGGCCATGTTCCTGCGTGAATGCGGTTTCAAAGGGAAAGAACCCTTGCTGGACCCGATGTGCGGATCCGGCACGTTTGTTCTCGAAGCGGCCGAGATTGCGCTTGGGCTAAACCCCGGGCGAAGTCGTCCTTTCACATTCGAACACCTGAAAGGCTTTGACCCAGAAGTGTGGACGAATATGCGGCAAGCCACCAATTCAAAAACGACGGACCTTGTCTTTGAAGGATCAGATCGCAACAGTGGCGCTGTTCAGGCTGCCATAGCAAACGCCGACCACGCGGGCGTATCGGATCACACGCATTTTCAGACCCGCGCCGTCAGCGAAATTGAACCGGCAACCAGCAAGCCCGGTCTGATCATCGTCAACCCACCCTATGGTGCCCGGATCGGTGAAGAAAAAGGGTTACGGTCTCTATATGGCTCACTTGGTACTGTGCTGATGTCAAAATTTACAGGATGGCGTGTTGGAATCGTGACAAGCGCACCTGCTCTGGCACGCGCAACGCGGCTCCCTCTCTTGCCCGACGGGCCGGTTGTTGATCACGGTGGAACCAAAGTGCGTCTCTATCGTACAGACCCATTGCCCTAGGTTAGATCAGCGCGTTTTTACGCGCTGCGCGTGGGCAAAATCCCCCTTGCACATCCAGTATACCCCGTATAGATCACCCGCCACGGTCGGAGTGTAGCTCAGCCTGGTAGAGCACTGCCTTCGGGAGGCAGGGGTCGGAGGTTCGAATCCTCTCACTCCGACCAATAAAAAACAGTCCCCTCGGGTTCTGTTTTTTCCTCTTAAGACTCACCAAACTCCCCAAAGTATGACCCGCGTAGCAGGACGATTTACTACTGATCCGACGTTGTCGCGCGGATATGCACCTTCTGCTCTATACATCCCTTTATTCTCTCGCTATGGACCCAGCTTTGATTATGAAACGTGTGTTGAGCGCTCTGAGGGTGACAGCATCACCCAAGAGAACCGATCCATGAAACAAACACTCGCCGATGCGCTGAAACGCAAAGGATATGTTACTCTAACACCGGTCCAAGAGGCCGTGTCTGCACCAAATCTGGAAGGCCGCGACCTGTTGGTTTCGGCGCAGACCGGATCAGGGAAAACAATCGGATTCGGGCTTGCAATTGCGCCAGTCATATTGGGCGATGCAGAGGCATTTGACCGCAGCGCAGCGCCCCTCGCCTTGGTCATTGCCCCGACAAGAGAGCTCGCCTTGCAGGTAAAACGCGAACTGGGGTGGCTATATGCCGATGCAGGTGCATACATCACCTCTTGTGTGGGTGGGATGGACATGCGTGATGAGCGCCGCGCGCTATCCCGCGGCGCGCATATCGTGGTCGCCACACCTGGACGTCTGCGCGACCATATCATGCGTGGCTCGATCGATTTGACGTCGGTGCGTTCCGTGGTTCTGGATGAGGCCGACGAGATGCTTGATCTTGGGTTCCGCGAGGACCTTGAGTTCATCCTCGACGAGACACCGACGGATCGCCAGACACTGCTTTTTTCGGCCACAGTGCCAAATGCCATTGCGTCCCTCGCCACACGTTACCAGCGTGACGCGGAACGGGTGAGCACTGTCAGTGAGCGTACGCAACACGCCGATATCGAATACAGAGCGTTGAACGTTGCCCCCCGCGACGGAGAAAACGCGATCATCAACGTGTTGCGCTATTATGAGGCGCCGAACGCCATTGTGTTCTGCAACACGCGTGCCATGGTCGCGCGTCTGACCGCCCGGCTGTCGAACCGGGGGTTTTCTGTCGTTGCTTTGTCAGGCGAACTGACCCAGAGCGAACGGTCCAATGCTTTGCAAGCGATGCGAGACGGGCGTGCCCGGGTTTGTGTGGCGACAGATGTGGCCGCACGTGGTATCGACCTACCGAACCTGGATCTGGTGATCCACGCCGAGCTGCCAAACAGCCACGAAACTCTGTTGCACCGGTCTGGTCGAACTGGGCGAGCTGGGCGAAAGGGTGTCAGCGCATTAATAGTCGCACCATCATCGTTCAAAAAGGCGCAACGTTTACTGAAATTCGCCAAATTGACGGCTGATTGGGGCGCAGCGCCTTCCGCCGAAGAAGTGAACGCGCAGGATTTGCAGCGTATGTTCAGCGCCGAAGAGTGGCAAACCGATCCGCTGGAGAGCGAGCGTGCGTCAGTAGACGAACTGGTTGCGAAATACTCGCCAGAACAATTGGCAACGGCCTATGTTCGCCAATACAGACGCTTGCATTCCGCGCCCGAAGAGTTGAGCGACGTCAAATCGTCCACCGCCAAACCGAGCGCACCATTTGGCCCCAGTGTCTGGTTTTCGGTATCTGAAGGTCGCAATCAGAACGCGTCGCCTCGGTATCTGCTACCGATGGTTTGCAAGGCGGGTAACATCACCAAATCCGATATCGGCGCAATCCGTATCGCTGATGATGTGACGTATGTTGAAATTCGCGAAAGTAGCGTGGACGGGTTCCTGGACGCGATCGGACCAGAGATGAAGATCGAAGGTACCAAAGACCTTGTACGCTTGGACACACCACCCGACCTTTCCAAAGTCTTGAAAACCGGCCCGAAGTGGAGCCCAAAACCAAAAGCCGCGCCATCGAAAAACGCTCAGAGACCACCTCGCCAAGTCGAGCCTAGACCCGCAAAGGGCCGACAAAAGAAAGAGGCCCGATCCTCTGAGGGAGCTAAGCCTGAAAGCAAACCCAAGCGAGACAGCAAATCCGCGAGCGCACCCGGTAAGAAGGCGGACCGACGCCCCAAGGGCCCTCCTCCGCCCAAAGGGAAGCCCAGCAGCAAGAAAAACCGCGCGCGCGCAGCGGCAGCAAAAGGCGGCGATGCTATGCCAAAGCGCAAAAGATAAAGCGTTCGCCAGCGGAAGTTCTGAACATCATCCAAGGGCCGTGAATTCACACACTTGCTTAAAAGGCCGCGCTAAAAGTGTCGGCCTAATTAACTATGTGACTTTGACAGAATTAATTCAACCGGTATTGGCCGGGTAGAATCTTTGCGGTGTTGAGCACACCCATTTTTGGCAAAACGCTGGCCGCCATTTCGCGCGATTGTTTTTTCTCGCCGCTTTAAGCGACTCCGCTAAAAAACGTGCTACATTTCAATGGTATCAAGAAAACCAAGCGCGCGAACAGCGCCATCTGGCAATCTGAGCGCGCTTGCGAACCTCCAAAACAGCCGTTTTTCGTCACGCAAAAGTGAGCCCGTTATAAATTGGAAAAATAATATTACCAATTTAAGAAGTTCGGGTTATGCTAAGAGGGCACTGGCATTGCCCTGTATCGGCGTGGCGGTGACTAAAGGGAGGAACAAATGACCAAAAAGCTTATCACGCGCCGCAGCGCGTTTAGAACTATTGCAGGTGCCGGTGCTGCAACTTTGGCCGCGCCTCATATCGCGACGGCTGCAGGTGAAGGGACGACCTGGAAAATTCAAACATCGTGGCCCGGTGGGATCGGTTTGCAGGTCTTCAAAGACTGGTGCGCCACGATTGAGGAAAAGACCGGGGGCGAGCTGGCCTTTCAGGCGTTCGGCGCGAATGACGTCGTAGGTGATTTCCAACTGGCGGATGCTGTGAAAAACGGCGTTCTGGATGCGATCAACCCGTTCACCATCTACTATCAGGGTATCATTCCTGCCGCAGTATTCCTCAGCTCTTATCCGCTGGGTCTGCGTCAGCCGCATGAGTATGACACGTTCTACTACGGTCTTGGCGGTCTGGAAATTGCGCGCGAGCTTTTGGGGGCACAAGGTCTTCACTTTGTCGGACCTGTCCACCACGGCCCGAACATCATCCACTCGAAGGTTCCGATCCGCTCGGTCGATGACTTTGCCGGACGTAAGATGCGTCTGCCCGGTGGTATGGTCGCCGAGGTCTTCTCGGAACTGGGTGCTGAAACAACCGTTCTGCCCGGGTCCGAGATCTTCCCAGCGCTGGAAAAAGGCACCATCGACGTGGCCGACTTTGTGGGACCTGCGGTGAACCATGCTCTGGGCTTTAGCCAGGTGACCGATTACATCGTGATGGGACCTCCGGGCTTCATGTCAGTCTATCAGCCCGTTGACATCATGGACATCACCGTCGGTAAGGCCGCGTGGGACAAGCTGAGCCCACAGATGCAGGAATTCGTGGAAATGGAAACCCACGTCTATTCCGATCTGCACCACGCCGCAATTCAGGCCGCCGACCAAGAAGCATGGAAGAAATTCGAGGCCGAAGGTACTCAGATCACCCGTCTGTCACAGGACGACGTGGAACTGATGACCGAGGTCGCAGTGCCGATCTGGTTCAAGTACGCCAACCGCGACAAAGATGCGGCGCGGGTCTTCAAGATCCAGCTTGATTACATGATGTCCGGTTCTCTGGGTTATGTGACCCCAGAGATGATCGAAGGGCAAACACTGGATCTGTAATCCAAGGAACAACTGACCAACAGTCCGCGCAGGTCTCTGCGCGGACATGACTTTTCTATGGAATTCGGAACGTAACATGCCGAGCGTCGATTTTACGCTGCCACACTGGCTGTACTGGGTCGGGCTGATTGCCTTTCCGGCCCTTGCAATGGTCTTGGCACGCAAAGCCCAACCCGAAAAACGGACATATGGGCTGCCTTTGGGGTACCTTATACTGGTCACAGGCGGAATGCTGGGTCTGCACCGGTTTTACCTGCGCAGCCTGTTGGGATTGGTTTATCTACCAGTCTTCCTGATGATCCTCTACGCCAATGGCGAAGAACGCACCGCACGTAACGAATTTTCCAACGCCGTGAACGTTGTTCGACAAGCCGAACGGACAATCGAGCGAGAAACAGAACGCGTGCAATCGGCCGAAGAAGGCATCGATGAACTGCGCGCCGCTGTTGAGGCCGCTCAGGACGGAACAGCGTTGCAAAAGCGCCGTGCTGAACGGTCGCTAGACCGCGCGGAAAAGGCTATAGCCACCGGGCGCGAACGACTGGTCGAGTCCGAAACAGCGTTGACCGAAGCGCAGCCGCTGGCCGAGGCCGCTGGCGCGAACCGGGAATTCTGGGGTTCCGTTGCACGTTACGCTTTCTTCACAATCCTGGCTTTCATGGCGATTGACGCATTAATGCTGCCGCGCCTCGTCACGAGTGCGCGCGCCAAAGCAGATGCAGAACCGCATGAACCCGAGATGGAGATCGACGAAGAAACCGCCGCCCGCGCTGCTGAGCTGGACCCCGGCGCACGCAAGGCCGACCACGAATATGCCGAGAACTGGATAGACCGCCTGTCACTCTACGCGGGTGAGTTCGTCAGTTACTGGGCGGTAATTGCGGTGTTCGTCTATTACTACGAGGTGATCGTACGGTACGTCTTCAACGCCCCCACTAACTGGGCGCACGAATCCATGTACCTGATGTTCGGCATGCAATACCTGATCGCGGGATCTTATGCGATGCTGACGGAAAGCCATGTCCGCGTCGATATCTTCTACGCTCCATTGACTAAGCCAAAACGGGCTTGGGCAGATCTGTTCACTTCAATCTTCTTCTTTATCTTTGCAGGTACGTTGCTCGTAACATCCTACATCTTTGCGATGGACGCGATCGCGGTGCCCACAGGGAACTCGGTCGTTTCAGATTGGGCACGTGGAGAGTTGAGCTTCTTCCAGATGTTCGGTGCGCTAACCATCGGCGATTGGACCGATCCGAATGTCCGTTGGGGCGAAATCAGCTTTAACGAATGGGAAATCCCGCTTTGGCCAATGAAATGGATGATGGTCGTGGGCGCGGTTCTGTTGATTTTGCAAGGGGTGTCGAAACTGTCCAAAGACATCCGAACGATTGCACGGGGGTACTGACCGATGGGTCTGGATATGTCCATCGAGCTGTTGACGCTCGTAATGTTTGGATCGTTGCTGGTCCTGTTGATGGCAGGCTTGCCGCTTGCCTTTGTCACCGGGGGTCTGGCCTGTGTTTTCCTGTTCATATTGGGTGATGCGCGGGCCCTGAACATCGTTCCAAGCCGCATCTTCCCGCTGATGACGAACTATCAGCTATCGGCAATCCCCCTGTTCATATTTATGGCCGCGATGCTCGAAAGGGCCGGGATCATCAACGACATGTTCGATGTGATCTATAAGGTTCTGGGCGGTCTGAAAGGTGGATTGGCGGCCGCAACCATTCTGGCATCGACCGTTCTGGCGGCCATGGTTGGTGTGATCGGTGCGGCGGTGGTCACCATGGGTATCATCGCACTGCCTGCAATGTTGAAACGCGGCTACGACACCAAGATTGCTATGGGTTCGATCATGGCCGGGGGTACGCTGGGTATTCTGATCCCACCGTCCATTCTAGCCATTATCTACGCCGTGGTCGCCGAACAATCGGTGGGTGAGCTTTTCATCGGCGCGGTTATTCCGGGCCTGATGTTGTCGGGCATGTACATCATCTACGTGGTCGTGCGGTCGTACATAAACCCCGTGCTTGGCCCGCCAATCCCGGTGGATGAGCGTATCTCGAACCGCGAAAAGATGCGTTTGCTGGGCAAGATGTCCGCCCCTATCGCGCTAATCATCATCGTTCTTGGCGTGATCTTTTCGGGTGTTGCTACTCCGGTCGAGGCTGCGGGCATCGGCACCTTTGGGGCCTTCATCGTTGCTGCGATCCACAACAAATTGGATTGGCCCACAGTGCGCGAGGCATGTCTGACAACACTCAAAGCTTCGGCGATGGTGATCTGGATCATGTTTGGTGCGACGATCTTTGTGGGGCTCTACGTTCTGGAAGGCGGCCAGCAATTCGTGCAAGAGACGATGCAGGGCGCGGGTCTGGGCCCATGGGGTATTCTGATCGTAATGCAAATCCTGCTGGTCGTGCTGGGGATGTTCCTTGATTGGGTCGGCATTCTGCTTTTGTGCGTGCCTATCTTTGTCCCGATTATCAAAGCCTTGGGTGCAGCCGCCTTTGGCTTTGACGATCCCAACGATCTGGTGTTGTGGTTCGGTGTGCTCTACCTCGTTAACATGCAGATGAGCTTCCTTTCGCCACCCTTTGGATATGCATTGTTCTACTTGCGCGGTGTCGCTCCGCCGTCAATACCGATGACAGACATCTTCAAAGCCGCTCTGCCATTCCTTTTCCTGCAGATCGTCGGCCTTGTGATTTGTATGCTGTTTCCGTGGGTCGTCACGTGGCTGCCAAATCTGGTGTATGGTTAGATCAAAACGGCGGGTAGAGCATGATTGCTCTGCCCGCCCGAAACCAATTCGGTTTAAGCAGTCGGTTCGTCCGCAAGCGCCGTTTCGAAAACGGCTTTTAGACTTTGCGCATCAATGGGCTTTCGCAACAGCGGAAGCCCCATTTTTTTACATTGCTTCGTCAATTCAGGCGACCGGTTGGCCGAGATAACGCACGCTGGCAAGTTGCCGAATTCCCGCCGCAACGCGCGTATTGCCCCCAACCCTGTCATATCGTGATTAAGCTGATAATCGGCGACTATGATATCGGGTAAGATACCGATTTCACGCAGCAAATTAATCGCCTCGGCTTCGCTTTCACATTCCAAGACCTGTACACCCCAGGCTTCGATAGTCATTGTCAAAGCCGTTCTCAGGTTTTCGTCATTCTCTATCAACAACGCGACCGTGCTGCTAAGCGTCTTGAGCTCTGCCGGCTTGCGCTGCAGCGGTTTGTCTAACCCAGGGCTGATCGCCTCGGCCAATGGGATTTCAACCGAAAAGACCGAGCCCTTTCCGACCTCAGACCGCAAATTTATGGGGTGTTTCAGCAGCCCGCATGCGCGTTCAACGATGGCCAAACCAAGGCCCATGCCCTCGGCAGCGCTGGCGTCGGCGTGTAACCGTTGGAATTCCTGGAATACGATGTCCCGCTGATCCGCAGCAATTCCAATGCCGGTATCCCAAACCTCAACAGCGACCGAAGCCCCGCGCCGACGCACCCCGACAACCACTTTTCCCGTCTCGGTGTAGCGGATCGCGTTCGACAAAAGGTTTTGCAGGATACGTCTCAAATAGCTGGCGTCGCTGGATACTTGCAGACCAGATTGAACAATCCGCAACTCAAGTCCTTTTGCCTGTGCGACAGGGCGAAAAGAATCTTCCAGCTGCGACAGCAAATTACCAATAGGCAGGGTCGAAAGGTGGACCTTGGCGCGTCCTGAATCCAGTTTTGAAATATCCAATAGCGCCTCGAGTATGTGTTCTACACTGCTGAGTGCGCTTTCAGCCTTGGCCGCGACATTGCGGGCGTCAGTTTCATCCAAACCGCTGCCAAGCGTCGCGACGTATAGCTTCGCTGCTGACAAAGGTTGCAGCAGATCATGGCTGGCTGCAGCGACGAAACGGGACTTTGACGCGTTGGCGCGTTCGGCTTCGTTCAGCGCATCTGCAAGCTCTTCCGTTCGGGCAGCCACCCTTTGTTCCAGCAACGCCTTCGCTTCGTACAATGCCTGCGCGGATTGTCTTTCCGCAGTCACATCCGAGAAAGAAATCACGAACCCTCGGTCAGCCATTTCCTGGGCAAAAACAGACAGGATTTTCATGCGCCCACTGTGCATCTGAAACCGCAACGGCGGGCGCTCGGCCGTTCGGTTTACCCATGCAAGCAAGTCGGCATCGTTGACGCCCCCTTCGAACCGAATTGTCGAACTCAGACGGTTGAATAGCGTCTTGAACTGCGCACCCATCTGGAATTGAGCGTTTGGAATGGCCAACAACTCGCTGGCCCTGTTGTTCCAACCAATCAGACGTAACTTGCTGTCAAAAATGCACACACCTTGGTCGATATGTTCAAGTGTGGCACGGATCAGCCGGGCTTGATCGTCCAAGATACGATCCCGCTCCTGACGCTCGACGCGCATGATGTCAGTGACGTCAGTCTGAAGAATGACGGTGCCACCATCCGGGGTGCGATGTTCCGAAACCTGCGTCCAACGATTACCATTCAGCCGTACGTTAAAGACCACGTGATCGTCTGCATGCCGGGCCATACGTCGACGGGCCCAATCCTGCGGAGAGACGGCTTCAGGCAACGAAAGGAACTTGGACTGACTGACCAGTTCCACGTATTGCGTGAATCTTAGCCCCGGTGTCAGACGGCTTTGAATGTCCGGCATGTGCATACCAAATCGGCTGTTGCACAGGACCAGCTCTTCATCGAGATTAAAAAGAGCGAACCCTTCCTGAACCGTCTCAATCGCGTTTGCCAAGTCCGCTCGGGCGGCTTCGGTTTCCTGATTGGCTTGTGCAAGTCTGGCATTGGAATCGTTGAGCAATTCAAGGGCATGTTCCAGTTCAAGTGTTCTGGAGCGAACCTCTTGTTCCAGCACGGCAGCTCTTTGAAATTGGGCATAGGCAGCACCGCTTGCATCGGTGGACTCTTCAACCCTTCGCATCAATGCTTCGGCAATTTTCAGCAGCTTTTCGTTTTGCCGATCCAGAGGATCATTGGGGTTGATCAAGGCTTCAATCATGCGATGCCTCGTCCGGAGGGTAAATGGCCACCCCGGTCAGCGTTTGGTTGACGTGGATCGAGTTGAACTGCTCGCCATAGGTTGAAAACCCGACAACTCTGTTATCCGAAAGGATTTTCGACAACGCGCCGGTCATCTGCTTTTCCTGCGCCTCCAACCGGCGCAAGATACAATCACATCCAAGTATCGCGTCGGGCTGCACTTTCTCTGCCAGAGCACCGACCTCGCGATCCAGATGCGTTACCATATCCAAGGGTTCCGCCAGAGTAAGAACAAGCCCCTCATCTATCGCCGAAAAGAAGACAAGATCACCGTTTCCGTCTACACGTTGAATGGCGCGTACATGGTGCTGGCCACCAATTTGAACAACAACTGGATGGGCTGCGAAGGTGAAGGGCGTCAATTGCTCAGGGTCTTTGCCCAGGATTCTTGCGTATTCGCGCGCGGCAGGTTCAGCGTTTATCTCGTGTACAATTCGTCTGGCGGGATCGGCCTTGGTAACGACCATGCGTTGTACCGTTGGAATAAGGTGGTCGGTCTTGAACACCTTGATCGGACACCGCGTACGAACCTGCGTCAAGATCGCAGCATTTTCCAAGGCCTGCCCATCATGCAAGACATATGTTTGTTCAAAACGGGTCCCGTCCCCGGCCGACCCCCCGAACAGCGGAACTGGCCCCAATCCTACAGCCAGTTCGGAGGTCAGCGCATCTTCTTTCGTCGATAGCCCGTCGATCAGCAAGAAGGTAAACTCATGGTGCCAGTCCGGGGCCGCCAAAGTCATCTCGTTTCGGTTGTGGATCATCTCATGAATGAGGTCCGGCGCCGAGAAATCATTCAGGTCTGGCACGAAAACCGTGCGCGCCAAAAAATGAGATGCAGGCAGACCGATCGCAACGATCTGATCCTCGGTGTAACCCTGACCGGTTAGCTCACCAGCGGTCGTACACCCAACAACAGGCGTTGGTGCAAGCACCGACGTCGCTTGTTCGATGACCTTTGCAGCATCCGCGCAAGCACTGACAAACAGGACGACGAGGGCCAGTGGGTCCTCACCCAATGCGCGTGCAAGTTCCATGACCGCGTCATCCGCGTCATGTCTTACAAAAGCTGTTTTTACAATACCTGGCGCAACGGCACGGGCCGGTGCCCACCCGACAGCTTGGTCCATCGTGCCTCCTCCCTAAAGCGCGACGATTTAGGAGAGTATGCAGCTTAGCCCGAATCTTGCAAGACGCTGGCAAAGGACGCTTTCTTGGCAATCAAAACAGCCTGCGTCCGGCTTTGTACGCCAAGTTTCCGCATGATCGCCGTTACATGAGCCTTGACCGTTGTTTCGGCAATCGTCAAATCATAGGCGATCTGCTTGTTCAGTTTGCCCTCGCAGATCAGTTGCAGAATGCGCGCTTGCTGGTTGGTCAGCGTCGCAAGACGCGCGATTGCGTCTTGCTGTTCATCTTCTTCATCGGATTCGATCAAAACACACCCGTCCGGCAGAAACACATCCCCTGCCTGAACGGTTTCAAACGCTGTCCGGAAAACATCCCGCTGGCTATGCTTCGGAACATAGCCCGAGGCCCCGGCATGGATCACCTGACTGATCATACGATTGTCCGTTATGGATGACACAACGATCACCGGTGCATCCGCAATGGTTTTCAGACGGACCAACCCATCCAGACCATCCACGTCGGGAAGGTTAAGGTCCAGCATGATCGCATCCGGTTTCAAGCCGCCGGAAATACGCTCAAGCGCATCCTCCAGCCTATCCGCCGTATGAATCTCGCCGATATGCGTGACTGACCTCAGCGTCATCGACAACGCGTCGCAGAACAGTGGGTGATCATCGACGATCAACACGTTTTCGAAATCGTTTCGCCCGACGGCATTTGCAAGCATTGGTAATGGCCTTTGCAATTATTCGCCCCAACCTAACGAAGCCTAGCAAGGGAATGGAAGCGCGCCTACTGTCGGAAAGTCGTATACACGAAAACGCGCGCCCAAAAGGACGCGCGTTCAAAGGTTTCCAGTTTCAAATCAGTTGGCCGAGGCCAGCTCTTTCGGCAACCGGAAGGTCCACAAGGTACCACCCTGGTTGAGGTAATTGACCTTCTTGGCCACTTCGCCGCCCCACAGTGGAACAGCACCACCCCAGCCCGAAATCACCGAGACGTACTGTTCGCCGTCCTGTTCCCATGTAACTGGTTGACCGACGATGCCGGACCCAGTCTGGAAAGACCACAGTTTCTCACCGGTTTCGTCATCCAGCGCGATAAACTCACCTTCTGGGGTGCCAAAGAACACCAGACCACCAGCCGTTGTCATAACACCTGACCAAAGCGGCGCGTCGTTCTTGTATTCCCATTTCCATTCGCCCGTATCCGGGTCAATGGCTTTGAGAGAGCCGATATGGTCTTCGTAGTTTGGCTTGATGGTAAAGCCCGCGCCCAGATAAGCGGCACCTTTCTTGTAGGTGATCGGCTCGTTCCAGATATCCATGCCCCACTCGTTCGACGGCACATAGAAATTACCGGTTTTGGGCGAGAACGCCATCGGCATCCAGTTCTTCCCACCCAAGAAGGAAGGCGACGCAAAGATCACTTCACCTTTCTTACCATCGGCTGCCGCAGTTGGGTCACCCGGGCGGTTGTTTTCGACAAAGATCGGGCGACCTGTCTCATCCACGCCTTCGGCCCATGTAATGTCCTTGACGAAAGGGCTGGCTGATACAAAGGCACCATCTTCACGGTTCAGAACATAAAAGAACCCGTTCCGGTCGGCGGTCGCGAACCGTTGATTGCCCTCGCGATCGGTGTAGGCAACCACTTCATTCACACCATCATAGTCCCAACCCTCACGCGGGGTGGTCTGGAAGTGCCATTTGATATCGCCGGTTTTGGGGTCAATCCCGATGCGGCTTGCGGCGTAAAGGTTGTCACCTTTGTTGCCCTCGGTCGGCGTTCCCGCGTTCCGCAGCCAGCTGTTCCAAGGAGCCGGGTTGCCAGCACCAAATACCAACGTGTCGGTGTCTGCGTCGTAAGAACCGCCCAACCATGTCGCGCCGCCGCCGGTTTTCCACATGTCGCCGGGCCATGTCGCGTTCAGCTCGCCTGTCATGGTGCTTTCTTCGCCGTTCAGCGTGCCCATGTGGCCTTCGATGACCGGACGGGTCCAGACGATGTCGCCTGTATCTGCGTTCCGCGCCTGTACTTCACCGACAATCCCGAATTCACCGCCCGAGTTGCCTGTGACGACAAGTCCGTCCACGATCAGCGGAGCCGCGGTATATGAATAGCCAGCCTTATAATCGGCGATTTTGTCCCGCCAGACCACGTCACCGGTTTTCAGATCCAGCGCCACGATGCGCGCGTCCAGCGTTCCGAAAAAGATCTTGTCGCCATAGATCGCGGCGCCTCGGTTGACCACGTCACAGCACGGCAGAATGCCTTCGGGCAAACGTGCGTCGTATTGCCAGACCTCTTTGCCAGTCTTCAGGTCAATCGCGTAAAGGCGCGAATAAGACCCGGTAATGTACATCATTCCGTCGTAGATCAGCGGCTGGGTTTCCTGACCGCGCTGCTTTTCACCGCCAAGGCTGAACGCCCATGCCGGCAGCAAGTTATCCACGTTTTCCTTGTTGAGCATGTCCAGCGGGCTATAGCGCTGCAAATGCCGACCCATGCCG
Organism: Ruegeria sp. G5; assembly: GCF_056533365.1. Classification (NCBI taxonomy): domain Bacteria; kingdom Pseudomonadati; phylum Pseudomonadota; class Alphaproteobacteria; order Rhodobacterales; family Roseobacteraceae; genus Ruegeria; species Ruegeria sp. G5. Next base: position 8,956 of record NZ_JBQFOK010000003.1, on the reverse strand, counting down.
TTTGTCACGACCTGCGTGGTGATCGTTTGGTCATTGGCCAGATCGTCTTCGGTAACTTCTGCGTATGCTGCTCCCGTCGCCAAAACGCTTGCAACCGCCGCGATAATAAACCGGCTCATCGGTGTCCTCCCTAGACTTGTGTCTCTCCTCAACGCCGAATCCCCGACACGTCGGGAGTGTTGGCACGTGTATTATTCGCAGGCAGGAAGATCGGTGAAATTGCACAATGGTCGTAGGGTGCCAAAATTGAATTTCAACTAGGTTGGCCCAAGTTTTTTTCGGAGTTTGCCATGAAACAGTTTGCGGCAACCATGATCCTGATCGCCTCTGGCCTTTGCGCATATGCGGACCCTTTGCTTGGGCCGAAACAGATTTTTCTACAGGACGGGTCGGGCGATAAAACGTTGATTGGTAATGTGAATTTCAGTCCAAAAAATGAAGGGGTGGCTTACGAAATCGATCTAAGCGGCGACGCCTTCACAGAACACTTTCTGTCAATGCGCCCTTTTCGTTGTCTTGAAAGTTCCGAAAAGCATTGGTGCCATGTCCCCTACCCCTACGAGTTAAGACGCGAGGTTTCCCCTGACGACCTGACCGATTTGGAATATGATCTTCTGTTCATTCACAAGGGCGCTACCGAATATGGCATCGATATGTGGAACGGTATTTATTACCGCCTTCAGGTTGAAGAAGATCGTCTGGTCGGGGCGCTTCATGAAATGGATATGGGCTTATTGTCTGCCCCGCCCGAAGCGGGTGATCTCAGACCCGTTTCTGCCGCTGATATCCACGAATCCGACCCGGAAAGCCATTGGCTTCCGCGGGTCGTAATCGAATAGCAGCTTACTCGGTAATACTGTTCAGGTAAGCCAGAATAAAGTCTTGCACAGTGCGATCTTCGATCCCCACATGTCGCATTTTGGTTCCCGGCATGAACCCATCGTTGTCTTCCATCCAGGCGCGCAACGCGGCTGGTGTCCAAACAATGCCCGACCCGGCCAACGCCTCGGAATAGGTGTACCCATCTACTGTTCCGGCACGACGTCCCACAACACCATCCAAGGGCGGACCATAACTGGGATCAGTTGCGTCCTGAGCATGACACCGTCGGCATTCGGATAAAAACAGCGTCTCTCCCGCTTCTACCTTGACCCGATCGAATGTGGATTGGGCCAAAACAGGCGAGGCATAACTGGCAAGGGTTGCAAGGCCAAGGGTTAGGATGACGTGTTTCATTAGATCCTCCGAACGTTTGTCGAAGTATACTTTCTGCGGCGTGAGCACCGGCTTGACGCACATCAAGTAATCAGATGCCGGACCTCATCCTTTGGTCGTAGAAAATCGGGATTAAGCTTAGGTCAGAACAAAGGCGCGTATTTCCATTCGTCTGCATCCGGCGTCACTTCGTTCGGATCATAGCCCGATTCCTGCAACCGTTTGGCAACCTTCAACCCCTCGCGCGCAGCCTCGTCCACATAAGCGCGGCCAAGCTGTTCGTCCTTGGGAACACCGTGGCCCCGCAATAGGTTCAGACCGTAGTTGAACTTCCCGACAGGATCGCCCAGATCCGCTGCGCGCTTATCCCAGGCAGCCGCGGCATCCGGGTCATAGGGACCGCCCAAACCGTTGTTATCCAGTTGACCCATCCAGGTCATCGCACCGGTATATCCCGCCTCGGCGCAGGTATTGAACAAAGTGCGCGCCAAATCATGACGACCCGATTTCGTCATGTAATACCCCGACGCACAGGTCGTCATGTCGGTAATACCGTTTTCGATATTGCTCAGGACTTTGCCCCATCCCGTATCCTGTGGGTTTAGCGTGCCGAATTCATCCTCGACCGTTTGAGCCAAGGAAGCGGACGCTATGAACAGAAAAAATGACGCCATGCGGAACATGTCAGAACCCTCCGATAGATTACAGCATAGCGCATCACTGACTGTTTTTCACGTCTGCCATGGTCGTAGACGCAATCATCCCCTGGGTCTTTTCATACCGCGCGCAGGATTGTAGCCCCAAACAGCAAGGGCGAGAAACACCGCACCAGCAAGAATGGTCCAACCCAACGCAGACGCGTTGAACTGCCCGTAAAGTGCAAACCGGATCAATTCGACCGCGTGCGTAAATGGGTTGGCCGCACAAATGTCGCGCAAAATGGCTGAGCTTTCGGCCATTTTCCACAACGGGTAGAGCGCCGACGAAAGAAAGAACATTGGAAAGATGACAAAGTTCATCACACCGGCAAAGTTCTCTAGTTGCTTGATGGCCGATGACAGCGCCAACCCCAACGCACCCAGCATCAGGCCGCTGACAATCAGCGCAGGTAAAACAAACAGATAGCCGTACCACGGCATATCAATCCCATAGACAGCGGCCACGGCAAGAAAGCTATACACTTGCAGGACAGAGATCGCGGTACTGGCCAATAGGCGACAAAACAACAACCACCAACGCGGCAAGGGGCTGGTCAAAAGCAAACGCATCGACCCCATTTCGCGGTCATACACAAGCCCAAGCGAGCTTTGCATCCCATTGAACAGCATGATCATCCCGCACAGGCCGGGCACAATGTAGATCTCGTAAGTGATGTAGGTCTGATAAGGCGGCGTGATCGACAGCCCCAGCGCGGCGCGAAACCCTGCCGCGAACACAATCAACCAAACCAGAGGGCGCACTAAAGCCGCGATAAACCTGCTGCGTTGACGGACAAACCTCAACGCCTCTCGGATCAGAATGGCGCGCAAGGCGATCAGAGCGGCCCTCATGCTGCGGCTCCTGTGAGCGTCAGAAACACCTGCTGTAGCGGTGCGCCCTGCGTGATCTCATTGCATGTGCCGCGTTTGAGCATCCGTCCTTTGTGCAGAATGGCGACGTCGTCGTCAGGCTCTATCTCATCGGTCAAATGGGTGGCCCATAGGACCGTGAGTCCGTCTTGCGAGGACAGATCATGCACATGTTTCGTTATCGAGTTTCTGGCCGCAGCGTCCAAACCAACAGTGGGTTCGTCCAGCAAAAGAACCGAAGGCGAATGAATCAGACATCGCGCGATTTCCAATCGCCGCCGATGTCCGCCATTCAAATCGCGCGTCCGTTCACGCGCGCGCTCAGCCATGTCCAATCGCTCTAACGCGGCGGCTATCCGGGTATCTGCCTGTTTGCCGGACAACCCGTGCAAGGCCGCAAAATAAGTTAGATTACGGTGTACAGTCAGATCCAAGTCCAAAGTTGGTTGCTGAAACACCACCCCGATCTGAGCCAGCGCACGGCGCGGATTTTTCGAAATATCGAAACCCGCGATCTCGATCGTACCCTCGGCGGTCGTGAACAGGCGCGTCAGTAAAGAAAAAAGAGTGGATTTTCCTGCCCCGTTCGGCCCCAACAACGCGCAAAACGCGCCGTTCGGGACATGAAAGCTCACGTCATCAAGGGCGCGTTTTTCACCATAGGTGTAGCTGACATTGCGGACAGAAAGCCCGGTCACTTAATGGTAATCTCCAGTCGCTGTGTCTCGCCGGTACTTCCCGGTACTTTCAGATAGTAACTGCCCGGCTTGATCGCGACAAAGCCTATTTCCATTTCCCCCGCTTCGTCGAATTCGATGGAATCGACCCCAAGTGGGCGGATTTCCAACCCTTCAACGACGATCTCGTCCACCCAGATAGCGCGGAAAAACTCGGGCCCGACAATGGCCAGTTCCTGACTGCCGTCGCCCTGAATTTCGAATTCGTAATAGGTGCCAGATTTCAATTCCCAGGGGGCTTCGGCCAGAGGCACGCCGGCGGATAAGGTAATTGGCGGTAAATCCTCTTTATTCTTGGCGGACAGAATTCCTGCCAATCCAAAACCATTGTCATCATCATCTGCCAGCGCTGCTGTCGGCAGCGTCAGTGCCAACACAGCAGCAAAACGGATCAACCGGTTCATCTAAAATCTCCTTATTTTGTTCTAGTTTGTCGGACGGAAGGCTGCACCCCAAGGGAACCGTCCGACCTTGATTGTTTTGATGGGCTCACGTTTGGCCACGTCAATAACGGTCACATCACCAGACACGCCATTCGTGGTGAACAACAACGATTTGTCCGCATTGAAATCCATATGCCAGACGCGCCGACCGACTAGGATGTAGTCCTCAACCTCGTACGTCTCGGCGTTGACTGCCGCGATATGGTTCGACGGCCCAAGTGCTACAAAAGCGGTTTCATCCCCGTTGGACAGTTCAAACCCGACAGGTTGAACCCGATCTGGGTGGACACCTTCCACTTCGAATTCGATCTTGGCTTTTTCGGTCTGAGTTTCGACGTCGAATACCGTGATCGTGCCGCCAATCTCAGAGCTGACCCAAAGCTCGGTTCCGTCTTTGACGAACTCAGCATGACGCGGGCGAGAGTCGACAAGGGTATTCGCAAAAAGCTCGCGCGTCTCGGTGTCGATCCAATGGGCCATATTGGTCGTTTCCGAGGTCGTGATTGCGATCTTCCCGTCAGGAGAAACCGCCATGCCCTCGGGCTCGATCCCAACATCAATTTGCGCGATAACCTGACGGGTTTCCGTATCCACAACCGTGGTGATGGCGTCATCTTCGTTGGCTATATAAAGATGACGGTTGTTTGGGTGCAGAACAAACTGTTCGGGGTCCTCTCCCGATGGCAAATCGTGCAAAATCTCTCCGGTCTCGGGGTCCATGACTTGGACCGCGTCGCTGTCAGAAGCACAGATATAAAGCACCGAATAGTCTTTTGAGAATGTGATCCCGCGAGGGCGTTCACCTGTATCTATGGTACGGATGACCTCAAGCGTTTCGATGTCGATCACACTTAGCGTGTCGTCCTTTTCATTGCTAATCCAAATCTCATCTGCATAGGCCGGAGCGCAGAGCGCTATCGTTCCCAAGAGGGCGGTTAATCTCATTCCAATTACTCCCTGAAAGCGCCACACTGGCTTTCCGCCTGATCAATGCCAAGCGTGTCCAGTTCAGAGCGTTGATGCAAGAAACCCTCCAGCGGTGCCATCGCGACAACTGCGCGATCTGTGACCAATGGGATCGGTTGCCTCAATTGACCATTCCATGGCCGGAAATTCATCGCACGACCCTTAAAGCCGGCCAGTTCGAATTGATCAGACAGTATATAGTCGCGCAAAACCTCCGGATTATCCGACTGCGTGCGCGTTACTGCTTCACCCAGAGTTCTGTAGGCAGCCCAGGCTGCATAGTCTCTGGGGCGCATCGCCCTGCCTGCCATTTCCTGAAAACGGTTTTGCATCTGAACAGCGCCCCATTGCTCAACAACGCGCGACCACGTAACCGGCTGCAGACCTTCGGATCCAGCAACAGGACGCGCTTCCCACGTATTGAATTCGATGTACCGACCGAAGTCATCCAATTCATCGGCGACCAGCAGAACATCGTAATCGCCGAACTCCTGCGTGAAGAGAGGAACTTCTTGCGCAGCGTTCCGCCGAAGGTCCGCGTCAAACGTCCATGTCTTTTCGGCCTGTAGTTCCAGTCGGAATTTCGCAAGCGATCGTTTCATGGCCGAAGCGAAAGCCTGATCACCGGGGTGTTCCCCCGAAATCATGACCACATCATCCCAGCGACGTTTAACCAGAAACTGAACCAACGCGTCAGAACGCATCACGTGCGACGGTAAAGTATGCAGCAGGTTCGCTCGACATTCTTGATCACGCAGGTCCAAGTCCGGGGCAGACACATTGAATAAGACAGCGTTTGCGGCCTCAGGCAGGTCCGCCACTTGCAGCTGCGCAGATGCTGGCGCATCCAGAATCACATATGGGCTATCTGACAAAGCTTGTCGTGCCGCGGCGAGCCAATCACCGTCTTGCGGCACCGACGTCACAGTAAGTTCATAGTCATGGCCCAGGAATTTTGCCGTCGTCAGGTTATCGGCAAGGGCGAGGTCAGCCCCGGCATATCCTAGGTCATCAGGCACAGGATCGAGGTTTGATAAAACCGGCGGACGGTCGACCTGCTGCTGCAGGTAAGTAACTGAAATACCGATATCAGCCCAAGCCAATCCCGGCATCAGAAGCAGAGCCGCGACCGCGCGCGAAATTATCTTCATAGTTGTGCCTCCTCCCAGGCAGAAACAGTAAAACCGCCCCAGTGCGCGACAAGCCATTCGACCTTAGTCGCAGGCCCTGCGACGTCTGCAACCAAGGTCGAATTTCGAACCGATTCTGTCTGCGTTATCACCGGGAAAAGCATCGTATAGGAGGAGAAGATGCGTCTAGGTTTTTATGGTGCAGTCTTAGGCACCATCACCGCCGCAGGTATGGCGCTGGCCCATGGCGATGTCGCCCCACAGCCGGTGAACACGGATGCTCTACCCGATGTAGGGGACGAGTGGTTGATCGAAAATCCCTATCGCGACCAGGGTGAAGAAGTATGGCAAGCCGCGATCGAAATCGGAGATTCGGGGTACAACCAGAACTGCGCACGCTGCCACGGGTTGGGAGTGGTGTCGGGTGGGTTGGCCCCCGATCTGCGATACCTCGAGGCCGAAGAATACGGCGATGAATGGTACGTTGAACGGTTCCGCGAAGGGTACACGCAGAACGGTATCACCAAGATGCCCGCATTTGGTGAACTGCTTGGACAAAAAGCAGCTTGGGCCATCCGCACCTATATTGAGACCCGGCCTGACGATGGGGCACTCGACGACCATTCAGATCGCCTTAAGGAAATTCGCGATCTGCTGGCTGCAATGGCCGAAGGCGGTGACGGGGATGCTAACGCGTTGCAGTCCGAGCTAACGCAAATCGCCGAAACCATCGAGACCGGCTCCGGGGCGCCGGTTGCCGACAGTGTCGCGTTGCGCGCCGCAGTGTTGATCTCAGGCGATGAACCAAATTTCGCTGAAGCCGCCGAACAACTAACGATCGGATTGTCTGCTGCGCAATAGCGCGGCAGACTGGGGCACATGATCAGACACCTTTTCGTTTTCTCCCTGTTGGCCGCCACCCTTTCAACCGGAATGGCACTGGCCCGGTGTGAAGATCATGTGCCCCAACCCAAGCCACAAAACACCAGCCGGGACATCGTTGGGGCAGACCTCGATACGATCATCGAACGCGGCTATATAGAATTCGCGGCTTACGAAGACTTTGCGCCTTGGTCTTTTGAGCGGGACGGCGAAATTCAAGGTGTCGACATCGAGATCGGAAAACTGATCGCCGCAGATCTTGGCGTAGACGCGCGTTTCAATCTTGTCGCAGCAGGCGAAGACCTGGAAGCCGATCTTCGCAACTGGATATGGAAAGGTCCGTTGATCAACGGGCGCGTGGCGAATGTGATGCTGCATGTACCATACGACAGCGAATTTGCATGCCGCGTGGAACAAGTCGTCTTCACCGGGCAGTACCATGACGAAGAAATAGCGATCGCCTTTCGCCTTGACGAATACCCCGAGGACCCCCCTATTCCCGCATATTTCAGGTTCGATACGGTCGCGGTTGAAAACGACTCGATCGCTGATTTTTACCTGTCTGCTTTTCCGGGGGGTCAGCTTGCCCAGAACATGCGCCGTTTCCCCACCGCTGAGGAAGCCATGCAAGCGTTAGCGGCCGGAGAAACGAAAGCCGCAATGGGCGCGCGCGCGCAACTAGAAGCCGGACTAACATCGGAATTGGGGATTCATACACCACCGCTACCCGGTTTCGCAGTAAGCACTTGGACCAGCGGCGTCGCCGTTCACTTCGCCTATCGCGGTCTAAGCTATGCTGTGGACGACGCTATTTACGCGGCCTTGCAAGATGGCAGAATCGCCGAGATTTTCGCCGACCATGGCCTGACCCATTCGCCACCGAAACTGCGCTGACTACACCCAAGGTCTTATAGGCAGCGCGCATAACACCGCTTAGCTTAACAAAAATACTGGAGGGAGTGACATGGAGCTACATGACAGCCGCGTCATCGCCGCTTCGCGCGCCAAAGTTTGGGACGCGTTGCTATCTGCTGATGTTCTGAAAGACTGTGTGCCGGGATGCAAAGAGATGTCCGGAACAGCAGAGGAAGGGTTCGACGCCACCGTTGTTCAAAAAGTAGGCCCCGTGAAGGCCACGTTCAAAGGCGCAGTAACGCTGTCGGACATGGTGTCTCAGGAAAGCGTCAAACTGTCTGGCGAGGGCAAAGGCGGCGCCGCGGGATTTGCCAAAGGCGCTGCAGATGTCACGCTATCGGATGTGCCGGAAGGGACGTTGCTGACGTACAACGTTGATGCCCGTGTCGGAGGAAAGCTGGCACAACTTGGCGGTCGGGTAATCGACGGCGTCGCGAAAAAGATGGCCGATCAATTCTTTGAAAACTTCCAAAGTGCCGTCGAAGAGGAACAGCAGCCTGCAGAGACCGCTGCAACACCTGAACCTGCAGCACCGGCCAAGGAACCCGAGCCCGCTCAGAAAGCAGAGGCACCGGAAGAGAAAAAAGGATGGTTCAAGCGCCTTTTTGGCGGTTGATCCGAGAATGCTAGGGAGGAAAATCTGATGAAGATTTCGATGACTGTGAACGGCGTAGCTGTGAGCGGTGAAGTTGAGGGTCGGACGTTATTGTCTGGATTTTTGCGTGATCATTTGAGTTTGACAGGGACGCATGTTGGGTGTGACACGGCGCAGTGTGGTGCGTGTGTTGTGCATGTGAATGGCGAGGCTGTGAAGTCGTGCAACATGTTGGCGCTTGAGGCGGATGGTGCGGATGTTGGAACGATTGAGGGTCAGGCGAATGCGGATGGGTCTCTGAACGTGATCCAGCAGGCGTTTCAGGATCATCACGGACTTCAGTGCGGGTTCTGCACGCCGGGCATGGTGATGAGTGCGGCGGCGCTGTTGAAAGAGAACCCGCGCCCGACGGAGGGAGAGATCCGGCATTATCTGGAAGGCAACCTGTGCCGGTGCACGGGCTATCATAACATCGTCAAGGCGATCATGGCCGCATCGGGTCAGG